>NZ_JBQSVC010000018.1:0-66483 GCF_052376035.1 Halomonas sp. AOP7-E1-9
CAATCATCCGCTAGTCGTTGCTTTGGATCATTTCGGTGGGCTCGTGGGAGCTTAACCGCTACCTTTTCTCCGACTAAAGGCCACATTTGAAGGCACAGCTCACGTTGTTCCTGATGCCAGCTACCAACAGTTTTTAGTACTTCTTCAGAGTTTTTATTAAGCTTCGTATTGTTAAAAGCGCTCTGTACCACCGTCTTCCATTCAGAGTTCATGCTGGTAAAACCAGCTTTACCACTTCCTGGATCTTCTAGGTATTTAACTACTTCGTGCAGAATGAACCGCTGGTCCTGACTTTCTATTTTGTCCTGCGCTAGAAGCAGTTGGGCCATGGTCACGATGTAGGTCCACGACCAATGGAAAATTTCAACCGAGCGTAAGTGCTTCTTGGGAATGGTCACTGGGTGGTGAGTTGGAAAGGCGACAAACTGATTGGTAATGGTGATGACAGCATCAATGCCGTGTTCCTTGGCTTGTTTGATATATTTTAATAGCTGGTCTTCTCCAACAGTCTCGCTGCCTACCTTGGCTTCAACCAAAGCATGCCACTTCGTTCGGCCAGTATTAAGAACGATAAGCCCATCAGGTCGGTCATCAGGGCTCTTTTTTTGGTTTATCGGGGTTTCGTTTTTGAAGACTACTTCGGTCCAAGCCTCAAGCTTTGTGCGTTCTCCAACGCGTTTGTTGATCGATTGAAGCATCGCTTTGCGAAATTCATATACCGACATTAGCGCTGCCAAGAGTATAGAAGTTGCGCGCTCCTCTTTTTTGCTGTCAGCCAGAGTAGGGATTAACCGGGCATATTTTCCCTGTGATGTGTATTCAGGACGGGCTTCGCTCATATGGATTCCATGATTATTTTTAAAATAGTTAATCCACAAAAGCGAATTCTAATTTGAATGTCAATGAAATGGTTAATAAATGGAAAATTAAAATTATTTGTAAGATAAGGCTTACAAATAATGTAAGAGCTTATGTTAATTGAGAGATGGTTGTTTTACCTCTTGGTTGATTATTTGGTCTTTGAAGTATGTTTTTGTTTTTATTTGTTTTTATGACAAAAGCTTTGCTCGTAAGGTCATCACAAATGCGTCAATACACATGTAAGAGCTTCTCCGGGAGCTTTTAATGCACCTTGGCGCAATCCGCCCATACCCCCTACCTTGTTGTAAAGACAAGAGGAAAGATTATGCTCAATAATCTCGCCAACAAGCTGGGCCTTCGGACGGATCCGACTATTTTTTTCACCTCTGCAGGCATCATGGTCCTGTTCCTGGTGGCGCTGTTGATTGCACCGGACGCGATAGGGAGTGCCTTTGGTGCGGGGCGCGAGTGGGTGGTTACTAACCTTGGCTGGTTTTTTATTTTAGGGGTGACCAGTTGGGTGGCGTTTTTGCTGTGGGTGGCAATTAGCCGTTACGGGGCAATTCGCTTGGGCGGTAACGACGCCAAGCCTGCGTATAGCAACATTTCCTGGTTCACCATGCTGTTTGCGGGTGGTATCGGTACGGTGTTGATGTTCTGGGGGGTTGCCGAGCCTATTTCCCACTTCTCTACGCCGCCAAGGCCGGGTGTCGAACCCTTTTCGGTAGAAGCCGCCGACGATGCCATGAGCTTTTCGATCTATCACTTGGGGCTGCATACCTGGGCGATTTTCGCGATGCCGGGGCTGGCGTTTGCGTACTTTATCTACCGTTACAACCTGCCGATGCGTTTTAGCTCCGTGTTCTACCCGTTGCTGGGCGAGCGCATTTACGGCCCTGTCGGCAAAACCCTCGATATCTTTGCCATTCTGGGCACGTTGTTTGGCGTGGCGGTTTCCATTGGCTTGGGTACTCAACAGATCAATGCAGGGTTAACCGAACTGTTCGGTGTGCCAGATGCGGTGTTTACCAAGGTGGTTATTATCGCTGTGCTGACCGCCGTTGCTGTGGGGTCGATTGTGGCGGGGCTGGATTCCGGTGTGAAGCGGCTTTCCAATATCAATATTGGTATGGCGGTTGGCTTGCTGGTGTTTGTGCTGCTTACCGGCTCGACCGTGTTTTTGTTACGTGCCGTTGTTGAAACCTTTGGCCTGTACATCACTAACCTGTTGCCGATGGCGTTCTGGAATGACACCTTGGCTCGCTACGCCAGCACCGACGGCAGTGGCTGGGGGTGGCAGGGCAGTTGGACGGTGTTCTATTGGGCCTGGACGGTGACATGGTCGCCTTTCATCGGCATCTTTGTGGCACGTATTTCCCGCGGGCGAACCATCCGTGAGTTTGTGCTGGGTGTGCTGTTTGCGCCTTCCATGTTTACGCTGGTGTGGTTTGCAATCTTTGGTTGGTCGGCCATGGAGATTGATGGCATTGGCGCAGCGGCTCGCGAGGCAATGGGGGACCAAGCGGGTGTCTTGTCCGCCGCCGTGGCTGAAAGCATCCCGCTTGCCATGTTCGCGTTTTTTGAGAACTTCCCAGCGGCTACGTTAATCCAGGGCTTGGCGGTGGTAATCGTGGCAATTTTCTTCGCTACTTCGTCAGATTCTGCGTCGTTGGTGGTCGATATGTTGTGTACCGGCAGCGCCGACCCTGGCCCTTGGCATCAGCGCGTATTCTGGGGTGTTTCGGAAGGTATGCTGGCCGCTATGTTAATTGTGCTGGCGGGTGATGCGGGGCTTACCGCACTACAAGAGGTAATTACCGTGGTCGGTTTGCCCATGTTTATTCTGGTGTTTGTCATGATGCTATCGCTGCTGCGCGGCCTTTCTCATGAGGACCTTACTAAAGTGAAAGTAGGCAGCCCGCCCAAGCCCGAGAAGCTGAACGAATAATCTTACGAAATGGCCACACAGAAAAATGCCCGCTGATGGCTCAGCGGGCATTTCTTGTAGCATTCGGAAGTCTAATCTTCCTTGTTCGCACGTTACCAATATTCGAGCCAGCAGTCGTTGAGTTGCCACGTAGTTAGAACAGCAAAACTATTTAAAACGGCAGAACGCCGCTAAAGCCAATCCCTAGTACGGCGATCACGACAACCACGACAACAATAACGGTAGTAGAAGGCATATTTACATTCCTTGTAAGGGGGAGAGCCTTTAAGGCTAGTGCATGGGTGGCTTTTTCGCACGTGGCGAGGCGAACATGCCGATACGGAATGATTAACCGGTGGGCTGATTAAGGGGCTGATGCCAATTAGGAGCTGAAGTAGAAGCTGAAAGTAGAAATTAAACGTAGCAACGAACAGAAGAAAGTAGAGGCTTAACCCATTAGCGCCCAGCAGAGGTGCTGGGCGCTATGATGACTACTGCAGGCACGTTAAGGCTATGCTGGTTTTCCGCAGCTACAGTTATGGCCGCAGCCCGTGGAGCCGTCTGTATGGGCAATAGCACACGCCTCGGAGCAGAATTTCTGACCATCTTTCTCAATGGATTGGTCGTCCACGGAACAATCGCATTTCGGGCAAGCACACTGTTGTTGAGCCATATTGCACCTCCTGTGTTGGTAACGTCAGCATAGACCCGGCTCCCAGTGTTATGTAATTGCGTTAGTGATTTATAGTTCAAGCTCGGCGTAGCGTTCCTCCATAAAGTCCAGCAACACGCGCACTGAGGGAAGTAGCTCGCGGCGTGCGAGGTAAACCGCGTGAATCACTTCTTGGCGCAGTTCCCATTCCGGTAAAACAAGCGTCAGCTGGCCGGAATCAATGGCGCTCGGCAGCACCAGCTTGGGCATTTGCGCAATACCAATGCCTGCTAGCGTGGCATGGTAAAGGGCGGTCATATCGGTGGTAATAAAGCGTGGCGTATGCTCAATAACCTCGATGTGTTCGTTGCGCTGTAATCGCCAAACGTGCTGCTCCACGGGCCTTGCGCGGCTGATACTGGGAAAGTGGGTAAGGTCGCTGGGCGCTTTCGGCTTCCCATAGCGGCTGAGCAGTTTCGGGCTGGCCACCAGGCACTGGCTGCTTGCTGACAGCACCTTGTGGAACAGGTCGCTATCTTCAAACGGTAGAGGGCGGGCACGAATAGCAATATCAATACCTTCCGTCAGGGGGTCTACATGGCGGTTGGTGGCTTCCAGGTGAATATGTACCTGGGGGTAGAGACGCATGAAATCCGCCAGCATCTTGCTGACATGAAAGTTTAGTAACCCAGTGGGGCAGCTAAGCCGTATGATGCCGCAAGGCCCAGACTGGCTCTCTTCAATCACCTGCTGGGCAGCCTCAACTTCTTCCAGCATGGCTTTACAGTGCAGGTAATAGCGCTGGCCGATATCGGTCATACGCAGATGCCGCGTTGAACGGTGGAGTAGCAATACCCCTAATTGTTTTTCGAGCTCCCCAACGTGTCGGCTAAGCTTTGACTTGGCGATGCCCAAGGCGCGCCCGGCGGGTGCAAAACCTTCGTGGTCCACCACTTGGACAAAATAGTACAGGTCGTTGAGATTGGGGATTGCCATTATCGTTCTCAAATTGAAACGGTGTGTTGTGATTTTCCCATCTAATCACCGAGCAGACGACCGTCTACACTCAGTTTTGTAAGTCGCAAGGCCAACCGGAGCTGCCAATGGTGATGGCTCCATTAACTGAGTGCTAGGAGTGGATCATGTCAAAACCTTACGTTCGTCTAGATAAAGATAACGCCGCCGTATTGTTGGTTGATCATCAAGCGGGCCTGCTTTCACTGGTGCGCGACATTGAACCTGACTGTTTCAAAAATAACGTATTGGCCCTAGCTGATACAGCAAAGTACTTCGGTTTGCCCACTATCTTGACCACCAGTTTTGAAAATGGCCCTAACGGCCCGTTGATGCCTGAGTTAAAAGAGCGCTTCCCCGACGCGCCTTACATCGCTCGCCCTGGTCAAATTAACGCGTGGGACAACGAAGATTTCGTTAAGGCCGTTAAAGCGACCGGTAAAAAGCAGCTGATTATCGCGGGCATCGTTACCGAAGTATGTGTTGCCTTTCCGGCACTTTCTGCCCTGGAAGAAGAGTTTGACGTGTTTGTGATCACCGATGCATCCGGCACCTTTAATGCCATGACGCGCGATGCCGCCTGGGACCGTATGTCAGCCGCCGGTGCGCAAATGATGAGCTGGTTTGGCGCGGCGTGTGAGCTTCACCGCGACTGGCGCAATGATGTTGAAGGTCTGGGTACCTTGTTCGCTAACCACATCCCCGATTATCGCAACCTGATGAACAGCTACAGCACGCTGACAAGCAAGTAATCACGAGTAACCACTGGCGGCGGAATCTGTCGCCAGTGGCTTATCTCTCACTTGGGGCAGCAAGGCAGGTTTATCTTCATCGATAACGGTTACTACGCCATAAAACATAACGATAAAGCCGGGCCGCCTTGCCTACGCTATTTTTGAGGAGTGCAGCACATGAGTTGGATGCCGACGATTGAACCCCAATGCCCTTCAGCGGGTGGTCTGAAGGATATCGAGACGCTGATTATTCCCCGTGCGCGTGACTTGGGCGGCTTTGAAGTGCGCCGCGCATTGCCTGCGCCCAAACGGCAGATGGTTGGCCCGTTTATTTTCTTCGATCAAATGGGGCCTGCCGAGTTCTTAACGGAAGGTGGAATCGATGTTCGCCCTCATCCGCATATCGGCCTGGCCACCGTTACGTACCTTTATAAGGGGGAATTTCAGCACCGTGATAGCCTAGGCACCAACCAAATGATCTATCCGGGAGAGGTCAACTGGATGGTGGCCGGCAATGGGGTGACGCATTCAGAGCGCACCAGCCCCATTACCCGCCGGCAGCCAACCCATTCGCTGTTTGGCATTCAAACCTGGGTAGCGTTGCCTGAAGAACACGAAGATAACCCCGCCACTTTTGAGCACCAGGGCCAGGACGCACTGCCGCTACTGCAGGGTGAAGGCAAAGAGGTGCGCTTGATTCTAGGCACGGCGTGGGGTGAGAAAGCCCCCGTACAGACCTTTTCGGACATGTTTTATGCCGATGCTACCTTGACGCCGGGCGCTAAATTGCCACTGCCTGATAACCATGAAGACCGAGGCGTTTATATTACCTCGGGCAGCGTGATTATCGCCGGTGAAGTGTTTGAGGAGGGCCGGATGATGGTGTTCCGCCTAGGCGACCCGATTACCGTTACGGCAGGCGAGCGCGGCGCGCGTTTAATGCTGCTGGGCGGCGAGACGCTTAACGGCCCGCGCTACGTGTCCTGGAACTTTGTCGCCTCTTCCAAAGAGAAGCTTGAAGCCGCCAAGGAAGCATGGATTGAAGGCGACTTTGAACATGGCCGCTTCCAACTGCCACCTGACGACAATAGCGAATTTGTTCCTTTCCCAGGCCAGCCGGGTAATTAAAGGCCTGACTACTTGCTACCTCGTTTGAAAAAAAGCATAAAAAAGCTCGCATGAGGGAATACCTCAGCGAGCTTTTTTCACAGCGTTTTACAAGCGGCTATCGCGCAGCTTTGGTCTACAGAGTGATGACACCGATAAGGTAGCCAAAAAGCAGTAATACAAGGCTGAAGACCCACATAATGCCGAAGGAGTACCGGATATGTTTGCCCATTTCCAGCCCGGCAAGCTGTAACGCTAACCAAACGGCCGGGGCAAGCGGGCTAACAAAGGTGCCGATAATATTACCGATCACCATTGCGTACGCGGTTGAAACCGCTGGAACCCCTGCATTGCCGACCACTTCAATCACGATAGGCAAAAAGGCGAAGAAGTACGCATCGGTGCTCAGAATAAGATCAAACGGTACGCCAAAAATGCCGATCAATATATGCATATAGGGCACCACGGCTGCCGGGAGAATTGCCACGATATCCGCCGATAACTCGCTCAGCATATTGGAGCCATTAAGAATCCCGAGGAAGGTGCCCGCGGCAATAATAATGGTAGCCATAACAAGGGCATTGGGCGCATGGCGTTTGATGCTCTGCATCTGCCCATCCATTTGGGGAATGTTAACCGGTAGTGCCAAGGCAACACCGATCATAAAGATCAGCGCGGGCGGCAAAGTGTCCATGGTAAGCGCAACGACAACCGCGAATAACAGCAGCGCATTAAAGGCCATTTTCCAGCCGGGCACCTTGTCGGCGGCTGGCTGTGTTTTGAAGGTTTCCTGAATATTGGCGGTAGCGGTGTCATTCAAGGTAGCGTCAGCGTCGAGTGAAGGCAGGCGCTTGATACGACGATTTTCACGCAGGCCTAATACCACTGCCAGTGCGAGTAGAAGGACCAGTGCAAATATCTGCAGGGGAATAAGTGGGCGCCATAGCTCGCTTGGGCTCATGCCGAGTACTGAACCAATTCGGGCGAGCGGGCCCGCCCAGGGAAGCATATTCATAATGCTGGCGCCCAAACCGACCAGCAGTAACAGCAGGTAAGGGCTCATACGTAGGCGCTGGTAGGTAGGTAGAAGTGCAGGAATGGTTAGTAGAAAAGTGGTGGCTCCGGAGCCATCCAAGTGGGCAATACTGGCAACAAGCGCGGTGGCTACGGTAATGCTAACCACATTGCCTTTGGATACTGACAGCACCTTGCGAATAACCGGTTCAAATAGCCCCGCATCCTGAAGGATACCGAAGAACAGAATGGCAAACACAAACATGACAGCGACAGGGATAACGCGTGCGAAGCCTTGCTCATAAAACATCGCGATATCATCAATACCAAAACCGGTAACTATGGCGGCAACAATAGGCACAAGGACGAAGGCCACCAGGGGCGATACGCGTCCGCTTAACAGCATGGCTACAATAGCAGCGATAGCGGTCAGGCCCGCTAGGCTTAGCGACATTTTCAGCTCCTTGAGCGTGAATTTTCAATCCAGGGTATTTCACTATTTCCTGAATTAAACTAATGGTTAATAAACTAAAGTCGCGCGGATTATGGTGACTCTGTTTTGGCTGCACAACCTAGACTTTATGCTTAGTCGTCTTGTAAATGCCGATATGTAGGCGAGCGATTGTGCACCAACAGAGAGACGATGAACGGACTGATACCTGATAACCAGAGTTTATAGGGAGCGGCTTAAGGCGAGGCCTAACTGGCTGAAATAGCGTTGAAAAGCAGTATTGATGTGCTGGCGGGCGCTGCCCTGGGGGTAAAGGCCAAGTTCGGCTTCTGGGGTGGCTTTGGTGCCTTTAACCAAAAAGTGATTCTTGATCGGCGCGTCCTGCACAAAGGCTTCAAACGCGCGGGCGCATAGCTCTTCCGGTTTGCTGTAATACACTTGTCCCAGCTTGCGGTCCATGGCTACCGAGTGCTGAAAAAGCTCGCTGGGCCGCTTGCCGTCGGGTTGTAGCAGAATGGCCGTAAAGCACTCCATTAGGCGCAGGTTAAGTGGGTGCACAATAGGCGGCGCATCAGCCAGCCAAGCGGCTGATGCAAATATATCGCGAGATAGCCCCGTGAAACACTTTTGCGCAATGTAGTGATCAAAGGCATGAAACCACTCGTGGGCAATACTGCCAGGCCCTGCGTTCTTAGCCAGCGCAAAGCTGCGCTGGGCAGGGTCGTAATGGGCGGCAACGCCGGGCCGCCCGCCGCTGCCATACTGCAATGCCAGTGAACCGCGTAATGACACCAGCGTTTCGGGGCCTTGTAGAATCAACATCAAATCGCACAGCGCATCATGAAACAGCTCCGCTGCACGGTCGCGCTCAGTAGGAGTCACCCAGCGGCCAATTTCGATGGAGCGAAAATCGAACTGGCGCCGAATAAGCGCAAAGCTACTGGGCTCCTGCTGGCGATGAGACGGCCCGTTGCGATAAAACGTTCGAGCGTCGATACTCACGGCGCGCTTACCTGTTGGCTATTCAAGCTAGACAGCTTGAGGGTTAGTGCTGAATCCTTGCCTCCCTGGCGTGAATAAAGAAGTCACGTAAACGTTTCAGAGACTCTTCATCCCAGCCGGGCGGTTCGGAAAGCGCGGCCCAGGCATCAATATAGTCTTCCGCCGCAATTTCATGGCCAAAGCCTGGCGGGGCGCTTTCGGTAGTAAGGTCTACCAATAATTGCAGCATTGTTACCACAGGATACCAGCGCAGATCGGGTGAAACATCGGGACCACGCGGTGTGTGCATCCAGTCTGGTTCACGCCAGAAAGAAGCGGGTTCAAAAAACGTAATGGGGTCGCTGGCATATTGCAGGTAGGCAATACGAAAATTTCCCCATTCTCCCGGTACTTCTTGAAGCCCCTGCGTTTGGTTCATAAAGCGCACTACCGAGCCATCGCGAAACCTGGGTAGCCAAGCTGGCGAGCCAGGGTCACGGTCAGCCGTAATGCGTTTCCATGTGTCGCTTCGGAAAGGCGGGCCGGCCCATAGCGCTCCATTAAAGGGATCATCAATAATATCGTAGAGATCAAACGAAAGATCCGAGTTAAGTGCGCCCAGGCTGAGCCCAAACAGGTACAGCCGAGGACGTTCGTCACTGGGAAGGCTGGACCAATAATCATAGACCACTGCAAATAACGCCCGGGCATTTTCGACGCCATAATCGGCTTCAGAAATTAGCGATAGATGGCTGGGCAGGTAGGAGTATTGGGCCGCTATCGTGGCAATGTCGCCGCGGTGTAGGTATTCCACTGTATCCTGCGACCCCGGGTCTATCCACCCACGCCCTGTTGGTGTCGCTAATACCAAGACAGAACGCTCGAAACCGCCTACTCGGATCAGCTCTTCCAGCGCGAGTTCGGCTCGCTCGGTAGGCGTTTCAGCAGCATTAAGACCCACATAAACACGGACAGGGTCAGGAGCTTCTTCGCCCAGAAAGTCACCGATTTGCGCGCCGCTCGGGCCTTCGGTCACAAAGCGCCGGCCACGGCTGCCTAACGCTTCCCAGCTAATTAACGACTCTGCGCTGCCGGGCTTTAGTGGGTCTTCAGGCGGAGAAAGGTCGCTTTGCATAAGCTCATCTACCTGCTGGTAAGAGCGGTCGGCCACCTTTAGCGCATACGAAAAAAGAACGCCTTCGATAACGAGCCAAAACAGCGCAATAGCGGCGATCGTGCCCAGCACATAGGCCACTCGGCGGGGCAAAATATAAGCCAACTTACGTGAAAGTAGCCGGAAGGTACGCCTAAAAAGCAGCGCCATAAGCATTAAAAACGCAAACACACCCAAGGCAATTAAGGCAATGGAGAAGGGGTGTGTGCCGCTAACGGGTTCCATCTCCATGAGTTGGCGAATACTATTTTGCCATTCGGCGGCTCGCCATAAAAAAAGAGCGGCGATGCTCAGGGATACCGCGGCGGCTAACCAGTGAAAATACGTTTCCAGCCGCGCATTGGGGTCAGGTAAATGGAGGTAACGCCAAAGCCCATGCCCCATCACTCCCAACGCATAGCCTGCGGTAAAACTTAGCCCCGACACGATACCTTGCGCGATGAGTGGGCGAGGTATAAGGCTTGGCGTTAGCGAAAACGCAAAGAAGAGCGTGCCCAGTACCAGGCCCACGCCTGAAAAACGCGCAAGGCGTGAGAAGATCCACTGTTGTTGTCTGCTCAGTTCCATTGGTTATCCATGGTCGCTGTAGGCTTTGAACGAAAATCGCTAAGGCGTTGGCGCTAAGCGAGTGGCTTTCTGCTAACTTTATTCTATTTCAGGCGCAATGAACTTGCGAATAGATGGACTTTCGAACAGGTGGATATGCGCATAGGAGTGAAGCGTCATGGGAGGGGGAGGAATAAATGCTGGGTATGGAACCAGACGAAAAGAAGCCCTCGATGCGAGGGCTTCTTTTCGTCTTCTTGACCATCCATGACATATTGCAGCTCATCCTGAGCGATCGCTTCCTTGCTAGCGGTTTCCTTGCCGCGAACACTACAGACCATAGCTAAAAGTTAATTGGTGTACAAATAATTATTGTAAAGATATTGTACGAAAACGTTTCAGAACTGATCCGATGCGCAATGGAGGCAAACTTCTGTTTAAAAAATGGCCAATGCTTGCCTGCGGGTTGGCCTTCTGCTGTGCTTAATGGCTGAAGTCAGGATTCGCTCGTTGTGACGTAGGGCGATACCAGGCTTGAGGTGAAAGGCGAATTGTCCGTATTACCCATTTACCAGTAATAGTACGAAGAAATTAGTATATATTTTTGAGTTATATTTAACGTAATTGTCTTAATCAGTGGCCCCCCAAAACTTTTGTTGGTAATTTGGCGCTGTTTTTATAGTCAAGTTGTTTAATATTTAATAAATTTTATTTTATAATTTGCTAAGATCGAAAAGGTCTAAAGTTTAGCTTTTATTTTATTCGATAATTATTAACCTTGGTTGGCAGGTGCTTTTGCTTTGAAATAAAACATTTGCAGGGTGTATTAAATGTTTGTAAAAAAGCGCTTGTTTTATCTTTTCATAACCTGGGTTAGATAACTCAGACGCTTTAGGGTCCATTGTAGCCATATAGCGCAAGGACAGCGTATTAAGGAAGAGCAGATAAGGATATTTGTGGTACACAAGGAAGCATGAACAGGATGTTCGTGGTGTAGGATTATGGAGGAACTAATCATCCCCGGCCAGCAATGGCCGGGGTTTTTTTAATACTCTTTCGAAAAGATAGTTCGCTAATTAAGGCGTGGGTAACAGCAGCGGCATAATAAAATAAACAAACAGCGTAATTGCAATAGCGCTTACGAGGTTCATGGCAAATCCCGCTTTGGCCATTTGTTTAATAGAAATACGCCCTGTGGAAAATACAGCGGCGTTAGGCGGGGTGGATATCGGCAACATAAAGGCGCACGTAGTGGCGAGAGCAACCGCCACCATTAATCCGAGCGGATTGCCGGTCGTGATGGCTGCAGCCATGCCTGCGGTAATGGGCAGTGCCATATTTGCTGTTGCAGTATTGGAAATAATTTCCGTCAAGAACAGCATTAACAGCACCATAATTAACAGTAGCCAGAAGTAATTGACGCCATCCAGTAACTGCAGTTGCTCGCTGATCCAACCGGTCAAATCGCTGGCGATGAACGCAGCAGCGAGCGTCATACCCCCGCCCCAAAGTATAAACAAGCCCCACGGCAAGCCCTTCATATCGTCCCAAACCAGCAGGGCGCGTTTTTCGTTGTGGGCAGGAATGACAAACAACGCAATGGCGGCGGTTACCGCAATAATCGTATCGTTAATGGGCAGATCAAAAAACGGTGCCAGCCAGCCGCGTAACGCCCAGGCCAGTGCCGTTGCCACAAATACGCCCAGGACACGCTTCTCTTCCTGGCTCATGGGTCCAAGGGCCGCAAGCTCCTGAGCTACAAAATCAATTTCAAGCGGCGTATTGGGTATTTTGGTGTATATCCGCGTGAGATAGACGTACAAAATCGCCAGTAAGATCAGCGTGAGTGGCAGCGCGAAAATCATCCACTGCAAGAAGCTGATTTCTACCCCTTCAAAAAACTGCGGGATCATGGCCACTACGATGGCATTGGGCACTGAGCCGATAATGGTTGCCAGCCCGCCAATCGAGGCTGAATAAGCAACGGTTAGCAGCAAAATACGTGCAAAGCTATCGCGATGATGGCGTTCAAACTGGTCGCGTTCGTCTAATTCGTTGGTTAGCGCGACGGCAATAGGCAGCATCATAAGCGCTGTGGCGGCGTTGGATATCCACATGGATAAAAACGCCGAGGCAATCAAAACGCCTAATACAATGCTACGCAGGCTGTTGCCAATGCGGTTGACGATCGACAGGGCGATGCGCCGGTGCAGGTTCCAGCGCTCAATGGCAATGGCCAGAATAAACCCACCCATGTACATGTAAATAACCGGGTTGGCGTAGCCCACAACGGCTTCGTCCAACACCATCACACCGCTAAGCGGCAGTACCAACATGGGTAGAAAAGAAGTAACAGGGATAGGAACCGGCTCTGTCACCCACCAGGCGCCCATCCATACGGTTAATGCCAGCACCGTGCGGGGGGCTGGATCAATCAGCGTGTCTGGCATCAGTACCTGTATCAGTACAAAAAGAAGTGGTCCCGCTAACAGTGGTACCCAGTGGCGCCAATTTGACAATGACATTCCCATACTCGTCTCCTGACGCTATTGCATGAATTTATTGATAATTTGCTAACAATAAGAAGCGGGCATGCTACCACTTTCGTTTATACGCCGTTGGTTGTAGATTTTAGACTTTGGTATAAGAGTGGAGTGTCTGCCAGCGCTGCTTTCACTCAGCGTGGTAATCAATAGCAAATTGAGAGGGTGCAAGGATTGGCGCGTTATTTGGCGGGAAGCATAAAAAGTAACATGTCGTATTGTCAGAGTTATTGGCGTTTAACTTTTTATTTGGCTCTTGTTGTGCATGAAGATTAACTGTTTTTAAGTATAAGCAGCGCATAACGCCAGTGCCTACGTTGGCTATTGGCAACCATCTTTTAGAGATTAAGGGCTTTTAAAGTTTTCCTATCTCAGGTTAATGTGTTTGACACATTTAAGGTTCAAGGTAGGCAGTGCCACAAACGGAAACGTGGTCAGGAAGAGCAAGCAAGGAGTGCTTGTGGTCGCCAGGGATGCACGAACAGGACGTTCGCGAGGAAAGATTACGGAGGAACCGATAAAGCCCCAGGCAGTGATGCCTGGGGCTTTCTTATTGCAACGTGCTAATAAAAACGTACTAATGAAAATGAACAGCGCGGTTATTTGTCCTCGTTGTTCTCCGGTTTTGCATGCCCCTGGTGGCTAAGTGCGCTTGCTTGGTCAAGGCGCGGATGGTTATCCAAAAATTCACGCTCAAGGTTGGGCAGTTTGTCCAGCGCTTGTAGGGTATGCGTGAGCGCATGGATAGCGGCCAGTACGTCCTGGGTGTTTCCGGTTTCCGAAATGGTGTGCATATTGCGGATCGGAAAACCGATGGAGGTCGCGGCGCTGTCGATAGAGGCCAGCACGCCTGCCATGCCGTCGGTGCCTGTATCGACGCCCACCATATCGCGCTGCATCGGAATATCCTGCTCTTTGGCGGCGCTGGCGATGATGCGGTTTAACTGCTCACTGGCAATCGAACCTACCGACATGGTAAAGCCTTTGCCCATTTCCAGCGGCTGCATGCGTTTATCGCCGATACCCGGCGCGGCTACGTAGTCGTGGTTAACGTCCACGCCAATCAGCGCATCGGGTTTTAGTTCACCGGCCATTACCCGGCTACCAAAACGGCCAATCTCTTCGTAGCTTGCAATCGCAAACATAATGCGCACGTTGTCAGTGCCGCCTGCTTCGGCGATTAACCGCGCTACTTCAGCCGTTACAAAACAGCCCAGGCCGTTGTCCAGGTAGGCGCCGTAGAAGGTGTCGGGGCTGAAGCCGGGGCGGATAGGGCGGTCAAAAATAATCGAGTCACCCGGGCGCACGCCTAAATTAAGCACTTGCTGCTTTTTATTCTCGCCGTGAATTTGCAGGTCCAGGTAGATCTGCTCTTTCTTAATGCCTTTGTCACCGGTGCGCGCCGCCGGGTCGGAAAAGTGAATGGCGCCGAGTGCTTCAACGGTGCCACCCTCAATCGAGCGATAGCTGCCCGGTTTTTCGGGGTCTTCGCTGAACAGCTTCACTTCATGGCCGATCAGCACGGAAGGTAAAAATGAGTCGGTGTTGATCCAGATTTTACCGTCTTCGCCGATAGAGCGGACCTGCATACGGATCTTGTCCGCATGGCCGATAATCATGACCTTGAACATATCATCGCGGTTAGGGTGGGTATCCAGCACCACGCCTGCGTTGCCCTTGAACTGGTGAAGGTGCCAGCTTTTGGGGGCAAATGTCTCGAAGTAGGGCTTTAAGACGCCATAGGTCATGGCCCCTTCAAGGCCAACCGGGCTAGGTGCGGCCAGGATGTCGCGCATCAGCTTGAACTGCGCTTCGGGCATCGGTTGTGTCCAGGGTTTGGCGTTATCGCTCATTAAAACTCTCCATGGGGTTATCTGTGTGACTAGTCTGCCAGATTCATCAGGCTCTTCCACCATTAGACGATGTGGGCCGCGCCGTGTACACGTAATATGCAGGCTAATTAACTAGAAACAACGGTTAAGTCAAAACAGCGACAGGAGAGAGCATGAGTGCGGCATCGCTACGCGTTCAGCGCTATAGAGTATTGTTGGCGGGCGTTTGCAGTCAGCTTTTGTGTGTTGGCATTGCCCGCTTCGCCTATACGCCATTGCTGCCGATCATGCAGCAGCACACCTGGATGGGCGACGCGGATGGTGGCTGGCTAGCGGCGCTTAATTACGCGGGCTATATGCTGGGCGCGGTGCTGGCCGCCTCGATTCGCAGTATTTACATCAAAGACACGCTTTACCGTATTGGCTTGGTGCTGGCGGTGCTGACAACCGTGGGTATGGCACTTACTGAGCACTTTTGGCTATGGGCGGCGCTGCGTTTTTTGGCGGGGCTTTCCAGCAGTGCGGCCATGCTTTTGGCGTCTGGGCTGATCCTTCACTGGTTGATGAACCATCACCAGCGGGGAGAGCTGGGGATTCATTTTGCGGGGCTGGGGTTAGGCATTGTACTGGCTGCTGTGGCGGTAGAGTTAATGCTGGCGTTCTCGCTTGACTGGCAAAGCCAGTGGTGGATTTTTGGCGTATTGGGCGCGGTGCTGTTGGTGCCTGCCTGGCGATGTCTGCCACGCCCGGTAAAGCCGGTTGCAGGTGCGCATCAAAAAGCGTTGCCGGCTGCCAAGCCGCCTTCACGCACCTTTATGCGCTTAATGTTGCCTGCCTATTTTTGTGCCGGGTATGGCTATGTGATTAACGCCACGTTTATTGTCACCATCGTGGAGCGCGAGCCGCTGCTTGCGGGCGCGGGTAACTGGACCTTTGCTGTGGTCGGTTTAGCGGCCGCACCTGCCGTTATGCTGTGGGATTTGGTGGCGCGGAGGCTTGGCTATTTGGGGGCGCTGGTGGTGGCCATGTCGATCCAGGCCGTGGGGATTGTATTGCCTGCTATCTCCTCAAACCTGGTGGTTGTGTTGCTCAGCGCGGTGCTATACGGCGGTACTTTTCTAGGCTGCGTGAGTTTGGTGCTGACCATGGCTGGCAGGCTTTACCCGGCAAGCCCTGCGCGCTTAATGGGCCAAATGACGCTGGCGTATGGCGCCGCGCAGATCTTTGCACCTGCCTTAACCGGCGTGCTGGCTGAGGCTTCGGGCCACTATACCGTAGGCCTTTGGCTGGCCAGTGGCTTTGTCATGTTGGGGGCGGTGCTATTGGTTTGGCTGCGATGCGTGGACCAAACTGCTCAGCGGCTGGATGCCGAGGCGCAAGCGCTGTCTGTAATGCGCTAATTGAAGCGCTAAGTGATGAGCGAATGGGGCAGGCCAGGAAGAAGCCAGGGGCGTCAGGCGGTCGTTTTCAGAAAAGAGTTAACGAGTTTTGTGCTTTTGAGCCGAAATCCTCTAGGATAAACGCTTTTTTTACACCAGAAGGATAGTCATGGCGTCTTCCGAGCAACCTCGCATCCAGTGGCTGGGCCGCTGGGGGTTCGTGCTCGCCGCTACCGGTTCGGCGGTAGGGCTGGGCAACATCTGGAAATTCCCGTATATCACCGGCGAGTATGTCGGTGGCGCGTTTGTGCTTGTCTATCTGGCGTGCATTTTTGCGGTGGGCGTGCCGGTAATGATGAGCGAAATCGCTTTCGGGCGGCGCGGGCGCGGCAGCCCCATTGATGCGATTCGTCGAGTGGTTAACGAGTCCGGTCGCTCATCGACGTGGTCGCTGCTTGGCTGGATGGCCATGCTGTGCGGCTTTTTGATTCTGTCGTTCTACGTGGTCGTGGCAGGCTGGTCGTTTTCTTATCTGTGGAAGATGTTAACCGGTGGCCTGGTGGGCACCAGCGTTGACGACATGGCCGCCGTTTTTGGGGAAAACAACGCCAACCCGCTCAGCCTGGGCTTCTGGAGCACGCTTGTTACGCTGGTGACCATGATTATTGTGGGCAAAGGCGTTCAGGAGGGGATCGAGAAAAACGTCAGTTGGATGATGCCAGGCCTGGTTATCATGCTGATACTGCTGATTGTGTACGGCGTGTTTTCTGGTGGCTTTGGTGATGCGGTACGCTTTTTGTTCTCCTTTAAGGCGGGGAGTCTCTCGAGTGAAGGGATGTTGGCCGCGCTTGGCCATGCGTTCTTTACCTTATCGCTTGCCTCGGGTGCCATTCTTACCTACGGAAGCTATCTGCCCAAAGGCGCCTCCATTGGGCGCACCACCATTAGCGTCGCCATTGCAGACACGGCCGTTGCCTTGATGGCGGGGCTGGCGATCTTCCCGGTAATTTTTGCCAATGGCATGGACCCAGGTGAAGGCCCCGGGCTTATCTTTATGAGCTTGCCGTTGGCGTTCCAGGCCATGCCGCTGGGCACGCTGTTTGGGATTCTATTTTTCGCCATGCTCTCCATGGCCGCGCTGACATCGTCCATTTCGATGGTTGAGGCGACCGTTTCCTGGCTCTGCGACAACAAAGGGTTCTCACGCCGCAGTGCTGCGTGGAGCACGGGGATTGTTCTTTGGCTGATTAGTACCGCTGCCATGCTCTCCTTTAACCTGGGCGCTGATTGGACGTTGGCAGGCAAGACCTTCTTTGACTGGCTGGACTACATCACTTCACGCTGGATGATGCCGCTGGGTGGGTTAGGCACCGTCATACTGGCAGGCTTTGTCCTGAAGAGTGAAACGTTCCGCGACGAGCTAGGACTCTCGCCCCTGCCCTATACGCTATGGCTTGCCATGGTGCGTTATGTCAGCCCGCTGGGTATTTTGGTTATTTTCGCTGATGCATTAGGGCTGTTTACCGTTACCTTTTCAGTTCATTGGCCGTGGTTGTTGGCTATCCTGCTGATCATGATGGCGCTGGGCGAGTGGTTGAGCCCTCGCCTGCGTCAGGCGTTAACGACACGCTAACGGATCTCCCCAGCCAACGCTGCTGCTGAGCAATGAGTGACGGCTCATCCAGCGGCGTTTGGCAGGTGATTTGAGTCTCTTCCTGAGATCGTAGTTGAGACAGGAGCTGAGACAGGAGTTGAGATCGTAATTGAGATAGCAGTGGTTACTTACGTAAAGCAGATTGCTTGATAGCGCCAGGGTGAGTGCCTGCCTGCATCAACTCGTCCCAGCGTGTGGTGTAGCGGTTTGAACAATGAGCGCTGCGCAGCTGCCAGGCGGCATCGGCATCCATCATGCCAAAGCTGATGGTGCCTTGCCCCATGCGCTGATTGATATTATCCAGGGTGGCCATTAAGTAAGGGTATCGGTTCCGCGGCGGTTGATGTAGCAACGAGAGCTGGTGCTGCTCGGCATCAACCAGGTCCAATAGCATCACACCTGCCTTCATAAACCGGTAGCCTGGCCGGTAAACCTGTTCAACCCCTTGGTGAACGGCCTCAAGAATTGTGCGCGTATCGTCGCTGGGTGAGGGCAGGGGCACCATGGCGTGGGGAGAATACTGGGGTTGGTCTCGGCGGTGGCGGTTGGTGTTTAAAAAAATCATCACGGCTCGCGTTAGGCTGCGCTGCTGACGGAGTTTTTCGGCGCTGCGCTGGGCATGTTGGCGTAACGCGTTATGTACTTCTGTTTTACTGCCGGTTGATTGGCCGAATGAGCGCGACGTCATAATGCGGTGGCGCGGTTGATCCAGCGCATTCATCTGCAGGCAGGGCGTACCGCGCAGCTCCAGCGCCGTGCGGGCCAGCACTACCGAAAAATGTTTGCGCAGTAGCCGAAGGTCAGCCTCACGCAAGTCCCAGGCGGTATTAATATTGCTGATCGCTAACCGCTCAGCAATCCGGCGCCCAACGCCCCATACGCTGCCCACCGGTGTCTGTTTAAGCAGGGCGGTCGTTGCCGCATCTTTTCCCGTTAGCAGGCACACGCCTTGATAGTGAGTCGCCTGCTTGGCCAAGTGGTTGGCAAGCTTCGCCAGCGTATGCGTAGGGGCCAGCCCGACGCATACCGGCAGGCCTAAATGACGCCGAATCCGCCGACGCAGCCATTCGCCCAGGGTTTGGCACTGCTGGTTGCTGAACGCCTCCAGGTAAATAAACATTTCATCAATGGAGTACGGCGACACGGCTGGGCAGGTATCACGCAGTAGCTGGCACAGCCTGGCCGACATATCGCCATACAGCTCATAGTTGGATGACTTGAGGTAAATGTCACCACGCTTACGCAGGCTTTCGAGCTTAAACGATGGCATGCCCATGGGGATGTCCATGGCTTTCATCTCGGCAGAGCGGGCGATGATACAGCCGTCGTTGTTCGACATAACGCCAACCGGTTTGCCTTCCAGCGCAGGATCAAACACACGCTCACAACTGACGTAAAAGTTGTTGGCATCGACCAGGCCAATCATCGGACATACTCATGAATGACGGCACGCACTACTCCCCATAGCTGGCACTCGGTGCCTTCCAAAGGAAGCGGCGGGTAGTGAGGATGCGCGGAGCAGAGATGCGGCGTATTTTGGTAGAGGGCGTAGCGCTTAATCAGCACTTCCCCTTCAAACATGGCAACCAGAATGTGCCCTAGCCGAGGCTTAATGCTGCGGTCAACGACCAGCAGGTCGCCATCAAAAATCCCCCAGCCTTCCATGCTGTCACCAGCGGCGGAAAGGTAGAACGTCTGGGTAGGGTTTTTAATTAGCCGCGTGTTGAGATCGAGCGTACGCGGTTCGTAATCCTGCGCTGGTGATGGAAAGCCGCTAAAGCCCGCACGGCCTTGTAACGATGAAAAAGGCAGCGGCTGAGAAGTTAACGGCAAGGTGGGCACGAGCGTCGATGGAGGCAACGACATCGTCGGCATCCTCACTGAATGTAATGTGTATGTATATACAGTATTTATTCGTGAGGTTTAAATTGCAAGCGTTGAGCGGCGGTTAGGCAAGCCTAGCGCGCTAGCCACAACCCCACGACGATGGCACTAACAACAGCAATAAAAAAAACAAGGTTACGGGCGCGTGTATCGCGGCGTGGTTTCATGGCAGCACCATTAGCAAGGGTTGGGTAAAAGCGACGGAAGAATTGCGCCTGGCATGGTAACGTTTGTTACTGATACCGTCATCCAGACATTGCCTGAACGCTGAATTCAGGAACATTAAAGGCGTCGCGTTATTTGCCAACGAGATGGCCGCTTCATCAGGAAAACAACGTATGTGTGAACCAACCCTCCAACCCGCGTCTCGACACTTCGCGCAACCGCTGGTGCTTGCGCAAGGGCGCTTGGCCGCACTGGGCTGGGGCCGCGTGGATGCACCTGTCTGGCTGGCGCTACACGGCTGGCTGGATAACGCGGCAAGCTTTAGCCGCTTGGCACCGCTTTTGGCAGATGCGCTGGATATCCGCGTGGTAGCCATTGATTTTCGCGGCCATGGGCACTCCCAGCATGCCGCTTTCGGAAGCGACTATGCGTTGTGGGATTACTGCCACGATGTGCTTGATGCGCTGGACGCGCTGGGTATTGAACAGGCATCTTTACTGGCCCACTCCATGGGCGCGGCGGTTGCCTGCCTATTGGCCGCTGCTATGCCGGAGCGTATTGCCCGGTTAACCTTGATTGACGGGCTGGGGGCATTGAATACGCCTGCGGAAGAAACCGCCAGCCAATTGCGCAAAGGGCTTATTGCCCATCGTCGCCCGCTTTCCCGCCCACCACGCTATGCTGATATCGAAAGTGCGGTTGCCGCGCGGGTAGCCGGTGGCGTCACCACGCTGGATAGCGTAACGGCGATGCCGTTGGTTGAGCGTAATACGCAAGCAACTGCCGATGGCTATCTACAAATGCGTACGGATAGTCGACTGCTAAAACCCTCTCTGGTGCGCTTTACCCCTGAGCAGGTGCTGGCTCTGTTAGCGTGTATTCAGGCGCCAGTACTACTGATTGAAGGCGAGCAGGGTATTTTAGGAAAGCGTGCCTGGGCCGAGCAGGCGCGCTTGGCGGTTAATGATCTGACCCGCCATGTGTTGCCTGGCGGGCATCATCTACATTTAGAATCTAAAGCGGTTGCCGCTGTGGCGGAACTCGCCACCGCCCACTGGGAGGCAGCCGTGTAAAACGGTTATACGGTCGGCTCAAGAGCAATAGGAATAGCCAATGAATCAACTGACGCACGCGGGTAGCGGGAAAAAAGTGGCTTTGGTGTTGGGCAGTGGCGGGGCGCGCGGTTATGCCCATATCGGTGTCATTGAAGCCCTGGAAGCACGAGGCTTTGAGATTATTTCAGTGGCGGGATGCTCCATGGGCGCGCTGATTGGTGGCATCTACGCTTCTGGCAAACTGCCCGAGTATCGCGAGTGGGTCTGTAATCTCGATTATCTGGACGTACTAAAGCTGGTGGATGTGACCTGGAGCCCGATGGGAGCCATGCGTGCCAATAAGGTGATGAGTAAGTTGGAAGCGTTGGTAGGCGATGTGCTCATTGAGGATTTGCCTATTCCGGTGACAACGGTGGCGACTGACCTGGTTCGCCAGCGCGAAGTGTGGTTTCAAAATGGCCCGTTACTGCGCGCCATTCGTGCCTCTATCGCCATTCCAGGCGTCATTACGCCGGTCAGTGTTGGTGACCAGGTGTTGGTCGATGGCGGGCTGCTTAATCCGCTGCCTATCATGCCGGTTATTTCTGCCCACGAAGCAGACCTGGTAATTGCGATTAACGTAACGGCACATAGCCCGCAGCCGGTATCGTTGGAAGAACTCCTGCCCCGTGAGCACGAGGAAAATGACAGCAGAACGGCGCAAGAGCGCGACCGTGATGAAAAAATTGGCGGCTGGATGAGTGACGTGCGCCAAGCCACCCTGCGTTTATGGGAGGGACTTGGCAGTAGCGAAGAGGACAGCAGCGTGGAAGCTGGCGCTGAAGAGAGCGTTGAGACGCGAGGCAAGCGCGAGTGGAGCAAGCTCGATATGATTTTAGAGTCGTTTGATATTACCCAAGCGGCCCTGGCAAAATACAAAATTGCCGGTTATCCGCCCGATATATTGATCGAGATTCCCAAGACGGTATGCAGCACGTATGAGTTTCATCGCGCCAAAGACTTGATCCGCCTGGGGCGGCACTTGGCCGATGAGGCGCTGGAGCGGCGCATGCCCAGCATTGCCTCGGATGCAACAGAGTGAGGCAGAGAGCCGCTGGAAAAGCGCAAGTAGAGCAGTGAAGAGAGCGGTTGAGCGGCGTTACGCCCCGCGCTTACGCAGCAATATATAGACTGCTCCGGTGCCGCCATCAATATCAATGGCCGAGCAAAAGGCCAGCACCCCCGGCCATTCGCGTAACCAGGTATTGGTGTGACTCTTAAGCACCGGAAAATCTGAAGTGGTGCCCCACGCCTTGCCGTGAACCACCAGCACGCAGCGCAGCCCTTGGCTTGATGCATCGCGCAAGAAGCTTTCAAGCTCCGCGCGGGCTTCTTCAAGCGTGTAGCCGTGCAGGTCAAGCCCCGCCTGCCACTCGGTTTGGCCACGCTTTAACTGGCTGAAGGTACGCCAGGGTAAATCGGGCACGCTAAACTCAAGGTACTCAGACGGGCGCACGGCCTCGACCCGGCCATCTGATGTGCGGCCGCTGGCTTGCACTGTACTGTTTTGAACCGCCGCATTACGCCGCGCCTGTTGGGCTTCATCATTGCGCTTGGGCTTGCCGGGGTCGGCTTGATTATGTGCAATACGGCGTACGCCCGCTGCTTGCAGCGCCTGGCGAAAAGCGCTGATATCGTCATCGTTGGGCAGGTGGCGTCGCGTCATATCAAGCTCAAAGTGTGAAAAGGAAGAAAGAGTAAAACAAGAAAGCATATAAAGTGCCGACAGTATAGCGAGCTGAGCGGCGCTGTGAACCGGGCGGCGTCAAAGGTACAATCTTTACAGGTACAATCTTTTCTTTATCAATGAGTGTAGCCGCATGTGGCTGCATGGATGGTTTTCGTTTATCAGGAGTCGCTGTGACCACGCACCTCAATGCTGAGACCTCTCACTCAACCCTTTCGTTGCCGGATACGGCGTTGGTGAGCGATCTTTTTACACTACGCGACTATCTGCGCTGGGTATCCAGCGAGTTCTATCTGGCCGGACTGCACTATGGCCACGGCACCGAGTCTGCCTGGGATGAAGCCGTTGCGCTCTGCCTGGGGGCACTTCATCTGCCCTGGAACGTCGACCCCGCCGTTTTGGAAGCACGGCTTTTGCCTGTTGAGCGCCAGCGTATTATCGCCCTGACCCGGAAGCGGGTAGCCAGCCGCCAGCCATTGCCGTACCTGCTGGGCGAGGCCTTTTTTGCAGGCCACCCCTTCAATGTTGATGAGCGAGTGCTGATTCCGCGTTCGCCGATTGCCGAGCTGATCGAAGACGGTTTTTCGGCCTGGTTCCCGGAAGAGCCGCCGGAGAGCGTGCTGGATTTATGCACCGGCTCTGGTTGTATCGGCATTGCAACCGGCCTTTATCTGCCTACCTGCGAAGTGACGCTTGCCGATATTAGCCAGGATGCACTGGCCGTCGCCCGAGAAAACATTACCCGCCATGACGTGGGTGACCGGATACGGGCGGTCGCCTCGGATGTGTTTGACGGGCTGGAAGGCCAGCGCTTTGACCTGATTGTTTCCAACCCGCCCTACGTCGATGCGCGTGATTTGGCTACCATGCCCGCCGAGTTCCGCCATGAGCCCGCACTGGCACTGGGTGCCGGTAAAGATGGCTTGGATATTGTGCGGCGTATTTTGCGCGAGGCGCGCAGCCATTTGAGCGATACAGGTTGGCTGATTGTCGAAGTGGGCAATTCTGACCGCCATGTGGAGGCTGCGTTTCCCGACGTACCTTTCCTGTGGCTTGACTTCGAGCGCGGCGGCCAAGGCGTATTTGCTTTGAGCGCCGATGAACTCGACGCCCATGCGGCGTCTTTTGCGTAAGGAATGAGCGCCCATGTCTGGCAATAGTTTTGGCAAGCTGTTTACCGTTACCACCTTTGGAGAGAGCCATGGCATTGCGCTGGGCGCCATTGTCGATGGTTGCCCGCCGGGGCTTGCGCTGTGTGAAGAGGATTTACAGCGCGACCTGGACCGTCGTCGCCCAGGTAGCTCTCGCCACACCACGCAGCGCAAAGAGCCTGATCAGGTGAGGATTTTATCGGGCGTGTTTGAGGGAAAAACCACCGGCACCTCGATTGGCCTACTGATCGAGAATACCGACCAGCGCTCCAAGGACTACTCGAAAATCAAGGAGCAGTTCCGCCCCGCCCATGCGGACTACACGTACCACCATAAATATGGCCACCGTGACTATCGGGGCGGCGGCCGCTCAAGCGCCCGCGAAACGGCCATGCGGGTAGCTGCTGGTGCTATCGCCAAGAAGTACCTGGCCGCCCAGGGCGTACAAATTCGTGGCTATATGAGCCAGCTGGGCCCCATCAAGATTGAATTTAAGCAGTGGGAGGCCGTCGAGCAGAATGCGTTTTTCTGCCCCGATTCCGCCAAAGTAGCCGAGCTTGAAGCGTATATGGATCAGCTGCGCCGTGACCAGGATTCCGTCGGTGCCGAGATTACCGTGGTCGCTGAGGGCGTTCCGGTCGGGCTGGGTGAGCCGGTGTTTGATCGCCTGGATGCTGAGCTGGCGCACGGTTTGATGAGCATTAATGCGGTAAAAGGTGTTGAGATTGGTGCAGGTTTTGAATCCGTTGCCCAGCGCGGTAGCGAACACCGCGACGAGATGACGCCGGAAGGCTTCTTGTCCAATCATGCCGGTGGCATATTGGGCGGTATTTCCAGTGGGCAACCGATTGTGGCCAGGCTGGCGCTTAAGCCGACCTCCAGCATTACGACGCCTGGGCGTTCCATTGATGTTAACGGCCAGCCGGTCGAGGTGATTACCAAAGGTCGCCACGACCCTTGTGTGGGGATTCGCGCCACGCCGATTGCCGAAGCCATGATGGCGATTACATTGCTTGACCACTGGCTGCGCCAGCGTGGGCAAAACGGTGAGGTTAGCGTTGATACACCCCGTTTAGCGCAGTGTTAAAGCGGCGTACGGCTTGGCGTAACGCTGCTACACTCAAGGAAGATGGCTGAGGAGTAACCCATGAAGATTAACGTTGAGTTTGATCTGACCCCGGATGAATTTCGTCAAGCATTGGGGCTTCCTGATGTAGAGGCATTCCAGCAAAGCCTGCTGGAAAATATTCAGCGGCAAATGGAGTCGGGTGCAGAAGGGTATGACCCCATGAGTTTGATGCGCCCCTTTTTGCAGCAGCCCATGATGCAGCAGGGGCTTTCTCAAGGGTTGGCCAACTTTGGAACTTACCAACAGATGATGTTGGATATGTTGCGCCAGGCAGGCAATGCCAGTAGTACCGCCCCTGATGATCAAGCGGCGGACAATGATGCGTCGAGCAGCGAGAGAGCGCCTAATGCCAAGGCGACGGCGTCCTCGCGTTCGCGTGGCAAGGGAAAAACCGAGTAATGTGGCGAGGTGCATAACGGCCAGTTAATGAGCGCCGTCATCCAGGGCTCTTGAAAACAGGGTTCTTGAAAACAAGGCTCTTGAAAACAGTGTTATTGCAAAGCACCCGGTCAAGGATTACTCTTTTTGCAGTGCAGCAAATCACGTTCGTAGGGAGGCGCGAAAGCGCCCACACTCTGAAACGGAAGAGGATTGGACACTATGCAAGACGATATGATGGACGCTTTTAACGCCCAGACCCGCCAAATGTTTGAGCCCATGCGCAAGATTAACTCGCTGATGCTCAACAACATGGAAAAAATGACCCAGTATCAACTGGAAGCCATGAAGCGCTATAGCCAAATGGGCACCGAGCGCATCCGCAGTGCCACCAGCATTCAAGATGCAGAAAGCCTGCGTGATTTCGGCACCCAGCAGGCTGAAATCATGAACGAGCTTTCCCAGCAAATGCAGGAAGACGCCCGTGCTATGGGCGAGATGAGCCTGCAGTTCAAAACGGAAATGGAAAAACTCTTCAGTGATGCTGGGCAGCAAATGACCGAGCAGGCGACTGCCGCCACAAAAGGCCAACAGCCTGGTGCTTCTGGATCCGCCTCGAGCCAGTCTTCACGGAAAAAATAAGAAGTCGGCTAACTCACGGCGCCTCTAGGCGCCGTATTGTTATAAGGGGATTCAGTATGCAGGGGTGGAAACGACCATTGCACGACATGTTTCAGCAGGGAGTGTCTCAAGAAGACATTGAGGCATGGAATACGCAGCTGAAAGAGGCCGCTGAGCAGTACCAGGGGCTTATGCAGGATCTGCTGGCACGCATGGCCCCAAGCGAGGCGGCCGACTCGGTCTATAGCGATATGCGTAAAAGCTTCGAGGCGGGTGCGCAGGCATTAATGAATAACCCAACCTTGCTGTGGCAAACCCAAGCGCGCCTGCTGCAAGATCAGTGGCTGCTATGGCAGCAAAGCATGCGTGCTTTGTCTGGTGAGCAGGTCACACCGCTGATTACTCCTTCCAAAGGTGACCGACGCTTTAAAGATGATGCCTGGACGCAAGACCCGCACTATGCGGCGATCATGCAGCAGTACCTGCTGTTTTCGCAGGTAGTAGAAGAACTGATCGAAAGCCTTGAAGGCATGGATGACCTCCAGAAACGAAATCTGGGGTTTTATGCCCGTCAGCTCGTCAATGCCATGTCGCCCACCAATTTCGTTTCTACTAACCCTGAGGTGATGCGGCGAACGCTGCAAACCCGTGGGCAAAATCTGGTAGAGGGGCTATCACGGCTGCGTGAAGACCTTGCCAACTCAGCGGAAGGCATCAATGTGTGTATGACCGAGCGCAATGCGTTTGGCATCGGGGAAAACATCGCGGTTACCCCTGGGGCTGTCGTGTATGAAAACGAGTTAATTCAACTGATTCAGTACACGCCCACCACTGAGAAGACCTTTAAAACGCCGCTGTTAATCGTGCCGCCCTGGATCAACAAGTATTACATCCTTGACCTGCGCCAGGATAATTCCATGGTCAAGTGGATGGTGGACCAGGGCCACACCGTATTTTTAATTTCATGGCGCAATCCTGGCCCTGAACAGCGTGACATTACCTGGGCCGATTACATGCAAATGGGGCCGATCAGCGCGATTAGCGCCATTGAGGATGCCTGCGGTGAGAAGTCGGTCAACCTGGTGAGCTACTGCGTAGGCGGCACCCTGACGGCTTCGACCGTTGCTTATCTAACAAGTACCCGCAAGGGGCGAAAGGTTAAGTCGGTCACCTACATGGCCACGCTGCAGGATTTTCGTGACCCCGGCGATATCGGCGTTTTCCTGAACGAAGCCGTGGTGCAAGGGCTTGAGCAAACCATGCAGCTAAAGGGCTATCTGGATGGTCGCTCGATGGCTTACACCTTTAACCTGCTGCGTGAAAATGATCTTTTCTGGTCGTTTTATATCAATAACTACCTGAAAGGAGAGATGCCCGCCGCCTTTGACCTTCTCCACTGGAATACGGATGGCACGAATCTGCCGGCGGGCACGCATGCCTGGTATTTACGCCACATGTATCTTGAAAACCGTTTGGTCGCGCCGGGTGGTATTGAGCTTGATGGCGTAAAAATTGATTTACGCAAAATCTCCACCCCCAGTTATTTCGTGTCGACCAAAGAGGACCATATTGCCAAGTGGAACAGCACCTATTATGGGGCGCTGCTGCCTAAAGGCCCCGTCACGTTTGTATTAGGTGGCTCGGGGCATATCGCCGGTATCGTTAATCCACCGCAAAAGAACAAGTACGGTTATTGGAGTAACGACGCACTGCCAGAAAGCCATGAAGGGTGGCTTGAAACAGCGGCGTTTAATGAGGGTTCCTGGTGGCCGCACTGGCAGGCATGGATGACACAGAATGGTTATGCGGATACCCAGAAAATGGTGCCCTCGCACACACCCGGCGACGGTAAGCTTGAGGTGATTGAGCCAGCGCCAGGGCGCTATGTAAAAATGACCATTCCTGACGTGCTAAGCGAACAGGGCAGCCTATAAAGGCTGCTCCGATTATCCGGGTATTCTACAAAAAAACTATCCTTCTCATGTTTAAGCGAGGTGCTAACAATGCCGCCCACTACCCGTTACTCATTAGCCCCCGCGTTTAGCGCACAACACCGTCCTAATAACCATGGCGCTTGCTGCTGTGGTTCACCTGTTTTACAGCATTTTCATGAGCGCGTTATGGCAGAGATTGCTCGCCGCGAAATGCTGGGTGGGCCGGCAGCGGTCATGGCGCTGTTTGCAGGTGTACATACGCCACACGTAGTTGACCAGCCCTCAAAATCGCATGACGGCTCTGTGCTACTCACCAACTTAACGCTTTTTGATGGAAGTGGTGGCCCGTTGCGGGATGGCGTATCCGTTAAGGTAGAGGATGGGCGGGTCAGCGCCATTCTTGAAGGTAATGCTGGCGCCGAGTCCGGGGACGTTATCGACTGTGATGGGCGCGTGTTGATGCCTGGCTTAATCGATGCGCATTGGCACTCCACGCTAGCCGCTATTACACAGATGGAAGCCATGAGCGCGGATATTGGTTACATCCATTTGGTCGCCGCAAAAGAGGCCGAGCGAACGCTGATGCGAGGGGTTACGTCTGTCAGGGATGTGGGAGGGCCGTCATTTGCACTGAAGAGAGCCATTGATGAAGGCATCGTAAACGGACCCCGGATATTTCCCGCAGGCGCCATGATTTCCCAGACATCCGGGCACGGTGATTTCAGAATGAGGCACGAATTGCCTCGTGGTAGTACAACCCCGTTAAGTTACACGGAGCAGCAAGGGGTCGCCATGATTGCTGACGGTGAAGCTGAAGTGCTTAGGCGCACGCGTGAGCAGTTGATGCTGGGGGCTTCTCAAATAAAGCTGATTGCGGGTGGTGGCGTCGCGTCATTTTATGATCCGCTCGACAGTACGCAGTTTAGCGAGCGCGAGCTTCGCGCAGCGGTTGAGGCAGCCGGTGACTGGGGCACGTATGTCATGGTTCATGTCTACACCTCCCGGGGTATTCAGCGTGCCCTGCGGGCAGGCGTACGCTCAATCGAACATGGTCAGTTGGCAGATGAAGAGACCGTTCGAATGATGGCCGGTGAAGATGTGTGGTGGAGCCTTCAGCCTTTTCTGCAGGATGAAGATTCCAACGTTTACCCGGATGCGGCACGCCGAGAGTCTCAGCGGCAAGTTGCCGAAGGAACGGTTCGCGCGTATGAAATGGCCCAGCGATTTAACGTTAAAACTGGCTGGGGAACGGATATTCTTTTTAACCCCCAAAATACCCCCAACCAGCTGCATCACTTGGCTAAGCTAACGCGTTTCTACGACCCGTTGACCGCATTGGCAATGGCGACGGGGCGTAACGGGGAGCTACTTTCTCTCTCGGGGCCGCGTAACCCGTATCCGGGAGTGCTGGGGCGTATTGAGCCTGGCGCGCTAGCCGACCTGCTGGTCGTTGATGGTGATCCAAGCAAAGATCTTGATTTTCTTAAAGATCCAGAGCGTAACTTGCGCATGATTATGAAAGCTGGGCGTGTTTATAAAGATTGTTTGCAGCAATAGCTTGGCAAGATCGTTTATAAATATCGATTTTAAGTGCTTGAACGGTTGTTTGTTTATGTTGAATCAATCATGCACTGGCCGCTTTTCCAGCCATTAATAAAAGAGTTGGTGTTAGGACAACCTTGTTGGTTTAAATGTTTCTAACGCGGTAGTTGGGATTTCAGCAGGCCCCACGTCTATTTCCGGGCTTAAGGAGATAGACGTTGAACTCTTTTTTAGGGGCCATTTGCAACCGCTGTTCCCATGCTTCTGGCGCCCTCTTTGTGGTAAACACAAACCGTGATTTAGCCGTGTTCTCGCCTAATATCGGCAGGCCGAGAGTGCTGTCATAATGTCGCAGGTGGGTTGTAGAACACCTGGATGGCGCTATGGTAGCCAAAGATTAATAACGACATGCGATAGGCCGGTACGTGAGAGCTTGGCGCGTGTACCGTTTAACCGCGTTTATAAATGGAGCATCGAAGTAATGGCGAATAAGGCACTGAATGTCATGGCCCAACGAGTGACTCAGCGGCTGGCGTTAAGCGCGTTAGCACTGCTATTAACGGCAGGTGTTGCGCAGGCGCAGACGCTAGAAGTAAGCAATGCTCGGTTAAGCCTGCTGCCTGGTAACACGCCCGGTGCGGGTTACTTTGAGCTTTATAATGCGGGCGATGAAGCTGTCACGCTGGTGGGCGCTCAAAGCCCTGCCTTTGATAGTGTTGAAATACATGTTAGCTCCGAGCACGACGGTATGGCCCATATGCACGAACTTACATCGCTTGAAATTGCCTCAGGCGAGCGTTTTGAGTTTGCGCCTAAAGGTCATCATCTGATGTTTATGCGCCGCGTTGAGCCCTTAAACGTAGGTGATGACGTTGACGTGGTGCTTGAGTTTAGCGATGAACAGCAACTGCCCGTTACCTTTAATGTTGTCTCTCCAGCATCGATGTAAAGGCCAGGAATAGGAACCCTATATGTACAAGTTGTTGTTCGCCACGTTGGCGTCTCTTTTACTGGCTGGTTGTAGTGATCAGAGCTGGCGTACCACCGACGTTGCCGACATTATGCCGTCGCTTGATTTTTCACTGGTGGATGATAACGGCGACAGCGTCCAAGCGGATGAATATCTGGGTAAGCCAGCGCTTGTCTATTTTGGCTACACGTTTTGCCCCGATGTTTGCCCCATTACCCTGGCAAGATTAGGCGATGCGATCAGACAGCTGGATGATGAGACGCGCGACGAGGTTCAGGTGCTGTTTATTTCGGTCGACCCGGCGCGTGACACGCCCGAGGTGCTAAAACGCTATACCAATGCCTTTGGCCCTGAGTTTACTGGCTTGACCGGCGATAAAGCCGACATTGATGCGATCACCAACCGTTACCGCGTTGCTTACGAATACGGTGAAGAGAATGAGAATGGTGACTACCTGGTAACACACTCCAGCGCTGTTTTTGCCTTTGATCGAGAGGGGAATGCACAGTTCCTGGTGCGGGATAGCCACCCGATAACGGATGTTCAGGCGGATATCAAACGGCTGATAGAAAAAAGCTAACGCCGCTTGGAGTAGCCCCAGGGAGCTAAACAGGTAGTAGACGTAGGTAGAAAAAGTCTGTAGCAAAAAAGGGGCGACTGATGATCAGTCGCCCCTTTTTATATGCCGTTTACTTGGCTAATACCTGGCAACGAAAGCGATTTAGCAGACGGCAGAGAGGCCGCAGCGCGACTTGTACAGACGAGAGTTAATATCCAGTTCGATATTCTCACTGTCTTTATCGTAGAAAAAGGAGGCATAGCCATTGTCAGAAGAGGCTGTGCGATAGAGGCCGCAGATGCCATAACCATACTGCACTTCCTGCAGCTGCGAGAGCTCAATATCATGGGATGTCCCCAGCTTATTTGCCAGAGCGTGTTGAATGTCATCGCCAACATGGCTGTCAGACATAACCTGGCCACCGAAGATAGCGCCCGCCAACACGACAGTAAGCGCCAGCGGCATCACGACAAGTAGTAAAAAAGGACGAGATTTTAACATAGTGGTATTCCTATGCCAGCCAGAATCAAAAAAGTGCTCTATTGTAGCGTGTCATGTTGAAGGTTCCTATCGACCGCGACAACGTGTCAAGCGAAGGCCAGGTAGCAGCATTAGCCCCGCTAGTAGCCATGCAGGCCAGCTCCCGGTGCGGGTAAAAGGTGTTAACCCCTCCATCGCATAGAACTCACCCACTAACGCTGTCGTTTCAAACTGGGGCGCTTGAGCAACGATGCTTCCGTGGGCATCAATAATCGCTGTAACGCCGTTACTGGTGGCGCGTATTACATAGCGACCATTTTCAAGTGCTCTAAGTCGTGCCATTTGCAAATGCTGGAAAGGGCCAATGGAGGCGCCAAACCAGGTGTCGTTGGAAACCGTCAGCAGCACATCGCTGTCCTGAGCGCGACGCGCCACAAGCTGCGGATAGATGATTTCATAACAGATCGCGTTGCCCAGGCGAATGCCGGAGGCCTGCATGGGCGTCTGATGCGATGCGCCTTTGGTAAAGCTCGACATCGGCAGGTCAAAAAAGTCGATAGCACCGCGCAGCACGCTTTCAAGCGGTAGGTATTCGCCAAAGGGCACCAGGTGCTCTTTTTGATAACTGCCTTCAACGTTGCCAATGCCCACCACGCTGTTGTAGTAGCGGTTAGCCTCATCCAATTGAACGATGCCTGTCACCAAGGCAACGCCTGGCGGAAGGTTAGCCTGAACGCGCTCCAGGACCGGACGTGCCTGAGTTTCCGTCATGGGAAGTGCGGTTTCTGGCCAGATAATTATGTCAGCCTCATCGGCGACTTCAGCGGTCAGTCGGCTGTAGGTATTCGCTGCGATGCGCTGGCCGTCTGGCGTCCACTTTAGCAACTGCGGGAGGTTGCCCTGAAGTAAAGCAACCCGAGTCGGTGTGCTGGAAGGGGTGGTCCACTGTGCAGGCAAGGCCAGCGGTATCAGCCAGATCGCCAGTAACGGGGCCAGTGCCCACCACTGGCGGCGCAGAAGCACGTTAGCTGCCAGTGTGCCGCTAAGCACCACCAGCAGGGAAAGTAGGTAGACACCGCCAATTGGTGCCCAGCTTGCCAAGGGTGAATCGACATAGCCTGAGCCCATTAGTAGCCAAGGGAAGCCTGTGAACAGGTAGGTGCGCAGCACTTCACCCAGCACCCAGGCACCGGCAAACGTTAGCCATGCCAATCGGGGCGTGGTAAAGCGCCGGTAAAGCCAGAAAGTGCCCGCATAAAAAAGGGCCAGTACGGCGACAAAAAGTGCGGTCAGCAACGCTGCCAGCGGCACGCCGGTATAGCCGTAATCATGAATGGAGATATAGACCCATGAGGCGCCGCTGCCAAAGAGTGCAATGCCATAGAGCCAGCCTTTAAGCGCTGCCTGGGCGGGCGTTAAGGTATGAATCCCTACGTAAAGCAGGGCAATCGCTACCGGGCCAAGCCACCATAGTTCAAATGGTGAAGCGGTTAGCGTGGTAAAGCCGCCCGCAACCAGGGCCAGTAACAGTTGAAGCATAAAGGCGGGTGTTGGCCCCATGAAATATCCTGTCAATACGTGGTTAATCGGTAAGCTGCTAGTCGTTTTTTTGAGGTTCGAGGCTCTCGCCATCGCTTTCACGATAGGCCTCTAATAAGCGGATGCGCCGGTTATCAGCATTCAAGATGACAAAGTGCCAGCCGCCGAAGCGAGTATGCTCGCTGCGCCCGGGCAAATGACCAAATTGCTGCATCACCAGACCGCCCACGGTATCGAATTCATCATCAGAGAATTCGGTGCCAAAGCGTTCGTTAAAGTCTTCGATGGGGGTGAGGGCGCGAATAGCAAAGTGGCCGTTTTCCAGCGTGCGGATATCGTCCTCTTCGTCGGTATCGTGCTCGTCTTCAATATCACCCACGATTTGTTCCAGAATGTCTTCAATCGTAATAATGCCGGCAGTACCGCCATACTCATCTACCACAATTGCCATGTGGTTGTGCGTATCACGAAACTCTTTGAGCAGGCTGTTAAGCCGTTTCGACTCTGGAATAAACATGGCCGGACGTAGAACATCTTCCAGTTTGAAGGCGTCCCGGCTTTCCTGGGTTTGCGACAGTAAAGGAAGCAAGTCTTTTACCAGCAATATCCCTTTAACATCATCCAAATTCTCGCCAATCACAGGATAACGGGAGTGACCGGTTTCCTGGATAAGCGGTAAATAGCCATCACGCGTTTGGTCCAGCGTTATGGCCGATACCTGAGAGCGGGGTATTAATACTTCTCGAACCTGTCGATCGCTAATTTCAAGCGCACCTTCAATAATCATGATGGCGTCCTGATCCAGCTTCAGTTTCCCAGCGGTATGGCGTAAAAACGTCATCAGCTCAGCGCGTGAACTGGGTTCGTCGGTATCTCCGGTAAGGGCGCCAAAGAGTTTCTCGAGCCAGGATTTTTGATTAGGATTGCTCGATCGGTCTTCGCTCATGCGTCAAATCTCTTGTTTACGGGGCAGACAGGTGTCGTAACGTGCCTAAATCTAGTATCAACAAAAAACAGGGTGCCAACAAGGCGGTGTCCCCCTGGTACAGGGCGCTATGTTGCACTATGCCTCTTGCCTTGCATCAATGAACGGTTTCTTCCCTGCGCGTTGTCAGTGTCATGGCACATGGTAAGGGTCAGAGATGCCCAGCTCAGCAAGCAGCGTACGCTCTAGCTGCTCCATCTCTTCTGCCTCATTATCTTCAATATGGTCATAGCCCATTAAATGGAGCGTGCCATGAACGACCATGTGCGCATAGTGGTGCGTTAACGGCTTCTGTTGCTCGCCCGCCTCTTTTACCACAACGGCATGACAAATAATCAAATCGCCGAGCAGCGGTAGCGTGAGCCCCGGCGGGTTTTCAAATGGGAACGATAGCACATTGGTGGGCTTGTCTTTGCCGCGATAATCGCGGTTTAAGGCTTGGCTTTCTTGCTCGTCCACAAAGCGGATCGTAAGCTCTTGGCGCTCATCATCCGGGTGATGAGAAAACACACAGCCCACCCAGTGGGTGAGCTGTTCAAGCGTGGGCAGCAGCGGTTCATCAATAGCGGCCTGTCGATCAATCACGATATTGTTCAACGTGATGTATCTCCCCATCGTTCCTGAGACTGTTCGCGCCCCTGAAGGCGTGCCTCGCGCTCTTGCTGGCGTACTTCACGGCGGGCACGCTCTTCCACTTCCTGCTGCGATTCGAATTCGTCGTAGGCTTCGATAATACGCTGCACCAGGGGGTGGCGTACGACATCCTTGGCGGCAAAGTGGGTAACGCCGATACCAGGCGTATCTTTCAGTACGTCAAGTACCTGGGACAAGCCAGAGCGCTGCCCACGAGGAAGGTCGACCTGGGTGATATCCCCGGTGATCACGGCCGTTGAGCCAAAACCGATCCGGGTCAGGAACATTTTCATCTGCTCCGGCGTGGTGTTCTGGCTTTCGTCCAAAATGATGTACGAATTATTCAGCGTGCGACCGCGCATATAGGCCAGCGGCGCTATTTCAATCACTTGGCGCTCGATGAGCTTGGCCACTTGTTCAAAACCGATCATCTCGTACAGCGCGTCGTACAGCGGGCGCAGGTACGGGTCGATCTTTTGGGCTAGATCACCAGGCAAAAAGCCGAGTTTTTCACCCGCTTCAACCGCTGGGCGTACCAGTAAGATGCGGCGCACTTCCTGTTGGTTAAGCGCTTCAACCGCTGCTGCTACCGCCAGATACGTTTTGCCGGTGCCGGCTGGCCCGATGCCGAAGTTAATATCGTGCTCGCGGATGCTGGTGACGTAGCGCTGCTGGTTCAAGCCGCGCGGCTTGATCATGGTGCGCGGCGTGCGCATTACCACGTCATCGGGGCTGCCTTCTCCGTCCTGCTCGTCTTCTAGTGCTTCCAGGCCAGACTCTTGCAGGAACAGGTGCACGGTATCTGCCGAAAGATCATCCACCGCCGTTTCGCGGTAGAGGTGCTCAAGCACGTTAGCCGCCGCTTTGATGCGGTTGGCAGCACCGGCCAGCTGAAACATATTGCCCCGGTTGCGCAAAGTCACGTCCAAGCGGCTCTCAATCAGCTTTAGATGCTCGTCCTGCTGGCCACTTAAGCTGGCAAGCCGCTGTGGGTCATTGGGTTCAAGGCTTAGGGTGATAATGCGGTTGGCCTGAGGTGATGGCTGGCTCAAGAGTAGGAAATCCGTCAGTTAATGTGTGTAGACACCCAGCTTACTGCCCCAACCGGGGTTGGGGCAATTACCTAAGATAAGATAGCGATCAGTAACGCTCGGGGGAGACGAGCTCGCCGCGCAGCGAGTTGGGGAATGCCTCAGTGATCTCAACATCCACAAAGTAGCCGATTAGCTCGGTAGGGTTAGCCGCACGGAAGTTAACCACGCGGTTATTCTCCGTACGCCCAGAGAGTTGGCCGGGGTCTTTAGGTGAAAAGCCGGTGACCAGAATGCGCTGGGTAGACCCCACCATGCGGCGGCTGATCTGGGCCACATTCTGCAGAATGCGCTCTTGCAGAATCGCCAGACGCTGCTTCTTGACGCTTTCTGGGGTGTCATCCGGCAGGCCTGAGGCGGGGGTGCCCGGGCGCGCCGAGTACACAAAACTAAACGAGTGATCGAAGCCAATCCGGTGGATCAGATTCATCGTGGCTTCAAAGTCTTCCTCGGTTTCACCTGGGAAGCCGATAATGAAGTCCGATGAGAAGCTGATATCCGGACGGTTAGCGCGCACGCGCTCCATCTTCTCAATGTACTCTTCGGCAGTATGGCCACGCTTCATGGCGCTGAGAATCCGGTCGGAACCCGATTGCACCGGCAGGTGCAGGTGGCTGACCAGTTCCGGGATGTCTGCAAATGCATCCACCAGGCTGTCGGTGAACTCAACCGGATGCGAGGTGGTAAAGCGTATGCGGTCAATGCCATCTACTGCAGCGATGCAGGCAATCAGCTCGGCAAGATCAATTTCATCACCGTCGTCGTTGTCGCCTCGGTAGGCGTTAACGTTTTGGCCCAGCAGGTTGACTTCGCGCACCCCTTGATCGGCCAGGTGGATAACTTCATCCATCACCTTCTCAAACGGACGCGAGACCTCTTCTCCGCGGGTATAGGGCACCACGCAGAAGGTGCAGTATTTGGAGCAGCCTTCCATGATCGAGACAAAGGCCGTGGCGCCATCTGACTTGGGCTGGGGCAGGTGATCAAACTTCTCGATTTCCGGGAACGTTACGTCTACGGCGGCAATTTGATTGTTGCTGCGCGCATCCAGCATGGAGGGCACACGGTGCAGCGTCTGCGGGCCGAAAATCATATCCACGAAGGGCGCACGCTTACGCAGCGCATCGCCTTCCTGGCTTGCCACGCAGCCGCCTACGCCAATTACCAGGTCCGGGTTGGCGTCTTTTAGCTTTTTCCAGCGCCCCAGCTGATGAAACACTTTCTCCTGAGCCTTCTCACGAATTGAACAGGTGTTAAGAAGGATGACATCGGCTTCCTTCTCATTGTCGGTGAGTTCAAGCTGGTGAGATTCACCGAGTAGATCCGCCATACGGGAGGAGTCGTACTCGTTCATTTGGCAGCCGTGCGTTTTGATGAAGAGCTTCTTCGCCATCGGTACCTGTCGTCTATGGGTCGTCGGGGGACGAGGAATGAATGGGGTATCGTTTTAGCAGCGTAGGCTACTGTTGAATAATCCTATTATACGGGCACAAGAAACCGGGGGCTAGCATTCCCCAATAATCGATACTTGACCTTAGTCTCTAAATCAGTATACTACGCACCGTGTTTGAGAAGTTCCTCGATAGCTCAGTTGGTAGAGCAAATGACTGTTAATCATTGGGTCACAGGTTCGAGTCCTGTTCGAGGAGCCAACACTTTACAGGTTGGTTCTGCTTAAAACACAATAGCTTAAGATGTTCCTCGATAGCTCAGTTGGTAGAGCAAATGACTGTTAATCATTGGGTCACAGGTTCGAGTCCTGTTCGAGGAGCCAAGCTGACTATTTTACTACCTGTTTCGGCATAGCCTGCTATAGGTAGCGCGTTATTCCTCGATAGCTCAGTTGGTAGAGCAAATGACTGTTAATCATTGGGTCACAGGTTCGAGTCCTGTTCGAGGAGCCATCTACTTGCCTTTTTAGATTCACAGTGTGCTTCTGTGCCTAGTTCTGAAAAGCGTGCTGCTTTCTAGCTCCCCTGATTTTTATTACCTCTTCAAACCTTTATTACCTCTTCAAACCTTTATCGTCTCCAGGACGTTATTAACCCCTGTAAAATTATTGGCCCCGCTGCCTAACGGTATTGGGTTGATTTCGTGTATCTGGCGGGTCAAAAGTCACGCGTAAAAAAACGCCGACCTAAAAGGTCGGCGTCATACAGCGATCAATGGTTATTTAGCGTGTCGCCATTCGCTGGGCCTGTTGAAATTGCGCGTAATCCAGCAGGATTTCTGCGGCTTCTAGTACGGGAGCGCGATCAGCGGGCATGCCTTCATCCTCTCCGTTTTCGTCAGCATCGTCACTGGGTTCGCTGCTCTCCAGGCGTGCATCCATCCACTCGTCTAGTTCTGGCAGTTTGAGTGCCCGGCGACGTTGGTTCTCTAGCGAAAGCTGCTCGGCCTCTTGAGCCTCAAGCTCACGCTGGCGCTGCTCGCGGTTCAGGCTCACGCTGGTGTGCTGCTCACGTAGCTGGCGGGCCAGCGTGGACTGGCGCTCAACATAGCGGAAGTTGGGGTTCTCTTTGGCGCGCGCTGCGTGTTGGGTGTTCAGTGCGTCTATAAAGGCTTCCGGCGTTCCGTAGCGACGGTACTGAACATCTTGAACAGTATCCCAGCCAAGGGCGTTATCCAGGCTGCTTTCACCGATCCGTTCTGGGTCGATTAAGCTCGGGAAGCTAATGTCAGGCTCAACCCCACGGTTTTGCGTGCTTTTACCGGTGATGCGGTAAAACTTGGCGCGGGTCAGCTTGATCTGCCCATGGCTTAGGTCGTTCAGCGTTTGTACGGTACCTTTGCCAAAGGTTGATGAGCCTACTACCAGGCCGCGACCATAATCCTGAATAGCGCCTGCAAAGATTTCCGAGGCAGAGGCGGAAAGGCGGTTGACCAGCACGGTCAGCGGACCATCGTAGAGTGTGCCTGCGCTGGTATCGCCATAGAGCTGAATGCGCCCTTGAGCGTCACGTACCTGTACGGTGGGGCCTCGGTCAATAAACAAGCCAATCAGCGAGTTAGCCTCTTGAAGCGCGCCGCCGCCGTTATTACGCAGATCCAGCACAATGCCTTCTACGCCTTGCTCTTTTAGGCGCTCGACTTCACGGGCGACATCGCGTGTGGTGCTGCGATACTCCTCTTCGCCCGCCTGCCAGGCGTCAAAATCAACATAGAAAGTAGGAATGTTAATGACCCCAATGGGATGGGGTTCACCGTCTCGCTCAACGTTGATCACTTCGCCATGGGCAGCCTGGTCTTCAAGGCTTACCGTATCGCGGGTGATCTCGACAATATGCGAGCGGGTCATGTCCACCGCTTGGGCGGGCACGATATCCAGGCGGACGACGGAGCCTTTGGGGCCACGAATCAAGTCAACGACGTTGTCCAGGCGCATGCCCACAACGTTGACCATTTCGCCCTCTTCCTGGCCAACCGCAATGATGCGGTCGGCAGGTTCCAGGACATCTGCACGGTCAGCGGGGCCGCCGGGCACCAGGCTTGCTACTTTCACGTATTCGCCATCGGCCTGCAGTAGCGCGCCAATGCCTTCCAGCGAGAGGCTCATCTGGATGTCAAAGGATTCGCTTTGGCGTGGTGAGAGGTAGCCGGTATGCGGATCAATCGTGCTGGTGACCGCTGCCATTATCAAGCCGAAGACATCTTCTGATTCGGTTTGGCGTAGGCGACTAAGCTGGCCTTCATAGCGCTGGCGCAGGTTGTCGACTATCTGCTCGTCATCCTGGTCGGTAAGCGCGAGCGTTAGCGCGTCATTTTTTAACCGCTTGCGCCACAGCTCATCAAGTTCGCTCTCGCGGGTGGCCCAGGGAGCATTTTCGCGATCAACTTCCAGGCGCTCATCGCTATCAAAGCTAAACGATAGGCCTTCATCAAGACGTGCAAGCAGCCATTCAACCCGCGCAATATTACGCTCGCTTAGCTGGTTATAAAGCGCGTAAGCATCATCCAAATCGCCGTTAAAGAGTGCTTCAGCCATATCATTTTCATAATGGCGGTAGGGCTCTATATCGCGATTCAGTAAATAAGCGCGTTGACCATCGAGGATATCCAGGTAGCGTTGGAAGGCCTCCTGTGACCACTGCTCATCAAACGTTATGTTGGCGTAGTGGCCGTAGCGGAGCGCATCCGCAATTTCTACTGCCGCTTGGCGTTGTTCGTCGGTCGGCGCAATTTGCGCCATAACTGCCGGGCTGGTAACGACCAGCATCACGGCAAGGGCGACCGAGCGCGAAAGCGTTGCAAACAAGCTCATCAGTCAAGCTCTCCCGGATTTGTGTACACTCATTCTTCCCTAGACCTGCTTGTGACCTATGTGTTGCGTAGGCCAGGGGGCATTGTAGCAGGTCGTTTGCTCTATGAGACTCAATCATTACTGTTATGAGGATTTCCATGTCCGAAGCTTTCAACGCCGATCGGCTAACGCGGTTATGTGATTTTCTGCGCCAGTCGCCCACACCTTGGCATGCAACGAAGGCAATGGCCGAACGCTTGGAGAAAGCAGGTTTTCAGCGCCTCCACGAGACAGCTAATTGGCAGCTGGCGCCTGGGCAGCGCTATTACGTTACGCGCAATGATTCTTCCATTATCGCCTTTCAGTTGCCAAGCGATACGCTTAAAAGTTTGCGTATGCTGGGCGCGCATACGGATAGCCCCGGATTGCGCTTAAAGCCCAACGCCACTCAGTACTCTGCAGGTTGGTTGCAGCTTGGCGTGCAGGTGTATGGGGGCGTACTGTTGGCGCCCTGGTTTGACCGTGATTTAGGATTAGCTGGGCGCGTACATGTGCGCCATGCAGACGGGCGGCTGGAAAGCCTGCTGCTGAATGTTGACCGGCCTATTGCGATGGTGCCGAACCTGGCCATCCATCTGGATCGCGAGGTGAATTCGGGCCGTGCTATTAATCCGCAAACGCAAATGGCGCCGGTACTGCTGCAAAGCGATAGCGCCAAGCTTTCTGAATTGCTAGCCGCTTGGCTTGAGGAGCAGCACGGTGTGCGCTCCGCTGAGGTGGTGGATTTTGAACTGGGTTTTTACGATGTGCAGCCGCCTTCGCTCGTAGGGGTGAAGCAAGAGCTCATCGCCAGTGCGCGGCTGGACAATCTGCTCTCCTGTTTTATTGGCATGGAGGCCTTGCTCGAAAGTGATGGTAGCCAGGGGGCGTTGTTAGTGGCGAACGATCACGAAGAGGTGGGTAGTGCGAGCGCTTGTGGTGCGCAGGGGCCGTTCCTGGGCGATGTGCTTAAGCGCATCAATGCGCAGGTAGGAGAGGGCAGCGAGGAGTCGCTGATTCAGTTGATTCAGTCATCGCTGATGATTTCCTGTGACAATGCGCATGCGTTGCATCCTAACTTTCGCGATAAGCATGATGAGCAGCATGGCCCCGCCATTAACGGCGGCCCGGTTATCAAGGTGAATGCCAGCCAGCGCTACGCCACCAATAGCGTAACCGGTGCGCTATTTCGTGATGTGTGTCGCGAAGCCGACGTGCCGGTACAGTCGTTTGTGACGCGGGCGGATATGGGCTGCGGTAGCACCATTGGGCCGATTACGGCGACGGAGCTGGGCGTGCCTACGCTGGATATCGGCGTGCCACAGTGGGCCATGCACTCTATCCGTGAAACGGCGGGTACGCGTGACGTGGAATACCTAGCCCGAGCATTGAAAGTGTTTCTGAATCGGCCGGCGCTTGGTTGATGCGCACTAGATAACGCCCAACAACGAAAAAGGCCCGCTGACTAAGTCAGCGGGCCTTTTGCTATTCGGTGTTGGTGGCTACGCCCTGATTTGAACAGGGGACCCCATCATTATGAGTGATGTGCTCTAACCAGCTGAGCTACGTAGCCTTTCAGCGGGGGCGTATATTAACAGCTTTTTTTCCGCTCGTCAATATTTTAACGTAATAAGCGCGATGCCCAGGTAGTTACTCGTTGCCTTTTTGAGGTGGTTTGTCTGATGGCGTTACATTGGGTAGGGAGTGGCTGTTCCCTGGTGGTTTGTCAGTGAACTTGTGAGGGGGCTTGGGGGAGTGTTTAGGAGAGTGTTTAGGAAAGTGCTCGTAATCGTGCCCGGAAAGGCTGGGACGGTCAGTTGCCTTGTGCCAAATGCGATGTAAACCACGCTGTATATCGTCGAAAACCTGTTGAGAGATTAAGCGGTCTTTTACCATTTCTTCCATACTTTCAGCACTTCGGCGCAACGCATAAAGGCGTAACATGCGCTGCTCAAGTTGGTAGGCGTGACGACCAAACTTTGCTTCCGTCTCACGTATTGCTTGATCGACAGCGCTGATCCTTATATTGAGCACCTCATCAAGTAATTCAGCCATGCGCTGACCGAATAGCGGGGTTAGCCGCTGTGTCGTGTAATGGCGCAACTCTTCTAGCACCGCCCTGTGGCAAATTAATAACTCAAAACGGTTAGATAGCAGACGTGTCAGCGGCCAGCGAATCCTCATATGCTGGTGAAGAAAGGTGCACAGCTTAATCCAGCGAGTGTGAGAGGTTATTTTCCGTGTTTCTCTGTTATAACCCAAGCGGCCCTCTGAGCGAGCCGCATCAATGGTTCTGCCGCTGGCGCGCATCATCGTATCCAGGTTATGGATGCTGGTGACGCCGTTTCCGTAGCGCGGAATAAGATCGCGCTCTCGAACAGCCAGCGTCACCAGCGCAATTGCCATACGGTCTCGTTCAGGTAGCGCTTGATCAAGCGCGAAAGGGGCCGTCTCGATGGCCATATCACGACGAAATTTAGCAATGACATCATCGGTGATGGAGGGGGCAATGTTGAAGTTCTGCGCTGTGCGTTGTACCGCGCTTTCAACCTCAATGGACGAAAGATGAATGGCCTGTTGCTGAAGCGCTTTATCATAAGGGTTTAGCTGATCAAGCTTTAGCTTGCGAATGACCGCCTGAAGACTGGTTCCATTAACTAGTAGGCTGAATAGTACAAAGCCGGTGGCCAGGATAGCGACAAAATGGCGAACGTCTGCTGAAAGCGCTGTTTGCTCTGCAACGCCAAGCGCAAGTACGAGTGTGACCGCGCCACGTAGTCCTCCCCAGGTGATAGCCAGCTTATAGCTTGCGCTGATCGGGGTTGAAAGTTTGAGTCGATTCAACAGCGGCAGAAAGCCAAATAGAACGAGGAGGCGTGCCAGTAAGGTCGCCAGAATAATCGTTACGAGTAACGGTAGCCACGCAAGAGTCATCCCTTCCAGCATTTTTGGCACTTGCAGCATGGCGAGCAAAAACACCATGGCACCCGCGACGGAGGCAATTTGCACCCAGAGAAGTTGCAGGTATTCCCAATTGGCGGGTGACGTCCGCGTTCTGCCTAAACCGTTGAGCACCAGGCCTGCGGCTACGACGGCGACAACCCCCGAAACACCGAAACTTTCGCCCAGCAGGTAGGTGGGGTATGGCAGAGAAAGCGTGATGGCTATCTGCGCTTTGCCATCATTACCGATAAGAGCGAGTACCTCTGCACCGATACGCCCGATGATAGCGCCAAGGATCAAACCGCCACCCAAGGATAACGCTAGCATCCCGGCCACCTGTAGCGCAGTGGTAGCGACATGGTCGGTAAGTGAAGCGAGTAGCACGCTGACAATCGCGATTGCGGCCGCATCATTTAGCAGGCTTTCGCCTTCCACTAGACGGATTAGCCGTGGAGGTGCTCCAACGTTACGGAAAATGGCAATGACGGCGGATGGGTCAGTTGTCGCGATGACGGCGCCAAGTAACAGCCCAACAGGCAGCGCTGCTGCGCCTAGCAGCCATATAGACAGGCCCACCATACCTGTAGCAACGAAAACAGCCACTACCGCAAGGAGTAAAATAGGCGCTGCATCAGGCACCATTTCACGAACATCGACACTGAGCGCTGCCTGGAACAACAGCGGGGGGAGAAAAATCCACAGATATATTTCAGCAGGCAAGGATGCTGATAAGAGAGGATCAAAGAGATCTATGGCAGGCCACAATGTCGACAGGGTCGCGTAAGAGAGCCCCAGGGTGATGCCTGTTAACGCCAGCAGCGTCGCTTCAGGAAACGCCGTACGTGCAGAGAGCCGTTGCACCAGCGCAATGATCATAAGCATCAGGCTGCCAAGTAACAGCACTTTGTACAGTGTTTCCATAGGTATCAGCTTCCGGTTGAATAAGCTCGGATGCCTCAGTATTAGTCGGCTGGGCGTAGGATGCCACTGAAAAATTAAGAAAAAAGAGGTAGGGGCGTTGCCTGAAGGTGGCAGATGAAGAGACAAATTGCCATGAGCGCAAGAGTGCGCCCATGGCAGGAGCTAGCAGATTACGGGATGGTCAATTAGACATTAAACCGGAAGTGCACCACATCACCATCTTTCACAATGTACTCTTTGCCTTCCAGGCGCCATTTGCCCGCATCTTTAGCACCTTGCTCACCGCCCAGTGAGACAAAATCGTCATAGGCGATCACTTCTGCGCGGATAAAGCCTTTCTGGAAGTCAGTATGGATAGCGCCAGCAGACTCTGGAGCCGTAGCACCCTGTTTTACTGTCCATGCGCGGACTTCTTTTACGCCTGCAGTGAAGTAGGTTTGCAGGCCCAGCAGGGCATAACCTGCGCGAATAACGCGGTCAAGGCCGGGCTCTTCCATGCCCATCTCACCCAGGAACATGGCGCGTTCTTCATCTTCCAGCTCAGCGATTTCAGCTTCCAGCTGGTTGCAGACGGGCACCACGACGGCGCCTTCTTCGGCAGCTATTTCTTTAACGATATCCAGGTAAGGGTTGTTCTCAAACCCGTCTTCATTGACGTTAGCGATGTACATGGTGGGCTTTAGGGTTAAAAAACCAAAGCTTTTCACCTGATGCTTTTCGTCCTCATCCAGACCAAAACTGCGCAATGGGTGGCCTTCGGCCAGGTGTGGCTCAATCTTGTCGAGGATGGCTTTGGTTGCGATGGCCTCCTTATCGCCGCCTTTGACCGAACGCAAGAGCCTCTGGCTGGCCTTCTCAACGGTATCCAGGTCCGCCAGGGCAAGCTCAAGGTTAATCGTTTCGATGTCGGCGCGAGGGTCAACCTGGTTGGCAACATGGATAACGTTGTCGTTATCAAAGCAGCGCACCACGTGGGCAATCGCTTGGGTTTCGCGAATGTTGGCAAGAAATTTATTGCCCAGACCTTCACCCTTGGAGGCACCTGCTACGAGGCCTGCGATATCGACAAACTCCATGGTCGTGGGCAGGACTCGTTCAGGTTTGACGATCGCAGCCAGCTTGTCCAAACGTGGGTCAGGCATGGGAACGATGCCTACGTTGGGTTCTATCGTACAAAACGGGAAGTTTTCCGCATCAATGCCTGATTTTGTCAACGCATTGAAGAGCGTGGATTTGCCTACGTTGGGTAGGCCGACGATGCCGCAGTTAAAGCCCATAAGTTCATTCCTGGCCGCTAGGCGCGCGCTAACGAAAGGATGTGTTCAGCGCGGGTCTAAAGTGAAAAAAATCGATAGTAACTATTTTACGCTATGCAGGCGATTCATGGCTTTCGCCCAATCGCCATCAAGTACAAGCGGAAGTGTGGCTTCGCACTCGTTAAGCACATGATCAATGGCCGCCTGCTCGTCTTTGCCGGGCCGACCAAGCACGTAGTGGGTGACCTGACGTGCCTCACCTGGGTGACCGATGCCTATGCGTAGACGGTGGAACTGCTTTTGGTTGCCAAGTGCGCTGATGATATCGCGCAGGCCGTTATGACCACCGTGGCCACCGCCTGTTTTATAGCGCGCCTGCCCCGGGGGGAGGTCTAGCTCATCATGAGCGACCAGTAAATTCTCGGGGGCAAGTTTAAAAAACTGGGTAAGCGCTGCCACAGAGGCGCCGCTTCGGTTCATGAAGGTGGTAGGGTTGAGCAGATGAAGCTCGTGGTCGCCCACGCGGGCCTTGGCATACAGGCCGAGGAACTTCTTTTCCGGGCGCAGTTCGGTATGGGCGCTGCGCGCAATGGCATCGACCAGCCAGAAACCCGCATTGTGCCGGGTGGTATCATACTCGGCGCCGGGGTTGCCTAGTCCTATCAGGGCCGTTACCTGACTCATTGACCTACCTCCAAAAAAATCCGGGCGTATTCTTGACGTCGTGCGCCATTGGCGGCTTGAGGTGCAGTTGCAAAAAGGCAAGTCGCAAAAAAAATCAAGCGCCGAAGCGCTTGATCTTATCATTCCCGGGCCATACGAGCATGGCCCGGGCCAGGTACGTATTCAGCCATTAAGGCGATGCGCACCCTTATCGGCCTTACTCAGCGCTGGTGCCTTCTTCGCCTTCGTCTGCTTCTTCGTCATTACGTACTTTAACTTTCGTAATGCTGAGAATGGCGTGGTTGTGCTCCTCACCGTGAGACAGGTCAACGGAGGAAACGCCCTTCGGCAGTGTCAGGTCAGACAGGTGCAGGATCGTGCCCAGCTCAACCGCGGAAATATCAACTTCCAGGTAGTCAGGCAGGTCTTTCGGTAGGCAGCTGATGGCAACTTCGTTAGCCAGTACGTGCAATTCGCCGCCCTGGTCTTTGATGCCCACACACTTTTCTTCGCTGATTACGTGAAGCGGTACGTTCATGGTGATTTCATGAGTAGCGTCAACACGCAGGAAGTCAGCGTGAGTCAGAAGCGGCTTGTAGGGGTGACGCTGAAGATCACGCACCACTACTTGCTCTTCTTTACCATCGATAACCAGCTTGATTACTGAGGAGAAGAAGACTTCGTCTTCAATCGCTTTGTAGAAAGCAGTTTTTTCTACAGAGATTGATTGCGCGCCTTTTTCACCGCCGTAAACAACGGCCGGTACTTGTTGGTTCGCACGACGCAGGCGGCGGCTCGCACCTTTCCCCAGGTCGTTACGAACGCTGGCTTTCAGGATAAAATCAGACATGTAATTTGCCTCTTGGTTTAAGTAAGAAAACGCCGCTGTCCGCGACCAGACGACGACGTTTCCAAGGCCCCAGAAGGGGGCTATATCGTTAGGCGATCAATGGAACATCGCGCTAACAGATTCTTCGTTGCTAACCCGACGGATCGCTTCTGCAATCAAACCGGCAACGCTCAACTGACGAATTTTTCCACTGCGACGCGCATGGTCAGCAAGCGGAATAGTGTCGGCCACGACAACTTCGTCCAGTACAGAGTTGGTGATGTTGTCAACGGCGGGGCCGGACAAGATCGGATGTGTCGCATAGGCCACTACGCGTGCAGCGCCATGATCTTTCAGTGCTTCACCGGCTTTGCAAAGCGTACCAGCGGTGTCGATCATGTCGTCAACGACTACGCAAGTACGGCCTTCAATTTCACCGATGATGTGCATCACCTGAGCCTGATTGGCTTGGGGGCGACGCTTGTCGATAATCGCAAGGTCAGCATTCAGCTGTTTGGCGATAGCACGAGCACGAACGACACCGCCTACGTCGGGTGAAACCACGACCAAGTCAGCGTAGTTTTGGCGCTCGATATCATCCAGAAGAATCGGCGAACCGTAGACGTTGTCTACCGGGACATCGAAGAAACCCTGGATTTGGTCGGCGTGCAGGTCCATCGTCATTACGCGATCAACACCCGCTTTTACCATCATGTCCGCCACCACTTTAGCGGAAATAGGGACACGAGCAGAGCGTACGCGGCGATCCTGACGGGCATAGCCGAAATACGGCACAACCGCCGTAATCCGCGCCGCTGAGGCACGACGCAGAGCATCAACCATCAGGATCAGCTCCATCAGGTTGTCATTCGTCGGTGCACAGGTGGACTGGAGGATAAACACGTCCTTACCGCGCACGTTCTCATTGATCTCGACTGCGATTTCGCCGTCGCTAAATTGGCCAACCGTGGCATTACCCATACGGCTGTCCAAGCTCTCGGCAATCTTTTGAGCGAGTTCGGGATTGGCGTTCCCGGTGAAAACCATCAATTTTGACACGCGCAGCCACCTTTGCAGTGTTTGGAATCAGGGGAGAAAACGCAGATCATGTCAGGTTGGCTGGGGTACCAGGATTCGAACCTGGGAATGCCGATACCAAAAACCGGTGCCTTACCACTTGGCGATACCCCAGCAATAACCTAATGCGATGACCGGGCGCTCTCAGCAGCCCAGAGCATCTTGTAGGGGAGAGGTGTTCAGGCCGCGTGCGACCCATGTCGGCCAGCATTGAGCTGCCAATTCAGCGACTGTACGTGCGGTTTGTTCAGACTCAAACGTCGCAAACAGACAAGCGCCAGTACCGGTCAGCCGAACAGGTGCATACTGCGCGAGCCAATCAAGCGCTTCCGCCACCAGCGGATAGCGTTTTTTTACGATGGCCTCGCAGTCGTTACGCCACTCAGACGCTCCCCCCTGCAGTGCGCGCGCCATAGTAATGGGGCGGCTGTCGCGTGTCAATTCCGGGTCCTGGAATATCAGGGGGGTTGAGACGCTCACTTTCGGGTGAATAATCACAAACCAGGGCGTATCCAGGGTCACGGAGGTCAGTTTTTCACCAACCCCTTCAGCCCAGGCGCTGTGCCCATAAATAAAGACCGGTACATCGGCGCCAAGCTGTAAGCCCAGCTTGGCTAATGCCTCCATTGAAAGCCCTAATTGCCACAGCTTGTTTAACCCCAGTAATACGGTGGCGGCATTCGAGCTGCCACCGCCCAGCCCGCCTCCCATGGGAAGATTCTTCTCAATGGTTAGCGTAGCCCCTGGCATGGCTTTTGGTGACCTGCCTGCTGAGCGCTGAAGCAGGCGGGCTGCGCGAACCATCAAGTTGTCATCGTGAGCCACACCGTTTATCGGAGTGGCGAGCGTGATATCGCTGTCTTCGCGCAGGGTGAGTGTGAGCTGATCACTGATATCAACGATTTGAAACAGGGTTTGCAATTCGTGGTAGCCGTCGTCGCGACGGCCCACAATGTGCAGCATGCGATTGAGCTTCGCAGGTGCGGGTAGTGTTAAAGAAGCAGGCATTAACGCTCTCACGTGACTTGAATTAGGCGCGACAACTCAACGGGCGCATACAGCGTTATTGAGAGCGCCACTGGTTAACGACCAGGGTGATGCGTACATCGTCATAGTTCATCACCAGGCGGCGAGGTAGCCACATACCTTCAACCTCTTCCCAGTCGCGGTAATCAATTTCCCAGCCATCCTGCTGCATGTGCTGCGGAAAGCCCAGCTCGTCGGTTTCCAACTGATAACTTGCATGTTCACCGGGCAGGCCGCGCACCCAGTCAGGCATGGCGCTAACCGGAAGTGACCAGCCTAACTGCTCTTCCATCAGTGCTTCCGGTGTTTCTGCTTCAAAGCGGCCATCACCCGTGGTTAGCGAGAAGCGACCTTCACGACCTTCAAGTACGCTGCGGCCCCCACCAAACGGCCCGCTGATCAGCATGCGGAAATAGTGGGGGTGTTGGCTCCAGTCCAGGTTGGCGCTCTGATTCTCTTGTGGTGTGCGAAGGCCTGCTTTGCCGATCAATGTCCAGGAATCAAAGGCTTCAACATCCGCTTGCTGGCGTTCCCATTGACCTGCTTGGCGGCCACTTTCTTCCATCGGGCCTTGCGTCGCGCACCCGGCAAGTAGCAGTAACGCTATGCTGGCAAGCAAGAGGCGAGGGGCGCGAGCAGTGCTGGTAAAGCGCATAAAAGTGGGCAGTGTGTTCAACATAACAGGCTCCATGTCAATGTGTTGAAAGGGTAATGGCGGCGTCTTAATGGCGTATCAAGCATAAAGAGAGGCGCCAGCCCCGTTAGGGAGCACCTGACGGGGTGAGTTCAGGATGACGTTCAAGTAACTCGTCAACCTGGGGGTGGTGCGTTGTGTTATCAAGCACCCGTTGGATTAACATGCGAGCCTCATCGCTACGGCCAAGGGCATGTAAGACTTCGGCCAAATGAGCGGCCACTTCCTGGTCGGGCATCTGGTTATAGGCACTTTCAAGCCAGACAAGCGCTTCTTCATTTTGGCCCAGCCGGAAATATACCCAGCCCATGCTATCAAGTATCGCCGGGTTGCTGGGGTCTTCTTCGTAGGCGCGCTCAATCAGCTCGCGGGCTTCTTCCATGCGTCCTGGCAAGTTAAGGTCTGCCAAGGTATAGCCCAGTGCATTTAAGGCATTTGCGTTGTTGGGTTCAACACGCAAAAGCTGACGTAAATCTTGCTCCATGCCTGGGAAGTTGCCACTCTGCCAGGAGCGCATGGCGCGTAAATAAAGCAGGTTAACGTCATCTGGTGTGCGCGCCAATTCGCGGTCAAGTAGCGCTAATGCTTCATCGGGCGCGTTCAGTTCGTCCAGCAGTTGCACTTCAAGGGCGACCAGGTCGTCAAAGTAATTTTCATAGCGCATTCGCTCAATGCGTAAAAAAGCCCGCGCATCCATTACACGGTCATCGTCAATCAACATGCGAGCGGCTGCCGCACGGGCGGGTAAAAACTCCTCTCCCTCGCCTACCTGGCGGTAGTAAAGCAGTGCGTTATCGGTATCGCCTTGGGACTGCGTGATAGCGCCCAGCAGGTAGTAGGCAAGGTCGGGAACATTGTCCTGACTTGTGAGTGGCTGCAGCAGGCGGTAAGCAGGCTCGCTGTAGCCTTCCTCAAGGTAGAGTTGCGTTAGGGCCAAGCGTAAGCGCTGGTTTCTGCCATGGCTTTCCAGTAGCGCATCCGTTTGTGCTTCTGCGGCGGCAATATTATTCAAACGAATTTCGGCTTGAGCCAGCAGCAGCGTAAACCGTACGTCATCGGGGGCAATGCTGGCGCCGTGTTGCGCGGCTCGCCTGGCTGTGTGTAGATCGCCAGCTTCGAGCGCCAGTTGTGCTTGGGCAAGCCAAAGCATCGCTGATTCTGGCGCTTGCTTTGCAACGTCGTCCAGATACGCTTGCGCTTGGCGGGTATTGCCAAGCGCTGATTCAAGTAGCGCAGTGGCAAGCAAGGCATCGCTATGATACTCAAGCTGCTCTGCACTGGGCTGAGCCAAGTGGGCGCGCATTGATTGGGCCAGTAAGTTGAGCGGTGCGCTCCCTTCCGTGATAGCGATGTCGACGAAGGCCGCAAGCTCGCCATTGCCGCCTGCTTGAGTGATCGCTAGCCGCTGTTCAAGGCTGTCCAGCCAGTCACCTCGCTGCAAAGAGATCGCGGCCAGTAGCTGGTTGGGTGATTCTGCCGAGGGGGACAGCTCACGCCAACGCAGTGCGGATGCCTCCATTAACGCTACATCGTCACCAAACCGAGCCGCAAAAGTGGCGCGTTCAGCCAGCGCCGGAACACTATAGCGTTGCGATGCCTCCAGGTAACCTTGGCTGGCAGAGCGGTAATCGCCACGTTGGCCCGCTAATTCCGCCGTAAGCAGCGTACGTAGACCATCGGCGTCCAGGCCTCGGGTAATAGGTGGGGCCGACTGCATGGGGTCAGAAGCTATCAGGTCTGGCAAGCCGCCTTTATAAGAGGGTGCTGACTGGCAGCCGCTCAGGAATACCACGGTGGCGGCCAAGGGCAGTAGGGATGAACCCAATTGTAGTGAGCGAAGGGGCATGCGTCTCTCATTTTAGTGGCCGAGCGTTCAGCATAGCGGCTTGGCTGGCTGCGGCAAAGTGATGTACGCCAGATGTTAGTCTGCTGTGATAGAATAGTCGGCCTTGAAAGGCTGGTAGATAAGCGCAATTGAGTAATGATCAGCCGTTGCCCAGACTTGCGCTAATTAAGCGTAAGACGTAAACCATTGAGACTTCAAGACCGATAGCAACGTGATGACCGAACCACTAGCGAAGACGCATACCGTATGACGCTTCTTGCCTTGGGAATCAATCACCGTACTGCCAGTGTGGCCGTACGCGAGCAGGTAGCCTTTACTCCGACGCAGTTAGAACACGCGCTGGAGCAACTGCGTGGTCTGTCACATATTAGCGAAGCAGCGGTGCTCTCCACCTGCAACCGCACTGAACTATATTGCGTAACGGACGCTGCTGGCGAGCAAGCCGTGCTTGAGTGGCTAGGGCGTTTTCATAACTTGAGTGTTGAGGAGCTGACCCGCTGCGCGTACCACTATTTAGACAACGACGCTGCGCGCCATTTAATGCGTGTGGCCGTTGGTCTGGATTCGATGGTCTTGGGTGAGCCGCAAATACTTGGTCAATTGAAAGATGCCTATCAACAGGCGCGCCAAATGCAGGGGTTAGGCGGCGAGCTTGAGCGTCTTTTTCAACATACCTTTACAATTGCCAAGCAGGTACGTACCGAAACCGGGATTGGCAAAAATCCGGTTTCGGTGGCCTATGCTGCGGTGAGCATGGCTAGCCGAATTTTTGATGATTTTAGTCGCTCGCGGGCGTTGTTAATCGGTGCGGGTGAAACCATCGAGCTGGTCGCGCGTCATCTACATGAAGCCGGTGTACGTCAATTAACTGTGGCTAACCGCACACGTGAGCGTGCTGAGCTTGTCTCCTCGCGATTGGGCGGTAAGGCGATTACGCTGTCTGAAATTCCGGTCGCGCTGGAAGAAGCTGATATCGTTATTTCTTCCACCGCATCCCCCCTGCCGATTTTAGGCAAGGGGATGGTTGAAAGCGCACTTAAAAAGCGTCGCCACCGCCCGGTTTTTATGGTGGATATCGCCGTGCCGCGGGATATTGAATCCGAAGTAGGCGAGCTTGCCGATGTATTCCTTTATACGGTTGATGATCTGGAAGAGGTGATCGAAGAGAATCGTCGCTATCGCCAAGTAGCTGCTGACCAAGCCGAGTCACTGATTGAACACGGTGTCAGTAGTTGGCAGCATGAAAAACGTATTCGTAACGGTGGCGAGTTGATTCGCGATTACCGTCAGCACGCCGAAACCCTGCGCGATCAATCGCGCGATCAGGCGTTGGAGCGCTTGGCGCGCGGTGAAGACCCAACCAAAGTGATTGAACGGCTGGCTCACCAACTGGCTAATCGCTTAATGCACCAGCCCACGCAAGCAATACGCGATGCCGCCTCGCAAGAGCAGCATGACTTGCTGGAGGCCGCGCCACGCTTACTATTGCCTGTTAAACCCGCCTTTGAAAAGCCCGCGCCCACGGCTAACCGCCAGAAGGATAATACGCCCGCATGAAAGATACCTTGCGCCAACGCCTCGATAGCTTTACCGAACGTTTTGAAGAGCTGGCGATGCTGCTGTCTGACCCTGAGGTCATTAATAATCAGCAGCGCTTTCGCGACTATTCACGTGAGTACGCCGAGCTGGATGAGCTGGTAGCGGCTTGGCAGCGCTATCGCAGCGTTGAAAACGATATTGAGGCAGCCCAGCAGCTTAGTCGGGACGATGATCCTGATATGCGTGAGCTTGCCGAGATGGAAGTCAGTGAAGGGCGCGAGCAGCTAGACCTACTGGATACTGAGCTAAAGCGTTTGCTGGTGCCTAAAGACCCCGATGATGGCCGAGGCGTGTTTTTGGAAGTACGCGCCGGTACCGGTGGTGATGAAGCCGCGATTTTTGCAGGTGATTTGTTTCGTATGTACTCACGCTATGCGGAAAAACGTGGCTGGCGCGTCGAAGTAGTGAGTACCAACCATGGCGAGCAGGGCGGCTATAAAGAGATTATTTCCCGCGTTAAGGGGGATAGCGTCTATGCGCGTTTGAAATTTGAGTCGGGTGCTCACCGAGTGCAACGCGTTCCTGCTACTGAATCTCAAGGGCGTATTCATACCTCGGCATGTACCGTGGCGGTGATGCCTGAAGTTGATGATGTTGGCGATATCGATATTAATTCATCGGATTTACGCGTCGATACCTACCGTTCAAGTGGAGCCGGTGGCCAGCACGTTAACACCACCGACTCAGCGATTCGTATTACCCACATACCGACAGGCGTAGTGGTTGAGTGCCAGGAAGAGCGTAGTCAGCATAAAAACCGGGCCAAGGCGATGTCGCTGCTTGCCGCGAAATTGAAGCGTAATGCGGTCGATAACCAACGTCAGGAGCAGGCGGATGCCCGTCGCTCGCTGGTAGGCTCTGGTGATCGTAGCGAACGTATCCGTACCTACAACTTCCCCCAAGGTCGAATTACCGATCATCGTATCAACCTGACGCTTTATAAGCTCAATGAAGTGGTGAGCGGCGAGCAATTGGATGAGGTCATTGAGCCCTTGATCCACGAGTATCAAGCCGAACAGCTATCGGCGCTTCAGGACACGTAATGACGTTTGATGCGCTTCTACAGGCCGCAGCAGAGCGCTTAAAAGCCGCCGGCTCAGCCTCGCCGCGCCTGGATGCCGACGTCCTGCTTGCCCACGTAATTCAACGGGACCGCACATGGCTGTATACCTGGGGCGACCGTGATTGTTCCGGGTGGGAGCATGCGCGCTTTGATGCACTGGTGGCGGCGCGTGTTCAGGGGCAGCCAGTGGCCTACCTGACCGGTGAGCGAGAGTTTTGGGGGTTGCGGTTGGTCACTTCAAAAGAGACGCTAATACCGCGGCCGGATACCGAAACGCTGGTAGAAACAGCGCTCAACCACGTTGCCTCTCCCGTCGGGCGCTTGCTGGATTTAGGTACGGGCACCGGAGCCATTGCACTGGCTTTTGCCAGTGAGCAGCCTGGTTGGCAGGTGGTTGGTGTCGACCTTCGCTCAGAAGCGGTTTCTTTGGCACAGCGAAACGCAGCCGCGTTAGGGATCGATAACGTAGCGTTCATGCAAAGCAATTGGTTTGCTGCCTTTGAGCAGGATGCGACACCCGTAGAGCGGTTTGATCTTATTGTGAGTAATCCGCCGTATATTGCCGCTGACGATCCGCATTTGCACCAAGGGGATGTGCGCTTTGAGCCGCTGAGTGCGCTGGTGGCAGGGGGCGATGGGCTGGCCGATTTGATACATTTAGTGGCCACGGCGCGGCGCTACTTAACAGCCTCAGGATGGCTGTTGCTAGAGCATGGCTATCGTCAGGCAGCCTCAGTGCGCGCAGCGCTGGTGGATGCGGGTTATCAAAACGTTGAAAGTGTTTGCGACCTCGGTGGGCATGAGCGTATTACCCTTGGGCGCTACTAGCTCGTCTGGCTTATCTGTAGTGGATCCTGCTATGAAACCTAAAAATAGAACGCTAGACCGTATCGACCTTAAAATTCTGCGCTGCCTGCAGGAAAATGCACGTATTTCCTATGTTGATTTGGCATCAGAGGTTGGTTTATCCACAACTCCTTGTTTGGAGCGTGTCAAGCGCCTGGAGCGCGCGGGCATTATTCGTGGCTACCAGGCGATTCTTGACCCCCAGGCACTCAAAGCCAATTTACTGGTCTTTGTTGAAATTAGCCTGGAAACTCAATCGCCAGCCGTATTTGATGAATTTCGTCGAGCCGTTGAAAAGCTGCCGCAAATCCAGGAGTGCCATCTGGTCTCTGGTCAATTTGATTACATCTTGAAATGCCGCATTCCAGAAATGGCCGCCTACCGTCAGCTATTAGGAGACGTGGTGCTTACGCTCCCCGGCGTCAAAGAGTCTAAAAGTTACGTGGTTATGGAAGAGGTGAAAGAAAGCTTTAGCCTGCATGTACCCGACGTTGAGCACTTTGAGGACAAATAAGTCGATGATGGATGATCAGACACTGCTGCGCTACAGCCGTCACATTATGCTGCCTGAAGTGGATATTGAAGGGCAAGAGCGCTTGCGTAGTGCCCACGCCCTGATCATCGGTGCGGGAGGGTTGGGCTCGCCGGCGGCACTTTACCTGTCCGCTGCGGGTGTCGGGCGGATAACGATTGTAGATGCTGATCATGTCGAGTTGTCTAACCTTCAGCGTCAAATTGCTCATCAGCAGGCAAGCATTGGGCAGAATAAGGCGGCTTCTGCCAAGGCCAGTATGCAGGCGCTAAACCCGGATTGCCGTATTACAGCACTTGAAACGCATGCGGAGGGGGAAGCCCTGGAGCAGCTCGTTGCTGCTGCCGATGTGGTGCTGGATTGTACGGATCGTTTTTCCAGCCGCTATGCCATCAATGCTGCCACGCAAAAGGTAGGTGTTCCGTTGGTGTCAGGCGCTGCCATTCGCTTTTCTGGTCAGCTTGCGGTGTTTAGCCCCCGTGACCCAAACTGCCCCTGCTATGCCTGCCTTTACCCACCGGACGATATGGGTGATGAGGCACTTGGCTGCGCAGAAAGTGGTGTGATGGCACCGTTGGTGGGGTTAATCGGATGTTTTCAAGCAGTTGAGGCGTTCAAATTGCTAAGTGGCGCCGGGCAAACCCACCAAGGGCTTGCAACCTTTGATGGCCTACGAGGCCAGTGGCGACACTTCAATGTACCGCGTGATCCGGCTTGCACTGTGTGCAGTGTGATACCTAAACAGGACGATGTTTCGTAGAAGAGGCATTAGTTGGTTCATCTGCAAGCGCTGCCCTGCCCAGAATCCCTTTTTTTGATGAGTTGCTGCGACTAGACTATCTGGTTGGTGGCTGCTGGTTGCTGGCTGGTGAGTTAAAGACAAAGAAATCCGGCCTCCAGGGGGAGAGAGCCGGATTTTCTTGGAGCCTTCGGTATCGGCAAGCCTTGGCCGAATAACATGACGTAGGATAGCGGTTATGACGTCACGGTGTTATACGTCAAAGGGATAGGGGAGGCGGGTAGTGGAAAACCACTACCCGCTTTTTGGTGTTGGTGCTTGGCGATTAGTTACGGATCAGGTAATCAAACGCGCCAAGTGAGGCTTTTGCGCCTTCGCCCATGGCAATAATAATCTGCTTGTAAGGCACCGTGGTAACATCACCCGCGGCAAATACGCCGGGTACCGAGGTCATGCCGTGAGAGTCGACGATGATTTCCCCGCGCGGTGTCATTTCGATGGGCGAGCCTTTCAGCCACTCGGTATTTGGCACCAGGCCAATCTGGACAAAGATGCCTTCCAGCGCGATGTTTTTAGTCTCATCGGTGTTGCGGTCTTTGTAGGTCAGGCCATTAACGCGGCTGCCGTCACCGGTTACTTCGGTGGTTTGAGCATTTAAGATAATGTCCACGTTGGGCAGGCTCTTAAGTTTTTTCTGCAGTACCGCATCGGCACGCATTTCACCCATAAATTCGAAAAGGGTGACGTGAGCAACGATGCCCGATAGGTCAATGGCAGCTTCAACGCCAGAGTTGCCGCCGCCAATAACCGCGACGCGCTTGCCTTTAAATAGCGGGCCGTCGCAGTGCGGGCAGTAAGCAACGCCTTTGTTGCGGTATTGCTGCTCGCCGGGGACATTCATTTCGCGCCAACGGGCGCCGGTCGCCAGAACCAGTGTTTTGCTCTTGAGTTTTGCACCTGACTCAAAGGTCACTTCGTGCAAGCCACCTTCGGCCTCAGCAGCTTTAAAGGCAGTTGCCGTTTGCAAGTTCATTACATCAACGTCGTAATCCTTGACGTGCTCTTCAAGCGCGCTAACAAGCTTGGGACCTTCTGTATGAGTAACCGAAATAAAGTTTTCGATACTCATGGTATCCGCTACCTGGCCACCAAAACGCTCAGCCGCAACACCGGTACTAATGCCTTTGCGTGCAGAATAAATGGCAGCTGCAGCACCCGCGGGGCCACCGCCGATCACCAGTGTATCGAATGCGGCTTTGGTGCTTAGCTTGTTGGCTTCGCGGTCGGCGGCGCCCGTGTCCACTTTGGCCAGAATTTGCTCAAGGGTCATGCGGCCCTGATCGAACGGCTTACCGTTTAGATAAATACTGGGCACTGACATAATTTCACGCTCTTCAACTTCGTCCTGGAAGAGCGCCCCATCAATCGCCACATGGCGGACGTTGGGATTAAAGATCGCCATCAGGTTTAACGCCTGAACCACATCGGGGCAGTTCTGGCAGGACAGCGAGTAGTAGGTCTCAAAGAGCATATCGCCTTCGAGCGCTTTAATCTGGTTAAGCACCTCGTCAGAGGTTTTCGGTGGGTGTCCACCTACTTGCAGCAGTGCCAGAACCAGCGACGTAAACTCGTGGCCCATGGGAATACCGGCAAATACAACACCCGTCTCTTCACCTGTGCGGTTGATCGCAAAAGAGGGTGTGCGGCTATCCTGACCATCCGTTTTCAGGGTGATCATGTCACTCAGCCCGTTGATATCTTCCAACAGGCCGTGAAGTTCACGTGACTTGTCACCGTCATCAAGGGACGCAACGATCTCGAACGGTTGAGTCACTTTTTCCAAGTAAGCTTTCAACTGATTTTTTAAATTAGCGTCCAACATGACAGTGAATTCCTCGTAATCTGTAAAAGGTGTTCTCAACCCTTAGCCACATTTAGCCCTCGCTAGTGAAAATCACAGCGAAGTCGGTATAAAAGGGAGAACATATAGCGCGATGTAAAGAGAACACCCGGGTGAAAAAAGCCCGGGTGTTAGGCTGCCATCTGGTTAAGCCGTTATCGTAAGCGGCGCTTCAAGAGCGATTAAGATAACGAAGATGGCAGCACTCGCCGTTTAGATTTTGCCAACGAGGTCTAAAGAGGGCGCGAGTGTTTCTTCGCCTTCTTTCCATTTGGCCGGGCATACTTCGTTGGGGTTTTCACGAACATACTGGGCAGCTTTAACTTTGCGCAGTAGCTCTTCGGCATTACGGCCGATGTTGCCCGCATTGATTTCAACGATCTGAACTTTACCGTCGGGATCGATAACAAACGTGCCGCGTTCTGCAAGGCCTGCTTCTTCAATCAGGACTTCAAAGTTACGCGAGATTTGCAGCGTGGGGTCAGCCAGCATTGGGTACTGAAGCTTGCCGATCGTTTCGGAGCTATCGTGCCATGCTTTATGGGTGAAGTGGGTATCGGTTGAAACGCTGTAAATTTCAACGCCCAGCTTTTTGAAGGCTTCGTAGTTGTCGGCCAGGTCGCCAAGCTCCGTTGGGCAAACAAACGTAAAGTCAGCCGGGTAGAAGAAGAAGATGGACCATTTTCCCTTCAGGTCAGCTTCGGTGACATCAATAAATTCGCCATCTAGATAGGCGGTAGCTTTAAACGGTTTTACTTCAGTGTTGATCAAGGACATCCAGATTATCTCCGTGTCTTGTGAATGAAGGTGAAAATGTTGAGGACTATAGTAGGGGTATTTTCCTGATAGCTAAAATTGAAAAACACCATTTAGCGTATAGTCTTTTACTATTATGCAGCAGCCTATCTACGCTCCGCAGACCTTGAAGTGGGGGCAGGCCCACTATAATGCAAGAATCTTTCACATTGACTTGCGATAGAGACCGCTGCGCCGCAAAATTCGCGTTCAGTAGAAAAGCCCACGCTAACGGCGAGTGGCTGATGGCTGGCGTTAATCTAGATGGTACTGTTTTGAAGAGCTGTTTTTGAATAACCGTTGCTGAATAACTGTTTTTGGATAATGAGGAGCACGAAATGGGGAACATTCACAAACTTTCCGGGGCCGTTGCGGCCGTTTCTTTAGCCGCAGCGGCGACAGTCGCCCATGCCGATGAGGTACGGGTATATAACTGGTCAGATTATATAGCACCGGAAACGCTTGAAAAATTTACCGAGCGTACCGGCATTGATGTTACCTACGATGTTTATGATAGTAATGAGACGCTTGACGCTGCCTTGCTGGCAGGCCGTTCGGGGTATGACGTAGTGGTGCCTTCTACGCACTTTTTTACGCGTCAACGCCAAGCGGGCGTTTATCAAGCGCTTGATAAAGAGCAGTTACCAAACCTGGAAAATCTCAATACCGAGTTGATGGAAAATTTAGACGCGATTGACCCTGATGGCGACTACTCAGTGCCTTACATGTGGGGCACTAACGGTATTGGCTACAATGTTGAGCGCGTGAAAGAGATCCTGGGCGATGATGCGCCGGTCGATAGTTGGGCAATGCTATTTGACCCTGAAATTACCTCCGCGTTAAAAAAGGCGGGTTGCGGTATTTCAATGCTGGATACGGGTGAGGAAATGCTGCCCGCGGCCATGGCTTACCTGGGCCTGAACCCGCTAAGCGAAAACGCGGAAGACTTTGAAGCCGCCGGTGAAGTGATTAGCGCCGTGCGCGATGATATTACCTATTTCCACTCTTCACGCTACGTATCCGACTTGGCCAATGGTGATATTTGTGTGGCAGGCGGATATTCAGGCGATGTATTCCAGGCTGCTGAGCGTGCCGAGGAAGCAGGGCGTGATTTTGACATTGGCTATAGCATTCCTAAAGAAGGCGCCGCCTTGTGGTTTGATGTTATGGCGGTCCCGGCGGACGCGCCCAATGCTGAAAACGCCCATGCCTTTATTAACTTTATCCTGGACCCGGAAATTGCCGCAGAAATTACCGATTACGTCAGCTACGCCAACCCCAATGCGGCGGCCGATGCTTACCTTCCGGAAGAAATTCTGAATGACCCGGCGATCTATCCCGAAGCCGAGGTTATGCAAAACCTGTATGTGGCGCTTGACATGCCACAGCCGGTACAACGTATCCGTACACGTGTGTGGAACCGTGTAAAGTCTGGCCGTTAAGCTAACCTCATCCGACAGCGAGCCAGGCCTTTTGCCTGTCTCGCTGTTCATCTTTTAATGCCCGGTTTTCCGGGTCTTTTGATGGGAGTGGCGAATGGTCACTACGCCCCTGTCGGACGGAAATTCGGCGAGCGAACCCTCGGCAAACGAACCTTCAGTGAACGAAACGGCAGCGTCTCCCTTGGCGATACAACGCCCACAAGGCAAGACACCGCGGTTTGCAGAAGACATCGTGCTAGAAGTTAAAGGCTTATGTAAGCGCTTTGACGAGGCCTTGGCGGTAGATAATGTAAATTTACAGGTGAAGCGTGGTGAGATTTTTGCGCTTTTAGGCGGGTCGGGTTCGGGGAAGTCGACGCTGTTGCGTATGCTCGCCGGGTTTGAAACTCCCACGGACGGGCATATTTTGCTGGGCGGTCAAGACATTACTGCGATCCCGCCCTACAAGCGCCCGATTAACATGATGTTTCAATCCTATGCGCTATTTCCACACATGACGGTGGCGCAAAATATTGCCTTTGGGCTAAAGCAGGACAAGCTTGCCAAGGCGGAAGTAGATGCGCGCGTGGCGCAAATGCTGAAACTGGTGCATATGGAACGCTTTGCCAAGCGTAAGCCGCATCAGCTTTCCGGTGGCCAGCGTCAACGGGTGGCGCTGGCGCGCTCCCTCGCCAAACGGCCAAAACTGTTGCTGCTTGATGAGCCCATGGGCGCGCTGGATAAAAAGCTGCGTACTGAAATGCAGTTGGAAGTGGTCGAGATTATTGAGCAGGTAGGCGTGACCTGCATTATGGTGACCCACGATCAGGAAGAGGCCATGACCATGGCGGATCGTGTCGCCATTATGGCCGATGGCTGGATTGAGCAGGTTGGCTCGCCGGTCGATGTATACGAAAGCCCAGCCAGCCGTATGGTGGCGGAATTTGTCGGTACGGTGAACCTGTTTGAAGGCGAGATTGTGGAAGATGCCGCTGACCACTGCCAAATCGTATCGCCTGAGCTTGAGCGCCCCATTTATATCGACCACGGCATTACCACTCAAGCGGTTGATCGGCGGGTGTGGGCCGCGCTGCGTCCGGAAAAAATCTGGCTAACGCGTGAGAAACCCTCGTCTGATTACAACTGGGCAGAGGGTAAAGTTCACGATATCGCCTACCTGGGTGGTTTTTCGCTTTACTACGTACGCACCGCCTCGGGTCAGTTGATTAAGGTCAGCATGGCGAATACCGAACGGCGAGGTGACCGGCCAACCTGGGAAGACAGTGTGTATGTCTACTGGGAAGACCACAGTGCCATCGTGTTGAACCGCTAATGGCCCTTTCTGGCTACTTGGGAGATTGCTTGCGATGATGCCATCTCAACTCACTGCTCTGTTCAAACGCTTACAGTTAGGGCGTCGGGCGGTGATTGCCTTGCCGCTTGTATGGCTACTGCTGTTTTTTTTGCTGCCCTTTGCCCTGGTACTGAAGATCAGTTTGTCGGAAGGGGTTGTGGCGATCCCTCCTTATGGGCCGCTGCTTGAGTATACCAACCAGACCCTGCATATCTTTCTAAACGTGGGCAACTATCTGTTTTTGCTCTCCGATTCGCTGTATGCAGCTGCCTATTGGGGGTCTGTAAAAACGGCGTTTATCTCAACCGTGGCCTGTTTGTTGATCGGCTACCCGATGGCATACGCCATGGCCCGTGCCCCAGCACGCTGGCAGCTTCTGTTGTTGTTGCTGGTAATGTTGCCCTCCTGGACCTCGTTTTTGATTCGCGTGTATGCCTGGATGGGGATTTTAAGTAACAGCGGCCTTATCAATAATCTACTGATAGGGTTGGGTCTGATCGATACGCCTTTACGAATGATGAACACGCAGTTTGCCGTGGTGATAGGTATTGTCTATGCCTATCTTCCCTTTATGGTGTTGCCGCTTTATGCCCATCTAACCCGGCTGGATAATTCACTACTGGAGGCCGCTTCGGACCTTGGGTCACGTAAACTCAATACTTTTATCAAGGTAACGCTGCCCCTTTCGATGGGGGGAATTATTGCGGGGTCAATGTTGGTATTTATCCCGGCCGTGGGCGAGTTTGTTATTCCCGAGCTATTGGGCGGCCCGGATACGCTGATGATTGGTAAGGTACTTTGGGAGGAGTTTTTCCTTAATCGCGATTGGCCCGTTGCCTCGGCGCTGGCAATGGTGATGTTACTGCTGCTGTTAATACCGATTGTTTGGTTTCACCGTTACCAGTCTCGGGGGCTTGAAGAATGAGCGTAGTACGACGGCGGCCGCATTTTTCAACCTTGATGCTGATACTCGGCCTGGTGTTCCTCTATCTGCCGATGGCGGTGTTGGTGGTGTACTCCTTCAACTCCTCCAGGCTCGTTACCGTGTGGGCGGGCTTTTCAACCCAGTGGTACGGGGCGCTGTTCCAGGACCAACAAATTCTCTCGGCAGTATGGACGAGTCTAAAAATCGCGTTTTTTGCCGCGAGCATGGCGGTATGTTTGGGAACGGTCGCGGCGTTTGTAATGACGCGATTTGGACGCTTCCGTGGAAAAACGGCGCTTTCCAGCATGGTAACGGCACCCCTTGTCATGCCCGAGGTCATTACCGGGCTGTCGTTGCTACTGCTATTTGTTCAAATGGCACAGCTGACAGGCTGGCCCGCCGACCGTGGTGTAGGCACTATCTGGATTGCGCATACTACCTTTTGCAGCGCTTACGTTGCCATTGTAGTGGCGGCACGGCTGCGCGAGTTGGATAGCTCGATAGAAGAGGCGGCAATGGATTTAGGTTCACCACCGCTTAAAACGTTCTTTTTTATCACGCTACCCATTATTGCCCCTGCGCTGGCGGCGGGCTGGCTGCTCGCCTTCACTCTGTCGTTGGATGACCTGGTCATCGCAAGCTTCGTGTCAGGCCCCGGCGCCAATACGTTACCCATGGTGGTGTTTTCATCTGTTCGCATGGGCGTATCGCCTAAAATTAACGCGCTGGCGACGCTGATTATTTTGACGGTATCGCTGGTGACGTTTTTGGCGTGGTACCTGATGCGTCGTAGCGAAGCCAAGCGGCAAATAAATTAGCAACAAGGAGGCGCTTGGCTAGAAAACGTCATCGTCTCGGCCGGTTAACACGGCTTCAAGTTCGCCGGTCATGGGCGAGATGATGATTTCAAGCTGAATAGGCGCACAGCATTGATGGCAATCTTCCCACGTGGCGTGGCTGCCTTGAGATGTATCGATGACAAACGTCAGAGGCGCATCGCAATAGGGGCAGTTAAAATCGTGGTTTACCAGGGCATCATCGTGCATAAGCAGCTACCTTTAAAAGTTTGGAGCTTGGCGGCAGTGTAGCAGTCTGCGCGAAGCCGGGCATGGCGGTGATGAATCAGGTAGGATATACGCGGTTTTCCACGGACTGTTTTTCAACGTGCTAAAGAGAGAAACGATGATGTTACGAAACATGGTAGTAGCGGCCACTTTGGCCTTCCCGATGGTCGCCTTGGCGGAAACACCGAATGTTACCCCAGGCGAGTGGGAGTTCGTCAGCGTGACCAGCATCAGTGGCGACATGGATATTCCGGACCAAACGGAAACGGAGCGTCAATGTATTACTCAGGATGACCTTGAAGGCGCCGAGTTTGGGTTTATCGAAGAAGAAGATGGCTGCGAGCTTCTCAATCAGGAAATGAGTGCTGACGGTCTCTCTTACAGCATGGTATGTCGCGCAGAGGGTGGTGAAGCCAATATCGATGGCGATATGAGCTTTATGGGCGAGCAAATCAGCGGCAGCGTTGATATTCTCACTCAGTCGCCAATGGGCGAGCTGACCATGAATACCGCTATTGAAGGTCAGCGTGTAGGTGAGTGTGAATAATCACTTGCGTTGATGCCTGAAAAGGGCGCCTCTTTTTGAAGAGGCGCCCTTTTTTTGACCGATAGCCTTTCTTTACCTCTAGAAAGAAAAGCAGCAACACGTCGCTAACCGGCGGAGTCGGAAATTTCCTCTTCCAGACGCCGTTTAACCGCACCGGGGGAGCCGGTATGACGTGCCAAAAGGTCGTATGCAACCGGCACTACAAACAGCGTGAACAGTGTCGCCGCACCAACGCCTGCCATTACCACCGTGCCAATCACCAGGCGGGATTCAGCGCCTGGCCCGCTTGAAATAATCAGTGGTATGGCTCCGGCCATGGTGGTGATTGCGGTCATCAAAATAGGCCGTAGCCGGGTGACGGAGGCTTCAATGAGCGCTGTACGAAAGGCTTTGCCCTCATCGCGTAGCTGGTTGGCAAACTCGACGATCAAAATACCATTTTTAGCAGCCAGACCAATCAATAGCACCAGGCCAACCTGACTATAAATGTTAAGCGACTGCCCGCTTAGCAAAAGCGCCAATAGGGCGCCGCTCATCGCGAGCGGTACTGTCAACATAATGACAAAGGGGTGGATAAGGCTTTCAAACTGTGCGGCTAGCACTAGAAATACCACGATGGCGCCTAATATCAGCAGGAAGGTGGTCGCGCCACTTGCCTGCTGAAAATCACGTGAAGGGCCTGCCACGTTGGTTTGTGCTTCTTCGGGCAACAGCGTGTCGGCGGTAGCTTGTAGATATGTAAGCGCCTCCCCAAGCGGGTAGCCGTCAGCCAGGTTGGCCTCAATGGTAATGGCTCGAATACGGTCAAAGCGGTTTAACGTGCTGGCGCCAGCAACGTCGGTAAGCGTCACGAGGCTTGCGAGAGGGATTAGTTCACCAGAGCGTGCCGAGCGTACCTGTATATTATCCAAGGCGCGGGGGCTGTTCTGCCGATCGCGATCACCTTCGATAATCACGTCGTACTCTTCGCCGTTATCCACGTAGCGGGTAACGTTGCGACCGCCTAACAGCACTTCAAGCGTACGGCCTATTTCGGTAATCGTTACGCCCAATGCTGCTGCTCGCTCATAGTTAATCTCGACACTGAGCTGTGGCTGGGTCTCGTTATAGTTGCTTTCAAGCGCCGTAATGCGTGGGTTATCCTCCCGCACATAGTCCATCAGCAGGGTGCGCCAGCGAGCGAGTTCTGCGTAATTACCGCCGCCAATCACAAACTGCACAGGCTTTTGTGTGCGTTGGCCAAAGCCCTGGCGCATAACGGGGAATGCCTGAACGCCGGGCAGCGGCCTTAGCAGCGCTCGCACGTCATCCATTACTTCCCATGCGCTGCGGCGGCTGCCCCAATCGGCCATATTGATGATGACAAAACCGCCGTTAAAATTCTCGATATTGCCAAAGCCGCGTGGCGCACGTACGACCACACGTTCAAGCTCACCCGTTTCTATCAGGGGAGCCAGTCGTGCTTCGATTTCATCCATGTAGTCCATCATGTAATCGAAGGTAGCGCCTTCAGGGCCATTCACCAATACGATAAAGTTGCCACGATCCTCTTGTGGGGTGTACTCATTGGGTAGCTCGGTAGTCAGCCATGCCGTCATGGCGATCAACAGTGCAAATACCCCGACGACTATCCAGCTTTGTGCAAGCAACCACTCAAGGATACGCTGATAACGTCGCTGAGTAATACCCAGTAGCCACTGGACACCTTTACCCACGGCGCTGTCGTGCATGCCGGGTTTAAGAATCTTGGACGCCATCATGGGGGTTAAGGTAAGCGCCAGGAGTGTCGAGAAAACAACGGCTGCCGCCATCGTGAGGGCAAACTCGGAAAAGAGCCGACCAATGTCGCCCTGTAGCATGCTTAACGGAACAAATACCGCGACCAACACCAGCGTAGTGGCAATAACCGCAAACGCGATCTGGCGTGTTCCTCTAAAAGCGGCTACCAGCGGCGTTTCACCATAGTCGTGCATGCGGCGATTGATATTTTCCAGTACCACAATAGCATCATCAACAATCAAACCAATCGCCAACACCAGCGCCAGCAGAGTGAGCAAGTTGATTGAAAAGTTCATTACGGCAAGCGCGGTAAAAGCCCCAATGACCGCAATAGGAACGGTAACGGCAGGCACCAGCGTGGTCCGCAGGTTACCGAGGAATAAAAAGATCACCACGACGACCAGGCCCATGGCAATAAACAGGGTCATCACGACTTGTTTAATGGCACCGGAAACAAAGACCGAGGCATCATGGGTTAGGCCAAGCGTCATGCCCTCGGGGAGCGTCTCTTGAAGGCGCTCCAACTCATGCCGCACTGCACTTGAAAGCTCAACGACATTAGCGGTCGACTGCATAACGATGCCAAGCCCGACCATCGGAATACCATTGGCGCGAAATACGGAGCGATCTTCAACCGAGCCGACCTCAACCCGGGCAACGTCGTCCAGTCGTAC
>NZ_JBQSVC010000019.1:0-65597 GCF_052376035.1 Halomonas sp. AOP7-E1-9
TTAGTGGGAGGCTGCGAGCTACTCCAGGAGTAAGCGCTAACGCAGGGGCGGTGACGGAGCTTTAAAGCCAGACATGTGGCCATGGGCTTTAGCTTTGGGATTACACGTCAGTTCACCAGCGAACGGCTAAAAAATATCCAACTCCTGGCACCTTGAGGCTTTTTTTATATTGTTTGTGAAAACCTTTTTCATTCAACAATATAAGCACTCATCCACTCAATCTGTAAGCCATTACTTACAGTCCATCGTCTTTTGCCTACATCGTTAGGACTAGCGCCAATCCTCAAAAGCGCCTACTATCCTCCGCCGCAGCCAATGCTGCGACGCACAACCAAAAATCCTCATAACAAGAACCGTTGTTAACTCCCCTGCTAACAGGAGTGCATGCTATGCAACACTCAATGACTCAGTACCCGGCCACTAATGCGGACATTATGGAAGTATGGGCACAGCACGCGCTTGCGCAGCGCGCAGCGTTTGATGCCTTTGCCGCTTATCTTTGTGATTACTAAAGTCCGCGGCTGTTTACCCCCCTATCAACGCCTCCCCTTGGAGGCGTTATTTTTTGTACATGAGCAGTCGATTCAAACCATCCATCAGCCAACCACTAGGTAGCGTCGCTTTCAAGCGCTGCTAAATAAGCCTCCTGCAGGATATACATCCGCTTTACGTCTCGGTATTTGCCGTTGATAAAGAATTCCTGAACCAGATGTCCTTCTTCGATGAACCCACTCTCTTCATAAAGGTGAATCGCCTTAACGTTCTCCACTGCGACGATGAGAAACACCTTATGAAGGTTCAGGATGGTAAACGAGTAGTGTAGGGCCTGGCGGATCAGCGAGCGTGCAAATCCTTTTCCCTGATGGTCCGGAGTAATAATGATTTGGAACTCTGCGCTGCGATGGATGTAGTCAATTTCAATCAGTTCCACCAAGCCAATCGCCGTGCCGGTGCTGTCTTCCGCTACAAAACGTCGCTCGGCATTATCATGGATATGTTTGTTATAAAGCTCCTCCAGCTCATCAAATGATTCGTAGGGCTCCTCAAACCAGTATGACATAATACTTTGATTATTATTAAGTTCATGCACAAAGCGCAGGTCGCCACGCTCAAGGGCACGTAAAAATAGCAAGTGGTTCATGGGCGCTGATCTCATCGTGTAACGACAATGTGGGGTGGTAATATCACATAGCCCGTTACGTGGCTTAAATGTGGCGTTTAAACGAAAATAACTCTGCCAGCGGGTGCGGCTTTCCTTCAATTAAAGCGCACAGTAGCTTGGCCCCTATCATGCTGTAACTAATGCCGTTTCCGCCGTACGCCATGGCAAAGTGCACGTTTGGCCCATGGGAATCATGAGGACCAAAATAAGGCAGCCCATCGCATGTTTCGGCAAACGTGCCCGCCCAACTAAAGGTAGGATTAATCGTTAACGACGGCCAGAGCGTCTTGATTTTGTCTGCCAACCCCTCGGCTTTTTCCAGTACTCGTTCATCGCGACGCTTGGGAATATCCTGCTCATCATCATCACCGCCCACCAGCAGCCTTCCCTCCTGAGTCGTGCGCAGGTAAAGATAGGGCCGCGCAGACTCCCAGACGAGGGTATGTTTAAGCTCGCCCAGCATGTCAGGCGTTAGCGGGTCGGTAACGAATGCATAGCTGCTCCGGTTTTTAGCCACCGGCTCAGGCAGCCACGCTTGAGACTCATAGCCTGCGGCCACCACAACCTGCTGGCAGTTGAGCGTTGCGCCGTTCGTCAACGTAAGCGCTATATGCTCACCGTGCTGGGTCATGCGTTCCACCTGGGTACGGTCGTATACCTCGCTGCCCCGCGTGGTTATCTTGCCAAACAGCTGATAGACCATTCGATAAGGGTCCATGCGTGCGGCAAGCTCGGTTAAAATAGCGCCTGGCGCATCAAAGCCGTAGCGTTTCAACAGCGTTGCCCGCTCAAGCCAGCTGGCCTTAAAACCATGTTTCTGACGCAGCCAAAGTTCCTCTTTCAACGACGCTACGTCTTCCCCACTGCTTGCATAATAGAGGCTTTGCTGGCGCTCAAACTCCACATCCTCCAGTTCAAGCGCCAAGGCTTCAAGCTCAAAAATTGATTCGGCACACGCCCGATAGGCAAGCACCGCGTTTGCCTCGCCGTAATGCTCGGCAAGCTCGGTCATATGGGTATCAATTTCATACTGCAGCAGTGCGGTACTGGCGGCAGTGCTCCCCCAGCCTATATCACGACGCTCAACCACTACCACGTGATGGCCATGCTGGCTTAGTTCATTGGCAATCAGCGCCCCGGTTATGCCGCCGCCGATGACGGCCACCTCGCATTGATGGTCATGGGTTAGCTGTGGGAAAGTAGCCAACAGACCGTTCTTTACTGTCCAAAACGGATAGCCGCTTTTAAGATCCATCATGTTCCCTTTGCAACGCCTTTATCGGTAGCTTTAACACTAGTGGGTTAACGTAGAAATCACTTATTTATAAAGGAAATCTTTATGATCGATTTACGCAGTGACACGGTCACCCGACCCGATGCCGCCATGCTAGAAGCCATGATGAGTGCGCCTGTTGGGGATGATGTCTGGGGCGATGATCCTACGGTCAATGCGTTTCAGGAGCACCTTGCCACCTTAACCGGCAAGCAGGCGGCACTGCTGTTTCCAAGCGGCACCCAGAGCAACCTGGTGGGCCTAATGGCGCATTGTGAGCGGGGTGATGAGTATATCGTTGGGCAGTCAGCCCACACCTATCGCTATGAAGGGGGCGGCGCTGCGGTGTTGGGCAGTATTCAGCCACAACCAATTGAAAATGCCAGTGATGGCAGCCTGCCGTTAGAGAAAATCAGCGCAGCGATTAAAGCCGATGATGTTCACTTTGCCCGCACGCGTCTCTTGGCGTTGGAAAATACCATCGCCGGTAAAGTACTGCCCGAAACCTACGTTCATCAAGCCACCGAGTTTGCCCGTTCACGAGGTTTGGCAACGCATCTGGACGGCGCGCGGCTTTTTAATGCGGCCGTTGCAAGCCAGGCGCCGCTTGAGCAGCTATGCCGCCCCTTTGATAGCGTTTCACTGTGCTTCTCAAAAGGGATGGGTGCACCGATCGGCTCGGCGTTGATAGGTCCACGAGACTTCATCGAGCGTGCCCGCCGCTGGCGCAAGGTAGCGGGAGGAGGTATGCGCCAGGCAGGCATCATAGCCGCCGCCTGCCAGTATGCGTTAGATAACAATATTCAGGACCTGGCCAACGACCACCGCCGCACAGCACGCCTGGCCGAAGGCTTGGCCCTGCTTCCGGGCATAGAGGTGGCATCTCAAGCCACCAACATGCTGTTTGTACACATTTCGGAAGAGCACCTTCAGCCTCTTTCAACATGGCTTAAACAGCACGATATTTTAATTGAGCTTTTATACGCCACACGTCTTGTCGTGCACCGTGATATCAATGATGCCGATATCGAAAAGGTACTCGACGTGATGGCCGCTTACTTCAATCAACACCCTTAGGCGTAACGCTTAAGCGCGTAAGCCTCATAAACGCCGCAGGCCCCACATAAAGTAGGCGCCGCCAATCAACGAGGCAACAAGGCCTGCGGGAATCTCATACGGAAACATAATCTGGCGGCCGACCCAGTCAGCCAGCACCATGAGCAACATTCCGATCAATGCGGCGCCAACCAGCTGCTGCCGAGCGCGGGAAAAACCCACCAAACGCGCCATGTGCGGTGCCAGCAGGCCGATAAACGAGAGCGGCCCGACGACCAGCGTGGCACATGCGGTTAACAGTGCCACCAGCAGCAACAGCCCCAACCGCGCTCGATTCAGGGACACACCCAGCGCTTGGGCCATCGGCGCGCCCAACGGCAGAATATCGAGCCAGCGGGTAAAAGGAAGGGTTATCACTGCCAACACAGCGGCGATACTTCCCACCACCACCGCACTGGTCACATCCACGTAATACGTAGAGCCCGCCAGCCAGGCAATAACCTGCTGCCCTCGCGGGTCGCCGCCCGCCAGCAGCACGCTACGCACCGCATCAAACAGTGCGCCAATCGCAACGCCGCTAAGCAACAGCCGCTCAGGCACAAAGCCACTACGGCGATTCAAGATCACTAGCACGGCCAGTGTGGTCAATGCCCCTAGGGTCCCAATGCCGATCAGCGCTGCGTTGCTCGGTGCAGGCAGCACGTAAATGCCCAGGATTAATGCAATCGCGCAGCCCCCACTGATACCCAGCACTTCGGGGCTCGCCATAGGGTTAGCGGAAAGGCGTTGAAGCACTGTTCCGGCGATGGCTAACATCAAGCCACTGGCTGCCGCGGCGATGACTCGGGGCAGGCGCCACTCCATCACCTGCCAGTGGGCCGGACTAATCCACTCCCAGCCGTTAGCGCCCTGGCCTGACAGCAGTCCCAGGCATACTGCCATTGATAACGCGATTAAAAGCCCCATCGCCAAGCGGTACGGCGTTGGATGACGGCTTACCAGCATCCCCGGGGGTTGCGGAGGCCTGTCCCCCTGAAGCTTCAGCCGAGGAATGAGCCATAAAAGCAGCGGTGCACCCAGCGCGCCGGTAATAGCGCCGGTGGGAACCAGCGTCGTCAGCATGCCCGAAAAGCGCTGTAGTAGAAGATCCGTGGTCGCCAGCAGTACCGCGCCCAGCAGCGTCGACCAGAATATGCGGCTGCCTAACCGGCGTGCCCCGGCCATGCGCACAATATTGGGTGCCGCCAAGCCAATAAAGCCAATAATACCGACAACGCTGACCACGCTGCCGGTAATAAACACCGCAAGCCCGAGCCCAGCAAAACGCAGATATTTAAGCGAGATACCTAGGCTTTTGGCGCTGGCATCGTCAAGTTCCAACACAGCCAGTGGGCGTAACAACAGCCCTGCGGCCACAGCACTGATGGCCAAGTGGGGCCATAAGGTGGCTACCCCACTCCAGCCATTCTGGGCAAGCGACCCCGCCCCCCAAATCAATAGCCCCGCCAGCGTCTCATGGTTGAACAGCAACAGCGCGGTCGAAAGTGCGCCCAAATATAGATTAACCACCAACCCAGCCAATACCACGACCACAGGCGCTAGCCCACGCCGCCAGGTCAGCGCAAACACTAGCCCAACGGCTAAACCGCCACCGATTAACGCCACCCACTCACGTCCGATGACCAGCAGCCCTGGCGCCATCAACGTGGTAGCTAGCAACGCCAGGTTAGCACCCGATGCCACCCCAAGCGTAGTGGGTGATGCCAGCGGGTTTCGCAGCACCTGCTGCATCAACACACCCGCCAGCGCCAAACCGCCGCCAGCCAAAAGCGCCACGCCTATTCGTGGCCACCAAGCATAATAGAGTAACACCTCATTGGTACTTCCAAACGAAGGCGCCAGCAGTGCCTGAAACCCGGAAACAATACCGCCCTGAACATGAAGGCTAATGCCGAACAGCACCAACAGCGGCAAGCTAAGTAACCAAACGGCCTTGGCAGGCGACATACGGCACGCTTTTTGAAGGACGGCTGCACTTAGCATGGCAGGTTATCTCGGATAGTCGTCCACGCTTGGGCGGTGGACGCGATAGGCAGCACGGTCATTTAAGCGCCTTGGCTTTTTAATCAGTCATGGGTGAATATAAGCGCGTGATTTTAAATGATAACGATTAGCACTACAATTGATGCCCTCGTTAGTGAGCCCTCCGCAGGGCTGTAATAGCGTGTCATCAAAACAGTTAATGAACCGAGAACGATAATAATGGCCGACATAACCTCCCCTGCTGCTCTAACAAACCCTCACTCCTGCTGGCGAGACAGTGCTACGCGCTATGGCATCATAAGCCGCACTCTGCACTGGATAACGGCCGCTATCGTACTGCTTCAGTTCAGCGTTGTGCTGGCGTGGCGCGGGTTTGGCGAAACGCCCCTCACCTTACTGCTATCAAGCATCGGCCCCCACGGCTCGTTGGGCGTTATACTTTTAGTGATAACGTTACTGCGTGCGGGCTGGGCATGGCTAAATCGCCAGCAGCGTCCTTCGTATGCGCCTGGGATAAGGGGTGCGCTAGCGCATGGCGGGCATGTCACGTTGTATGCACTGCTGATCGCGCTACCCACGCTTGCCATCTTGCGCCAGTACGGCAGAGGCGGTGCGTTGGATGTCTACGGCCTACCGCTTTTCAATGCAGCCGAGCGCGAGATCCCATGGATGATAGCGACAGCCAACGCACTACATAGTCCGCTCGCCTGGCTGCTTTTAGCGCTGGTGGCTGGGCACGTGATAATGGCACTTATACACCGTACGGTGCTCAAGGACGGTGTGTTTTCCCGGATGGCCGGCCCGCTTTCGTGATAGACAGCCGTTTGTGCGAAGCGCTGGAGCAGCGCTACTAAATGATAACCATTAACGATACAATCGGGTTTTCGTAATCACCTTCTGACGGCCAGGAGTCCTCCATGTTCGAGGTCAAAGGCGCTACCTTTGCGATCAACGGCAAGCCCCTTTTACAGCCCATTGAGCATACCTTTCAGCAAGGCAAGGTCTACGGCCTGATTGGTCATAACGGCTCGGGAAAATCGACTCTGATCAAGCTACTGGCCCAGCAGCAGCCGGTAAGCCAGGGCGAGATCTATTTTGACCAACGCTCGCTCAGTGCCTGGGGCAACCGGGAGTTTGCGCGCCAGGTGGCCTATCTTCCCCAGCACTTACCCAGCGCCGAAAATTTAACCGGCCGAGAATTGGTCGCTTTTGGCCGTTACCCGTGGCACGGCCTACTGGGCCGTCATAACCAGAAAGATAAAGACGCGATTGACCGAGCCATCACGCTCACCCATACCGAAGCGTTTGCCGACCGCTTGGTCGATACGCTTTCTGGAGGTGAGCGCCAACGCGTTTGGCTTGCCATGCTATTGGCACAGGGTAGCCGCTTTTTGCTGCTTGATGAGCCGCTGGCCGCGCTGGATATTGCCCACCAGATGGAAGTCCTCGCACTCATTCGCAAGCTCTGCGATGAGCTCGGCCTAGGGGTTATTATCGTTCTGCACGATATTAATATGGCCTCGCGCTACTGCGATGAGCTGATGGCCCTACACAGCGGCCGCTTGCTCGCTCACGGCACGCCAGGTGACATGATGAGTAATAGCACCCTGGAAGCTATTTATGGGTTGCCCATGCAAGTCATGCAACACCCTAACGGCGAGCATAATATCGCGGTCGCTCAATAAACGCGCTTTTGTAAAACGCACTGATTCGCAACTAACACTTCAACTGATAAGCATTATCGATTAAGCTGACTCCTTCACTTTCAACCTGCGCTAACGCCACATCGTTACTGTTTGCGCAAGTGTGCTTGAACTTTTACAAGTTCATGTCGGGAGTTTTGTTATGCCGCCGCTAGCCCTTCACCGCTCTGCTTGTACCTTGCCTTCGCTCGCTGACTGCTATCAGGGCGCACTTGTGCTGTTTACCCCGCCCTTGATTGGCGGCACGCCACCGGCCGGTGCAGTAAAGGCTTCGCGCTGGCGCAATGCAGCACTGCTGGAACAGGATCTGGAGCGCTACGCTGCTCGCTACCCGGGTGGCGACAAGCGCGCCATTACGTCGCTGTGGTCGAAGTGGCATTTCAGCGCACTTACCGTGCCTACCCTCGCTTCTCACGTGCTTCTTAACCGTGATCTACCGGTAGAGCTGGATGACGTACACATCATTTTGAATGATGAAGGCTGTACAACACAGCTTTGGCTGCCCCATGAAGGCGCGTTGATGGACGCTCAGGATACCAGCGAACGTTTTGCCAAATTGATTACCCAGCACTGGGCGCCACTTATTGAACGCTTGTCCGCCATTTCAGGCGCAGCCCCCCGGGTGTTCTGGAGCAACGCCGGTGGCTATCTGGATTACTATGTGAAGGTACTTGCCGAACACCCGGAAGTGAACCAGGCGGCGCTTAGTGCTGCCCGAGCGCTGCTGGAATCACGCCATATTGATGGCCAGCGCAATCCGCTCTTTGAGCCGGTACGCACGTATACGCCCAAGGGCAGCGATGAGGTGAAGCAAGTACGCAAGCTTTGCTGCCTGCGCTATTTACTGGATGAGTTCAGCGTGTGCAGCAATTGCCCGCTGGAAGGGTGTGACCGAGTGGCCCGCAAACGAGCCACCTAACGGCTGTCTAACTGTATATTTTTTAACTTCAGATCTCTAACCTCAGGTTTTTAACATCAACTGTTAATCTGAGTGACCGCATCCTGGCTTGCCAGATCGCGCTGCGCGCCGGTTAATTCTCTTAGCTGCCCTTGTGACATTTCCAACAAACGGTCGGCATGCACGAAGTAGCTATCATCGTGGCTGATCGCAAACACCGTTTTGCCCATATCACGCAGGTGCGGCAATAGTTCGCGGTAGAACAACCGCCTGAACTGAGGGTCCTGGTCGGCGGCCCACTCATCAAGTAGTAAAATATCCCGCTCTTCGGCAATCGCCAGTAACAGTGCCAAGCGCTTGCGCTGCCCTTGGGAAAGTTGGGTATTAATGACCCGATTATCCTCCCACTTCAGCTTTTGCTGCATTTGTAACCGCTCAAGCCAGGTCGCTACCAGCACAGGGTCGGCATTTTTCCCGTCCGCTCCCATTGCCAAGTCAAACTGATGAAAGTCGGTAAACACACTGGCAAATCGCGCTCGAAACCCTTGCCACTGCGCCGGTGTGAGCGTCTGTCCATCCACCTTGATATGCCCGCTTTGCGGCTGATACAAGCCGGTTAACAAACGCGCTAGGGTGGATTTTCCGCTGCCGTTACCGCCAATCAAAAATACCTGCTCGCCGCGCTCAAGCGTCAAATTGACGGGCCCAATGTGAAACCCTTCGCCCTGCTCACTGCCAGGATAGTGATAAGTCACATCCACAAGCTCAAGGCGCTGCCAGGCAGCAAAGGCGTCATCAACCGCAAAGCCCGGCTGATACTCGGCAAGCTCCAAACTTGCCAGCTTATCAAACGCGACCTGTGCGCTGATCAAGGTGGGCCAGGCGCCGATGGCTTGAATTAAAGGCGTGCGTAAGAACAGTAACGTCAATGCGAAGGTAGCGGCAACGGCAGGTGTCGCCCAGCCCAGCCCGTTGGCCATGAAAAACACCACGCCAATGGCTCCCAGCATCATAATGTTGGACCAGTTCCCCGCGCTTAGATGATACGTATCCGCGCGAATAATATGGTAGCGGTACTCGCGCGCGTTGCGGGTGAAGGTGGCATCAAAGAAGCGCTGAGCCCGGTCACGGTTGAGCGCTAACTCTTTGCGCCCTTCAATGGCGGATTGGTAATCTTTGTAGAGACGATCTTCGCTTTCGCGTACCAGGCTAAAGTGCCGATATACCTTCGAAATCAGCACCCAGCCCACCCCCATCGTGGCCGCAATCCATATCACGGTAATGACCACCATTTTCGGTGAAAGCCACGCCAAATAGGCGACCGAAGCAAGCGCCAACACGGCACCCTGCACAAGCTCAGGCAGGCGCACAAAACCAATGGTGATATTACGCACATCACTTGAAAGACTCGCCAGCAGCGTGGCATTACCCAACTGTTCAAGCCGCTCGATATCGGTGTCCAGAATGCGCTTCACAAGCCTTGTGCGCAGGTCATACACAAAGTAGTGCCCCAGCAGGGTAATCGCTAACTGGGTCCCCAGCGTCACAACGAGCAACACAAATAGCAAACCCAAAAACTGGGGCAGCGCTGAAAGCGGGCTGCCAACTTCAATCAAGCGCTGATTAATAAAAGCAATGACGCCAACCCCGAGGCCCGCGCTTAAAAGGCTTAACCCAATGGCCCCTAAAAATGGCCAGCGGTAATGACGAAAGACAACCTGCAACAACTCCATTAGCGCTTCCTGACAGAAAGATAGGCAGCAAATTGTGACGGACTACCTCGTCAAGTCAATGCGCAAAGTGATTTTCATTTGCAAATGAGGCGTTCATACGCAGCGACCAAACGGCCAATGAGCCAAATAGTAAATGAGCACCTACAGATCGACGCAAGAATCTACGAAAACACTAGCAGTACGGTACTGATAAGCGCGCCTAACGCAAAGGGCCAAAAGCGGCTATGGCGGTCTTCCGGCAACTCCTCTTTCAACACGTTAAGCACAATACCACCGGCCACAAACGCATAAAGCAGGCTGACAATGGGTTCAGAGACATCTACCGTTAACCCCAGTAGCCAGCCGACAACCACCGCCGTAGCCAGCACCCAACGGCCCTTGCTTAAATAGACATCCCGGTGATGGCGCACCAAGCCATGGTCGTTGACCAAAAAGTGCGCGCTCATCGCCAGAAAGAAAAAGATAATGGCAGGAAGCTCATTATTGCGATAAACCAGTAAGTAGCCGATAAGCGCGTTATAAAGCGAAAAAGAGCCAATATGTATCCAAAAAACGCCTTTCAGCTTTTGAAAATTAACCGACTCATCCTGCTGACCTTTATGTGAGTGCTTTGTCGCAGCTTGCTCAAGCCCATAAAATACCGCCAGCCCAATGAGCGCCACGATATAGGCGTTATGCTCCAGCACCGCCAGCAGGCCGTGTGCGTTAATGGTTTCGTGAGCATCGCTTAGGGTAGGAAATATATGAATAAAGACATAAGCAACCGAGACGCCACCTGCTAACGAAAGCCAAGCGCTGCGAGGCACAGCGCTTAGCTTTCGAAGCCTGCTGGCAAAGATATGCACGGCGGCCAAACCGATAATGAAAGCGATCTGTAGGCCCATATATCATCGCTCCCTGCGAAGGCTTGGGCTTGAAGCCTGGTCGCTTGAAACCCAGTCGTTTGAAACCTAGTCGAATAGGCTCATACGTTTGATGACGTTATCGCGCTTTACCCGCCAATGAAATAACGCTCCCGCCACGTGCAAAACGATTAACACCACAATGGCCCAGCCAAGACGTCCATGCCATGTGTAGAGCTGGTCAGAAAGCGCTGGGCGTTCACTGATCAGCGCAGGCAGTTGCCACTGAAAGAATTCAACCGGATACCCACCGCTGGCGGTCGCGACCCAACCCAGCAGCGGCATCATCACCAACGCCAAATAAAGCAGGTGATGCACGCTGGTACTGACAATACGCTCAAACGCATTCAAGGGCGGGTCGTGGTCAGGCACGACAAACGCCATGCGGGTCATTATGCGCAGGGTCATTAGCAGTAAAATCGTTAACCCCAGGGTTTTATGACTGGTATAAAGCAGGTTAGTGAACGTGTTGCCTACCAGCGCCACCGTACGTTCATACCCTATCGTTCCGATGGTTAAGCCACTGGCCAAAGCAAGTAGTACGGCGACAGCCACCAGCCAATGCAGCACCCGGTGTGGATAAATGTAGTGATCCAATTCGTGCATTGAGCACTCCTGGCAGCAACGTTATATGGCGTTTAGTCTAGCTATATTACGTCGATTAATCATTCAACGCTTTACACTTGATCTTATAGCGCCTCACTGGGAGCCGCTAGCTGCTCACGAATCAACTCGCCCAAGCGCCGGGCTGGCTCGGATGGCCGATGAGGCGCTCGGTGCAGCGCCAGCTCAATCATGGGCAAGGCGGGCAGGCCGCTACTTTCATCCAGCGGACGCAGTGAAGGTGTCAACATGCTGCGTGTCACCACGACAACGGCAAGCCCGGCAATGACAATCGGTGCCAACCCCGCCATCGACTGGCTGGTATACGCCACCCGCCAGTTACGCCCGGCGCCATGCAGTGCCTGCTCGGCGACTTCCCTAAACACATCGGCACCTGGTGAGTAAAGCGCCAGCGGGATAGGGTCACTGAGTAACGGCTGCTGGTTAACGCCCACCGCCCAGACCAGCGGCTCGCGGCGGATAACATCGCCACCGGGTGAGTTACGTTGGCGCGTCACCAAGGCTAAATCAAGCTCAGCGGCTTTTACCTGTTCAACCAAGTGGGCACTTGTTCCGCAAATAACCTTAAGCCCCACCGCTGGATAAAGCTGGTGAAAGTAGGCAAATACCGACGGCAGCAGCGATGCGTAATCTTCTGGAATGCCCAAAGTCAGATTCCCGGTTACCTGCTGGGCCTGCATATCGCCCCATGCTTCGTCGTTAAGCGCCAGGATGCGCCGTGCGTGAGTAAGTAACCGCTCACCATCTGGTGTGAACCGGATACGCCGTCCATCACGTTCGTGCAGGCTGAGCGACAGCTGAGCCTCCAAACGCTGAAGCTGCATACTCACCGTGGACTGCGTGTAATCCAGCCGTTTCGCCGCCGCCGTGACGCTACCGGTATCGGCAATCGTTACTAGCGTACGTAGCAGCGTGAGGTCTAACGTTGGCGCCCGCATATATCACCATTATTAATTAAAACAATCATAAAAGATCGATATTGTGATGTGTTATTAACGAGTATGCTGCGTTGCATATATTCCAGGCAAGGAGATCATCGATGCAACGTACACACTCCCCTATGGTGTTTCCTCGTTGGTATAGTGTTGGCGCCGCGCTAGTGGCTGTCATCCTGTGGAGCGTGGCCCCCTTGCTTGCTGAACGTGCTCACTCTTCTTCGCCCTTGCAGCTAACCGCTTTAACACTGCTAGCTGGCGCATTTGCCACACTGCCGCTAAGCCGCCGCGTTACTACCACTCACTGCAGCCTGAACTGGCAGTTAGGCATCTGGGTAGGTATTCCGTTGTTGATATTGGGCGCAGTAAGCACTTACTTTATAGGTATGCGCCTTGCGCCTGCGGCCGAGGCTGCGCTTATCACGTACACCTGGCCAGTACTTTTCGTGTTGTTAAGCCAGTGGAGCCGCTTTGGTCGGATACGCTTGGCCGGTATTACCGGGGCGCTGGTTGCCTTTTCAGGGGCTGCCATTCTGCTCGTGCCACAGGCATTAAGTAATGGTTTGGGAGGAGCAACGCTGGGTTATGGGCTCGCCTTGCTTGCCGCCTGCTGCTGGGCACTCTATTCATGGTTAAGCCAGGCCGCACCCGTGTGCATTACGCCACTTCTCCCTCGCCTGCTGCTGATTGCCTGCGCCATCGCGACGCTTGCCAGTATCGGAGTGGAAGGCCAGCTGGTTCTACCCAGCAGTGAAGCGCTACTGGCGGGCGTTGCGTTGGGGTTAGGGCCTTACGGAATCGCCATGGTAGCCTGGGATAAAGCCCTGCGCTGGGGGCATGCAAGCCTGGTTGGCAGCCTTGCCTATGGCGTGCCCATTTTAGCGGGCCTTTTGCTGGTACTTGCGGGCGTTAGCGTACTGGATTGGCGCTTACCCACTGCGGCGCTGCTGGTAGTGGTGGGCTGTTTAAACGCTGGCCGGTGAGACTCATCGCCATCCCCATGCCTGCTTATTAATTAATGAATAAGCAGCAGAGCAGGAGCATTGAGATACTGATTAGCTCCTGCCCCGCACGGGCTGTTTACTTCTCCAAACAGCCAATTACCTTACCGATTCTCATTGGCCTAAATAACGAGGCTCAACAATCCCTTTTAATTCCTCAACAGGGATCGTTAACTCAGGCTGCCCCATCACATAGGGAGCAATTTCGTACACGTTGTATTTTACCATCCACTCCTTTTCAAGCGGTGCCACGTTGGTGCTGTCAGTAAATGGCCAGCTGGACGCAAAATCCTCACCAACATCCTGCTCACTCATCCAGCGCTCATGCGCCTCGGCTAACGCTTCATCAAAACCCTCCTGACCGCCAGCCATGAGCATATCATCGAGAGTCACCACCTCATTCAAACGCTCATCAATGACCATGAACTGCGTGGATGGTAAACCGTGGGCCTGGCCTGCATAAATCACATAGCTATCAAGTTCAAGCACCAGAAGGTCGTTCTGACGGGAAAACACGCTGGCACTCAGCTGTGCTTCACTCGCCATCGGGTGAGGCAGCCTGGTATTGTCCTCTTCAGCACGATGAAAAAACTCATCCGCGAAGTGATCCCAGTCGTCAGCGGGCGTGTCGTCGCCATCGGTGATACCCAAGGCAAGCGCAAGCAGGCGTTCTTGCACCTGCTCTGTTAATGCGGAGTTATCAGGAAACGTTAATGCAGAGATCTTTACCGTTGAACAGTGCTCATCCTGACAATCAGGAGATGAATACTGCTTATCCAATGGCTGGTATGCGAGGGCGCTGGTATCGGCCGTTTCAGCATTAGCTGATTGGCAGACACTAAGCAGCAGAACCGCAGCGGGACATACACTCATTTTCCAACGAAGCATATTTTATCTCCATGTAAGGCATTTTGTCGGGCGCCAAGTTGAGTCTAGTCATACTTAAGCGCCCTTGCCCACCATGGAGAGAAACAACAGCTTAAAATAGCGTAATCAGTTACATACTGGGCTGCATTTGTGCCGGCTCAGCGGTTACGTCAAGTTCAAACAACCCGCTGCTCGCCGTGCTAAAGCCACGCGCAATGACTGTATAGGTACCCGGCAGCAATTGCTGTTGCAGTTGCGCATTGGTACCGGCACCACCATCGTCATCACTAACAGCGACACCTTCGCCCTCAAGTTCCAGATAAGCATCAAAGTCGCTGGAGCGCATACCAATGGTGACTAATGAGCTTTCGGCTAGCTCAAGCTCATACACCAGTGACTCACCGGTATACCAACCGTTTAACGTTTCACCAAACGTGATTGCACCGCTGTTACGCAGTTCGACCCCTTCAGGTAGCTCTTGCGGTGCCAAGGTAATTCTGAACAAACCGCTATCACTGCCATAAGCAGTACGCGCCGTTAACTGATAAGTACCGGGCTCAAAAAAATCAGCAATACGGGCATTCAAGTTATCGCCGCCATCGTCATTTTCACGGTAATAGCCATCAGGACCTTCGAGCACCAGGTAAGCATCAATATCATCCGACATCATGTCAATCTGGTACATGCCCGCTTCTTCAATTTCAACCTGATAGCTAAGATCCTGGCCGCTATACAAACCATTTAATGAGTCGTTGGGCACAATGCTGCCGTCGTTGCGCAGCTCGCCATCGCCGGGTAATTCGCGCGACTCAGCAGTCAGCGTGAAAAGGCCAGCACCTTCGTCATAAGGTGTGCGCGCCGTTACGGTGTAGTCACCCGGCACCAGGAAGTCTGAAATTCGGGCGTCCAAATTACCCGCGCTATCGTCGTCCTCTCGGAAATAGCCATTTGGCCCACTAAGCTCAAGATACGCATCAAATTCATCGGAACGCATTTCCAACTGATACATGCCCGCTTCTTCGATGGTCAGCGTATACTCACTAGAAGTGCCATCCAACCAGCTGTCCAGTGGAGCATCAAGGGTCAATACCGTGCTATCGCTTAGTTCAACCACTCGGCTGTTCAACGTATAAGGGCCGTAACTGCTGCTATCAGCACCGCTGACCACCACCATGTAATCGCCCGCTTGCTCAATACGGTGGCGTGCAGTAGGCGCTACGCTCAACAGCTGAAGCTGGTCATCATAAAGCGCTACGATGCCATTCAGGGCACCGCGCAAACTAAACTCAACCAGATCACTCTCATCAAGCGTCATCATGTAGCGGTCATAGCGGCTTCCATCATTGCCATTAAGCAGGTCACTGGCCGTAATTTCCCCACGCAGTTGCTCGCCAAGCGTAATGCTATCCAGCCCCGCCAGTGCAGTTTGTTCGGCGGTTTGAGACGCCACCGAGGAAGAGGAAGATGCATCGGAAGAGAGCGTCTGTGCAGCTAAAAAGCCGACAACAACTCCCCCTACCGCAACCACGATTAGCGCAAAAGGAGAGGATTTAGCCATTAGGGCGTCCTTGATCAATGACGGAAGGATGGGTCGTTCAGCAAGATTAATAATACGTAATGGTAAGTAAAATGCTCAATGAGCGGTATCATTTTAATGTACCAGAAGAGCTTTACTTATATTCCTACACTTCCCGTTAACCCCCTGAAATGCAAGGCCATAACGGGAACATCAAAAAACACGCAACTTTGGGGTCAATTGCACCGAACGTCTTAAAGCTTGCTGACTCTGAAAGAGCGCGTTACCATCCCTTCGCCTATCCGGCACCTCATTGATGCTTGCGAGACTCTCGACCGACACGAATAACTGAGGTACTCCAATGGGAGCCCCTACACGACTATTTCGAACGAGTTGTTTAGCTGTCCTGCTTATCGCCATGACAGCAAATAGCGCGTTTGCCAACGACACAGATACACAGGAAGGCGTTGCTTCCTACTATAGTGACCGCTTTCAAGGCGCGCTCACTGCCAGCGGAGAAGCGTTTGACCAGCAGGCACTCACCGCTGCTCATCCTAGCTTACCGTTTGGGACGAAAGTGCTGGTAACCCGTCCTGATACAGGGCAAGAAGTAGAAGTGCTGATCAATGACCGCGGCCCCTTTGTAAAAGGGCGGATTATTGATCTATCCAAGCGAGCAGCACGCACACTGGGCATGCTGAACCAGGGAGTAGCCCCGGTTATGGTAACGTTGCTGGATTAACGGATAGCACACCCCCTAAGTGTGTGGTACCCCTTAGCCGCTCAACGACACATCACTTCTGTTATTCGCTGAATCCTACAGGGCGCTCATTTGAGCGCCCTGTTTTTTTGTCTCCTGTTCTTGCCTGGTGTTTTAGATGCTTGGCTTACCGCATACATGACTTCAAAAAAAACGAACTTGCGCGCAAGGTAATGATCTCTATGCTTCAATCAAGTACATCTGTTTCAAGTACATTAATACGCTTTCACGTGACTGGAGGTATGCATGAAGTCTCATTTCTTTACCCTCACCGATTACCCCAACGGCTTACCCGAACGTGAACTGTTCACCCTGGACTCCCAATCACTTCCTGATCTCAGCCCAGGTGAAGTGCGTATTCGCAACCGCTGGCTCTCGGTAGACCCCTACATGCGCGGCCGTATGAGCGGGCAACATACGTATGTCGCACCGTTCAGGCTGGGTCAGCCGATGGAAGGTGGCGCAATAGGCGAAGTGATTGCCTCCAGCGATGAACGCTTAAAAGAGGGCGATATTGTTAGCCATATGGGTGGCTGGCGCGATATCGCTCAGCTCTCTTCAGCAGGCGTTTACCCATTACCCAACGCTGATGTACCCGAGCAGGCGTATCTTGGGGTATTGGGCATGCCGGGCATGACGGCCTGGGCCGGCCTTAACCGCATTGCCGAGTGCCGCCCTGGCGACAATGTGCTGGTCAGTGCTGCCAGCGGTGCGGTGGGCTCACTAGTGGTGCAACTTGCCAAGGCCAAGGGTTGTCACGTGGTCGGTATTGCAGGTGCAGCGCATAAGCTTGCGTGGCTTGAGTCGTTGGGTGTTGAGCCCGTTAGCTACCGCGACCGCAGCGCTCACGAGTTAAGCGATGCGATACAGCTGGCCAGCCCCGAAGGCATTGACGTTTATTTTGAAAATGTGGGAGGCATTTGCCTGGAAGCCGCATTAAGCCAGCTAAATGAAGGCGCTCGTATTGCGGTCTGCGGCATGATCGGAAGTTATAACGCCGAAAAACCCACGCCAGGCCCCAGCAATCTGTCTCAAATGGTGGTACGCAAAGCGAAGATGCAAGGATTTATTGTGGCAGACCATTGGGATCACTACCCTGAGTTCCTCAAGGAAGTGGCTCCCCAGGTAACGGCGGGTAAAATTGATTACAAGGAAACGGTTAAAGAGGGCCTGGAGGGCACACCGGAGGCGTTTTTGGAGCTGTTCAAAGGTGGTAATACTGGCAAGATGCTAGTGGCACTAGAGCGCTAACACCGTGTTAGAATGAATAAATAGTAGCAACACACCATGGCCACGCTATCTTTATAGCGTGGCTTTTTTATGCGCTATCCAACGCCGTTTGATCAGTTCACATCCATTACTGATACTTTCGGCGCAGCTCAGTCACCTGTTTGATGGGTAAACCCCGTCGGAGCCGGTACCAAGCCTAGCCATCAACAGCTATCAAACGTAATAAGCTGTCAATCGTAATAAACAGGGGGAACACTCATGGATGAAAATACGCGAGCACGCGGGAAATGGCCTGCCTTACTGCTAGGCCTCTTACTGATTGTTGCAGGCCTGGCGTTAGCGGTAGGCGGCGGCAAACTCATTAGCCTCGGCGGCAGTGCCTACTATTTGATAGTTGGCATTGGCATTACCGCCACCGGTATTTTACTCGCTATGCGCAGGGGCGCTGCCCTTTGGCTTTATGCGCTAATTTTAATAGCGACGCTGCTTTGGGCACTGTGGGAAGTTGGCCTGGATTGGTGGCAGTTGGTTCCCCGCGTCGCCGTCCTTGCGCTCATCGGCATCATTATGCTGCTTCCCTGGTGGCGAAAGCTGCTTCGTTCGCGAGGCGGCAGTCTCGCGCTGACCGCCAGCATTGCAGCCGCTATAGTGGTGGCTATCGCCAGTCAGTTTGATGATCCCACGACCATTGATGGCACGCTTGCCAATAACAGCACGTCGGGTAGTGAGAGCATCAACCCTGCCCAAGTGGCCGGCGACGACTGGCCTGCCTATGGCGGCACCAACGCGGGTACGCACTACTCGTCGTTAAGTCAAATCACCCCTGAGAATATTGGTCAACTGGAAGAAGTATGGCGTATTCAGACCGGTGACCAGGCGGGCCCCGACGCCCCTCCCGAAATTACCAACCAGAATACGCCGTTAAAAGTTAACGACAGTCTGTATATCTGTACCTCTCACAGCCGCGCTATGGCGCTTTCTCCCGAAACCGGCGAAACCCTGTGGGCGTTTGACCCGCAAATCAGCACCCAAGGCGCCGATGACTTCTCGGGCTGGGCGCACATGACCTGCCGAGGCCTTGCGTACTATGATGCTGCCAACTACGCAGACAACGGTACAGATGATACGAGCGAAGCAGGCGTTCAGGCGTCTGAACTCTTTGCGGATGCCAGCGCCTTTGATATCGACGTTGCTATTCTTAGTGGTTTGACAGAAACCGCTGCAGGTGATGCTGACAATGCGCCCTCGGCAATTATTAGCCAAACCGATGTGATGTGCCCGCGCCGTCTTTACCTGCCCACCGCCGATGCCCGCCTGATCGCCCTGAATGCCGACACCGGTGAGCCGTGTGAAGGGTTTGGGGTAAACGGCGAAGTTGATCTAACCCGCAACATCGGCGACTTCAACCCTGGCGGCTACTACTCCACCTCCCCCGCCACCGTGACCGAGAACCTGGTCATCCTGGGCGGCCACGTGACGGATAACAGCTCAACCGATGAGCCGTCAGGCGTTATCCGCGCCTTTGATGTGCGCACTGGCGAGCTGGTATGGAACTGGGATAGCGGCAACCCGGAAGAAACAGAACCGCTTGCCGATAACGAAACCTACACGCGCAACTCGCCCAACGTATGGGCGCCCATTAGCGTTGATGAAACGCTGGGGCTGGTGTACCTGCCAATGGGCAATGCAACGCCCGACCAGTATGGCGCGGACCGTACCGAAAACGATGAAATCTACAGCGCAGGCTTGGTGGCGCTTGAACTCGAAACCGGCCAGGTTGCTTGGGTCTATCAGTTCGTTCATCACGACCTGTGGGATATGGATATGCCCGCTCAACCCGTACTGATTGATTTGGCGACCAGTGACGGCGTTCAACCCGCGGTGATCCAGCCAACAAAGCAGGGCAGCCTTTACGTGCTTAACCGGGAAACCGGCGAAGCGATCGTGCCGATTGAAGAAACCCCTGCGCCCCAAGGCGCCATTGAAGGCGACTGGACAGCAGAAACTCAGCCGCGTTCGGCACTCAATCTGCTACCCCCACCGCTAACCGAGCGCGACATGTGGGGTGCATCACCGTTTGATCAAATGATGTGTCGTATTCAATTCAACTCACTGCGCTATGAAGGCCAGTACACGCCTCCCTCGCTTGAAGGCAGCATCATCTACCCGGGTAACGTCGGGGTGATGAACTGGGGCGGCGTTGCGGTTGACCCTGAGCGCCAGGCGCTCTTCACCGGGGCCAAGTACTTGGCATTTATCTCGCGCTTGATTCCTCGTGATGAGGTTGAAGAAGGCCAGGGGTCTGCCAGCGAACAAGGGCTACAGCCAAACGCAGGAGCCCCGTACGCCGTTGAACTAGGGCCGCTGCTGTCGATATTTGATTTGCCCTGCCAGGCACCGCCCTGGGGCGATGTAGCGGGTATCGATCTGCAAAATGCCGAGGTCGTGTGGAAGCACCGCAACGGCACTACGCGTGACAGCATGCCCTTTGATTTGCCGATTGGTTTGCCGGTGGGTGTTCCGGCACTAGGCGGCCCGCTCTCCACCGCCAGCGGCGTTGTCTTTATGTCGGGCACGCTGGACCAGTACCTGCGTGGTTACGACATCACCACGGGCGAAGAGCTCTTTAAAGCACGCTTGCCCGCCGGTGGCCAGGCCACCCCCATGACTTATACCGGCGCCGATGGCCGTCAATACGTGGTGGTAACGGCGGGTGGTCACGGCACCTTCGGAACTAAAATGGGCGATTACGTTATCGGGTACGCACTACCTGAATAAGCGTTTACTCATCGTCTCGTCATAACACAGCGGGCAGCCCTTGGGCTGCCCGCTGTCATTACAGTGTAGTGGCCATTACCGAAGCCTTCGCCGATTAAAGCCGAAGGCTTGAAACCTCGGGCTTAGAAGCGCATTTCCACCCCACCGTAAACGCTGCGCCCCGGTGCCGGTTCATAGTAACGACCATAGGTGCCGTTCAAGCGAACGTTGGCATAGTGCTCTTGATCAAGCAGGTTACGCACGCCCACATAAGCGTTTAAACGTGAGTCGCTTCCCAGTTGCCAACCATCCCCCACGCGAAGGTTCACCAGCCAATAGCTATCTATATCCGTTTCATTAGCGTTATCAGCGACCATATCGCCGGTGTATTGCGTTTCAAGCGTGGCAAAGCGGTGCGCTGAGCTCTCCCAGGTAAGCTGGTTGACCCAGGTTTGCTCCGGCAAGCCGGGAATACGCTTGCCATCAAAGCGCTCATCAGGCGTGGAAAACCGATCGAACTCATAGCGCGCCAGCGTCAACGCACTGTCTAACCGCCACTGATCGGCAAGCTGCCAGCCCAGCGCTACTTCCAGGCCGTCCCGATTGGTATCGCCCGCATTTTGATAGAAGGTACGCCCGCCCTCGTCATAAGGCACTAGCTCATCACGCACACGTACCGAGAACAAGGCAACGTCGTAATCCATCGCTAGCGGCTCAATATACCCGCGCATACCCACTTCACGGTTCCAGGCCTTTTGCGGCTCAATGGATGGATTAAAGCCGCCGCCTGCCGGGTTAGCAAATTCAGCGAATGTAGGCGTTTCAAAGGCCGTCCCGGTATTGATATACACCTGATGCTGAGGACGATAGCGGTAGCTAAGCCCGGCAGAGCCGCTCCACTCATTAAAGGTACGCTCACCGCTTTGATCGCCATCGTCAAAATACTGGTCACCCACATCTAAATCCACACGGTCAAACCGCGCGCCTAACGACAGCGTTACCTGCTCGGTGATATCCAAATCGCCCTGAGCAAAAACACCCGCCGACGTGGCCTTTTGGGTTTCATCCGCCACTTGATCACCTACCGCCCCCTGGGCGTTCACATCATTGCGGAAGCGATCATCACTCTGGCGCGCGACATCAACCCCCGCGACATAGCTCAGCGGTAGCTCGCCCAGAGTAATATCATGATGGTATTCAGCGCTGGCGCCCATGTAATCACGCTTATACCCTAATCGGCTGTCGCCCACGTAGGGCAACTGCTGCTCAAAATCGCGTCGCGCAATAAACCCTTTAAGGTAGAGTTCACCCGGGCCTGCGGCCAGATCTTCATACTGCAAACCGACTAGCTGCTGGTCGACTTTTTGGTGTGAATCAAGCGCCAATGCATTGGGTGCCGCCTGATGGCGCCCGCTAGCCACTTCGCCAGCATTGAGTGCACCGGGATCTTCCGAGCGCGGGTTTTCCAGCAGGTTGACAATCGCCGTTAACGCACGCTCGCTACCCAGTTCCCGGCGTAGCTTGGCATTCAACAAGTACTTTTCAGTAGAGCTCTGATCGCGATAACCGTCCATATTTAAGGCTGAAAAACTGACGTGGTGTGACCACTCCCCTTGGGCGCCACCGGTTTGCAGGGCAGCTTTGCGATACCCATCACTGCCTACCCCTACTCGCAGCCGTGTACCTGGATTATCACGCCCGTCAGCGGTCGTCACATCAATCACCCCACCGGCGGCATTGCCATAAAGTACCGAGGAAGGCCCACGAATCACCTCAATGCGCTCGGCACTGTCCAGATCAATGGCGTCCAACTGCGCTTGGCCATCGGGCAAGGTATAAGGAATGCCATCAACCATCACCGTAATACCGCGCACGCCAAACGGCGCACGCGCACCAAAGCCACGTATTGCGATACGCTGGCCCTGGGCAAAATTATCCCGGTTTTGGACAAACACCCCCGGCACGCGTACCAGCGATTCATCCAGCCGCACACGCTGCTGGCCCTGAGCAATGGCGTCTCGATCCAGAATTGAAACCGCAGCCGGTGTGGCATAAAGCTCACGTGCTAAACGGGGTGCACTCACTTCAACGGTGGGCAGCGCTTGGGTAGATACCGGCTCGGCTTGTGCCCAAAGCGGGCCAGAAACAGCGCAGCTTGCAAGTAGTAGTGATGGCGGTAGTAACTTATACATGGATTCCCTTCCCCGTTTTTCTGATAAAAAGTGATAGTTAAGGGTGTTGAAAAAACGTTAATTAAAGATAGAAATAACGCCGCAGATGACACTTCATATAAGTAAAGGAGGCGTTGTGGCGTTGACAGCAACGGATCCGATCAAGATGATTGTTGCCATCATCCTACCGCCGTTCGGTGTATTTTAAAGGTTGGCCTAAAAGGCTATTTTTGGCTAAACACCATCCTGACGCTGCTTGACTTTATCCCCGACATCATTCATGCGTTTTATGTGATTTTAGAGCACTGATTGTACAACATAGATAAACCCTGAAGCCGCCTGGACGAATGCCTGGGCGGCTCTTTTGTTGCTGCTAGCTAAACGGCATGGCGCCGTTGGTGCAGCGCATGGACCTTTTCATCCCACCCCGCTAACGGGCCTGCTACTTCAAGTCCTGGCACAATGTGCTGAATAGGGAAGGAGGCTACCGCCGGTGGGGCGACGCCCAGGTCATCTAGCCAACGCCCTAACTGTTCAGATGAACTGATATAAACGATCCGACCAAGCCCTGCCCACCCATGCGCGGCTGCGCACATGGCGCAGTGCTCGCCTGTGGTATACACCGTTGCCTTGGCGCGCGCCTCTGGCGTCATGTGCTGTGCTGCCCAACGTGCCAGCGTGAACTCGGGATGCTGCGTCACGTCACCGCTGACAATTCGGTTACGGTCCTCGGCAAGAATATCTCCTTGTGCACTTACCAGCACGCTGCCAAAGGGTTCATCACCCGCATCAAGAGCTTCTTCAGCCAGCTCAATGGCACGGGTCAAGTAAGTGAGTTCCTGGTCATTCATCCCGTCGTCTCCTGTCGATTAATGGCCTTGCTCGTTACTCTTTCACTGTGGAAGAGATATCGTCTAAAGGCACGTCTTTCTGTTTGCCTTCTTCACTTTTGGCGATCACTGCCGTGCCCACTAAATCGCCGGTTATATTCAGGGCGGTAGCGCCCATTCCTACCAACGCATCAATAGCGGTTAACAGTACGACGGTTTCGATAGGCAGCCCTACCTGTGCAAACACGGTGGCAATCATGATGATACCCGCCCCAGGTACGCCCGCAGTGCCAACTGAAATCAGCGTACCGATCACTACAATCTGCGCCATGCTGGCAAGATCCAGCGGTGCGCCGATCACATTGGCAGCAAACACAGCGGAAATAGCGATCCGGATCGCCGCGCCATCCATGTTCATGGTCGCTCCCAGCGGCAGGCTAAACCCATACACACCTTGCGCGATGCCCATACGGCGGGCGGCATCCATGGTCAGTGGCAGCACACCCGCGCTACTTTGCGTGGCAAACGCCGTGGCCATCGGCGTACGCGCCTCCCGAAAAAAGCGGCGCAGTTTCACGCCAAAAAGCCGCATGATGACACAGTAAATCGCCAGTTGAACGGCCAGGGCAATGTAAAGCACGATCACCATGTCACCCAATGACAGCAACGTTTCAAACCCCTGCTGGCTGACAGTTTCCGCCACGATAGCGAACACCCCAATCGGTACGACATGCAGCACGCCCGACATCACCTTCAGCGTCACAGCATTCAAGCCTTCGATCATTTCATACAACCGCTCGGCGCTTTTGCCGTGCGTTTCGCTTTGGCGCACCTTCATCAAAGCGACACCGAACACCAACGCGGTAAAAATGATGCCGAGCAGGTTCTGGTCAGCCAACGCGCCAACAATGTTGTTCGGTACGATATTAAGCAGTACATCAACGAGCCCCGGATTCTCCGGCACAGAGAAACTCGCACTGTCATCCAGCGTCATGCCACTGCCTGGATTAAGTAGTGAGGCAACCGATAGTCCCACCACAATTGCAAACGCGGAAGAGGCCAGGTAATACAGCAGCACCTTTTGACCAACGCGGCCGACGCCACCTACCGTTGACTGGTTGACCCCGACCATCAGCGTAAACAGTACAATGGGTACAATTAGAAACGTCAGCAGACGCAGCAGTAGATCGCCGACCGGCCCCAGCCAAGTGGCAACGCTTTCACCACCCAGCAACCCCACCACTACCCCCAGCAACAATGCGATCGTGACACGTAGAATCAACGAAGAGCGCATATACCCTTTCAAAAGCGCCGCCATGTTAGTCACCTTTACCCAGAAAGCTTATTAGAGCCCGCCAGCAGAAAACGTCACCCTACGGAGCCGGGGCTAAAATACAACGTTTATATGCCATCCGGCCTTCGAAACCCATTCAAGCAACGCCTGACGTGCACAGGGAACGCGTTCTTTAACCATTTACGAATAGATCACTATTATCTTTTAAGTGAACGTCCAGCCGCTGTCTATTGGAAAAAGCCTAGAACCACTCATTATGATGCTGGCGTGTGTGCGTCCAGAAGCCAGCGATTAAACGCCTCTTCGTTACCCATGCCATGGTTAGCAACGTCGTTTTCAGTGGCGCCGTCTTTAATAACGTAATAGACCAGCCGCAGGTGGCGGTCTTCGTCAACCAACAACGAGGTATGCTCAAAATCGAGCGCCCCTAACGGCGCGAAGTGAAAGTGCCGAACGCCGTGGCAAGGCCCGTGGATATCCTGTCCTGCCCACCACGTTTTAAAATCTTTATCCACGTGGATCAGCATTTTGATCAACGCATTGATCGCCGGGTCTTCAGGCGCGCGGGCCACATCGCGTTTAAAACTGGCGAGCATTTGGCGGGCCTGCTCTTCCCAAGGGTCGAAAAGCCCGCGTGTGGCTGCATCGGCAAACAGTAGCCACAGAAGATTGCGCTGCTCCGGTGGGTGTTTAGAGAAGCCAAACAGACGATCACCCGCGTGGTTCCAGGCCAGCACATCCCAGCGCAAATTCAACACGTAGGCAGGCCGAGTAGGTAAATCGTTCATCAGACGATGTATCAAGGGCGGCACTATGCACCACGTTTTTCCCGGCTCAGCGGGAAGGCGTTGGTGCGCCAGCAAAAACAGATGGCGCCGCTCGGTGGCATCAAACTTGAGCGTACGCGCAAGGCGGTCGAGAAAATCCGCTGAGGCGCGAATATCGCGCCCTTGCTCCAGCCACGTGTACCAGGTCAACCCAACCCCGGCGAGTGCCGCGACTTCCTCGCGGCGTAAGCCAGGCGTGCGCCGCCGCTTACCCACGGGCAAGCCAACCTCTTCAGGTGTTACCTGCTCGCGTCGGCTACGCAGGAATTCCCCAAGCTCGGTGCGGGTGCGGTTTAACGAACGTACTGCCGCCATCTTGCTGCCTTTAGTAATAGTATAAATAGTTAAATTGTACCCCCTTTAAAGCCTCTCCAGAATAGCGCCCTCACCGCTTGGAGCCGTCTGCAAGATACGGCTGCCAAGTAATGTATGAGCCTGACTGGAGAGCCTAATGGCACTTTCTTCTCGACTATCGATTTACTTAATTGCCTTGGGCGCCTTTTCTTTGGGGATGGCGTCTTATGTCACAGCAGGCCTTATTCCCCTGATTACTCATGCTTTTTTAGTATCAGATGCCATGGCGGCACAACTGGTAACGGCGTTTACACTGGCGTATGGCCTGGTTTCCCCCATCGTGGTCGCGCTCCTGCCAGGTCATCAGCAGCGCACAGGGTTAATCATCGCATTGGCGATGTTCGTTATTGCAAATGTGGCAAGCGCGCTGACCACAAGTTTTGTCATGCTGATGGCCTGGAGAGCACTCGCTGGCGTGGGAGCAGGGGTTTATCTGGCGCTAGGGATTGCAGCCTCGGCGGCACTCGTACCTGAAACGCAGCGCGGCAACGCCATCGCGATGATTATGGGCGGGATGGCGAGCGGCACCGTACTGGGCGTGCCGCTTAGTCTATTGCTCGCCGGACAGTTGGGCTGGGCCTCGGCCATGTGGCTGATTGCACTGCTCGGCGCAATTTCCCTGGCAGGCCTGTACTACAAGCTCCCCAATATTCCCGCAGCGCCTTCTATATCGTTGCGGCGCAAATTGGTCATTTTGAAGCACCCCGCGACCATGACCATTCTAGCTGTCTCGCTGTTAGCTGCCGTAGCAAGCCTTGGTATGTACACCTTTATTTCACCGCTTATAGCAGCATCGACGTCTGGCAGCTCTCCCTCTATGGCACTTTATCTATGGGTTTGGGGCGTTGGCGGGATTTTGGGCAGCTTTTTAATTGGCCCGATTGTGGATAAAAGCCAAGGCTCCAGCGTTGTACTGGCTATTATGCTGGTCTTGGCCGTTTCGCTGATAAGCCTGCCAATTGCTGCAGCTCTGCATCCATGGCTCGCGCTTGTACCTATCGCCCTATGGGGAGCCGTCGGCTGGGCGTTACAGGTGCCGCAAAATAACGCACTAATGCACGTTCGCAAACCGCATGGCGATGGCAATCTCGCCGTGGCCCTGAACGAGTCAGCGCTTTACCTGGGTAGCGCGATTGGGGCGGCGGTAGGCGGGCTTATGCTTGCCAGTGCCTTTCCGCTTTGGACGCTTGCGTTAAGTGCCGGTGCGCTTGCTGCAAGCGGTGCGTTATTACAGCTCACCATGCGCAAGCGCAGTCACTAAACAGTTAATATTAAGCACTTAGCAATCGCGACATGACCTGTTGCGCGCAGGAGTGAAATATTGCCTTGGGATTAGAGAATAAATACAAAAACCCTTTGACACGTGCCGCGAAACATGGCAATGTAGCGCCAGTTGGTTAGCAAGCAGCATGGTTTCAGAAGCGTACGATTCTTTCGGCAGCCTGATATTGTATTCCTTGTTTCACCCGCTACTTCAATCTGGGTAATACCAGGAATTTTATTACGGCGCTTATGCGCGAAAGGATTTAATCATGGCAACTGGCACAGTTAAATGGTTCAACGACACTAAAGGCTTCGGTTTCATCGCTCCTTCTGACGGCAGCGACGACCTGTTTGCACACTTCTCCGAAATTCAGTCTGACGGCTTCAAAACCCTTCAAGAAGGCGCTAGCGTTTCTTTTGACGTTACCCAGGGTAAAAAAGGCCTTCAGGCTTCTAACATCAAGCAAACTTCTTAATATTTATTATTAAGTGTTTGTTCAGACCTTAGGGTCTGACTGACAAGGCCCGCTTCGGCGGGCCTTGTTGCGTTTGGGCCTGGCAAAACAAGACAAGCCGCACCCACGACCTATCCGTTTCTCGCTTCTATGTATTTTTAATCCACGTAATAAGCCGCACATCAACGCTCACGGTTAGCGTTTCAAGTGCTGCTGCCCTTTCACGGCCCTCTGCACTTGCTCGGTAAAGATGCGGCGTCATGGCCAAAAGATCCGCAATGCTATCTTTGTCATTCAGTGTCAGCGGATAGCGGATCGTGTCAGTTGCCTGCAGGCTAAACCCTTCTGGCACAGCGGGCTCTGCATTGCGCTCGGGTTTAAGCGTTGGATAAATAATCTCACGCAATTCGCGCAGGTGATTTGATCCTGCCTCTACTTGCAGCAACAAGCCTCCCGGTTTAAGCGCTCTGGCAAACTCGCTCATCACGGGAAAGCCGAACATGCAGAGCAGCCTATCCAGCGTGGCCGACTGCACGGGCAAATTGGCATTACTGCCCACTACCCATGTGGCTGAATGCCGACGGCCCTGTCCTGGCTGATGATCCTGCTCTTGTTGACGACTCTGCTTGGCCGCCGCCATAACCGCCCATTTGGAAATGTCCAGGCCGATCAAAGCAAGCGGTATTTGCAGCGCAGTGCTAGCCAATTGACGCAAGTAGTAGCCTTCACCACACCCCGCATCCAGGCAGCTAAGCCATTCGTTTTCCGAGGCATCGTTCAAGGCAGCGTGACGAACAGCTTCGGCAACAGGCTGGTAATACCCGGCATTCAAAAAACGCTGCCGTGCAGCCACCATGGCCTTACTGTCACCGGGGTCGTTTGAACGCTTGTTCTGAACAGGCAGCAGGTTTACATAACCCTGTTTGGCAATATCAAAACTGTGCCCAACCGTGCAGCGCCATACGCCTTCCGCTTGAGTGAGCGGGCCGCCGTCAAGCGGGCAGGCCAGCGCTTTAAACGCGTTCGATAACATAAAATGAGTTTTTTTTCAGCGAAGGATGAGTCAGTAGTTAGCGCACTACCACCACGATACCGAGCATGATAGCCACACCACCGATTAAAAAGTTAAAGCTCAAAGGCTCGTTGAGCAGTAGGGTACCAAAAAGCAGACCAAAAAGCGGTGCTAAAAAAGAGAACACGCCTAACTGCGAGGCACGATAGCTCCGCAATAACGAAAACCACAGTAGTAAAGCGCCAAAGGAAACGATAATTGATTGAAAACCAAGGCTTAAAATGACCGTTGAGGTAAACTGAGCGCTCATTAACTGCCCCGATATTAACGCAGCTGGCAATAGCAGCAGTGCCGTTACACTTAGTTGATAGCTCAATGTGAGTTCAGCGGGCTGCTCGGAAAGCGAGCTTCTGCGTATCACCACCGTCGTCGCTGCCCAAGATAACCCCGCCACTATTCCCATCATGTCACCGATCAGTATTTCCGTATCCATACTGCCCGCTTGACCGGGTGCTATCGCAATGGCCATTCCTGTAAAAGCCAAGCCAATACCCCACCACTGGCGTTGAGCCAACTGCTCCCCCGGAACCATTAAATGCAGTCCTAACGCCGCAAAAATAGGCGCCGTATAGAGAAAAATAGACATGTGAGAAGCCAGCGTGTAATGAAGCCCCCAAGCCAAAAAGACAAACTCACTCGTGAAACCTAAGCCAACGAGTAACCCCGGCCGCCAATGCGCGCGCACATCTCGCCAACCAATGCCTTGCCAGAGCGCGCAAGGTATTACCAGCATAGCGGCAAGCAAAGAGCGTAAAGCAATTTGAGACAGTGGCGATATTTCCTCAGCCACCCCTTTTATAGCAACCTGCTGAAACCCTAATATCAGACAGAAGAGAAGCATTAACGATGCCGCTCTTCGCCCTAGGGGTTTTCGCTCAAAAACGACGTCCTTGTGGTAAACCTTTGTTGCTATATCTGGCTCAAGATTGCGCATGTAGACCTCGCTATGCAATAAGGCGGCTATTGCATCAGCAGAGGAAACTCTCTACAAACGATTACTTATCCGACCTAGGCTTAGTAAAACTCACGCTATGAAAATTGAAAGACTACCGCTTAATGCACTGCGTGCTTTCTCTGAGGCTGCTCGTGAAAACAGCTTCAAAAAAGCCGCCACTCGGCTCAGCGTTACTCCTGGTGCCGTTAGTCGCCAAGTCAAACAGCTAGAGGCAAGGTTGGGCGTCACTCTTTTCGAGCGACACGCCAATGGCGTGTTAATCACCGAGGCGGGTAAAATGCTGCTCGACGATGTGCAGGCGGGGTTATCACTTATTGCAAGTGGGGTGGAACATATCACACAGCGCTCTAGCGAAGCTTTTGAGCTGATTATTAGCGCGCCACCTTCTTTTTTACAGCTTTGGCTACTACCGCGACTTCATCGATTCGAAGCACGTGAACGTGGCATCAATATATCGCTTGATGCCGATGCGAATTTAACGCCACCACTGTGGTTGCCTAACCGTGCCAAGCTATCACTGCGTTATGGCCAAGGTCCGTGACAAGGCGTCAATAGCATTAGATTATTCGAAGACGTGCTATTTCCTGTGTGCTCGCCTGCGCTGCTTTTCAAAAATAAAATTAGGGTGCCAGAGGACTTGCTGGCACAACCGCTGCTTTCGGTTGAATGGCATCGGCATACTCCGGCCTTCAGTCCTGTACCGAGCTGGAGCGAATGGTTTAATAGCGTCGGTGTAAAAAACCACCACTTACCCACCCCCATGCAATACTCGCTTTATAGTTTGGCGCTAGACCAAGCCATTGCTGGCCAAGGCGTAGTACTGGCAAGCTACCCCTTAATTGCCGACCGGCTGGCGAGTGGTGTGTTAGTCCGCCCCTTTAAAGAGAAGTACGCGCTCGTATCACGCTTTGCTTACGATCTTATTCTACCGGCGAGCGGAGGCGCACCCGAAGCGGTCACACACTTTAGCGAATGGATAACCCAAGAGGCGGAGACATTTCAACATACATCCCCACATCATTAAGAATTATCCAACTGTCGCGTATAGTCTTGAAACAACGCATATTTCCATTGGCGTACCGCTAATACTGACGTGGTACCAAAGCGCTTATGCAGAGGCAAACTACTTTCTCTTTCGCACAGGGCGTGAAACTCCTTGGCCAAGCGCTGCATTATCTGCTGCCACTCGTCATTGCCTGCTCGGGACAACAGACCATTGAGGACCAGCAGTTGCTCGCTTTCGCCATCAAAGCGTGAGCGAAAAAATTCATTCGCAATATACGTTTGGAAGAACTGCTGGATAGGGCCGCCAGAGCGCCAGCGGAAATTGGCAGCTACGCGGCGGCGAATACGATTACCAGGTAGCAACTCAATAAGCTTTAGCCGCTCAAGCTTAAGCAGTTGACGTGTACACTCCGTCTCGCTTAACTGATACTGATGATGAATTTCGTCAAAGCTATAGCCATTAACAACACAGACAGCGACCAGAAATAGCTCACGATCATCAACGATGCTCTGCTCCTGAGCCTGGGTCAATTGCTGGGGCCGTAGCTCTTCTGCCTGCATGGCTTGTACCAGCTCGGCAAATTCGATATTGAGTTGATCACAGATGCACTCAAGCCGCGCCAGGGTAAAGTGCTTTTCAGCAAACAAACGCTTAACGGACGCCTCGCTTAGGCCCAGCCACTGAGCCACATCGGCATAGGTTTTACCCTGAGCACGAAGCTGGCGCTTCAACGTATCAATTAAACACCCCACTTGGGACATAAGCGCCTCCAGACACCTCAACGTAGCAAATAATGATACTTTAAAGCACATATAACACAACCTGGTCTAACAAGGTTGCACCCAAGGCCTGACTTGGACAGATTGCTACCATCTAAAGGGGTTTATAAGGCTTAGTGAACATGCAAAGAGTGCTACAGATGAAGGGCGCATGGCCCTACTTCATCGCTATCTTTCTTAATGCTTTTCTCGACTTAGGGCACAAGATCGTGATTCAGAATTCGATCTTCAAAAGCTACGATGGCACCACCCAAATAGTGCTTACAGCGCTGGTGAACGGGTTAATCCTGCTCCCGTTCATTGCACTGTTTAGCCCATCAGGTCACGCGGCTGATACCTATCCCAAAGTACGTATCCTACGCGTTTCGGCGTGGGCAGCGGTCGTGGTATCACTAGGCATTACGGCGGCTTATTATCAAGGCTGGTTTTGGCTGGCTTTTGCGATGACGCTTCTGCTGGCGATACAGTCAGCCTTTTACTCGCCTGCCAAATACGGCATGGTCAAAACGCTGTTTGGGAAACCCCGCTTGGCCGAAGCGAACGGTATCGTCCAGGCCGTTACCATTGGTGCCATTTTAGCGGGCACGGTGGTGTTTACTGCCTTCTTTGAAGCATGGACCCCCTTGGCCAACCAACCCCCTGAGCAGTTGCTGCGCCAAATTGCTCCGCTAGGCTGGCTATTAGTGCTCAATAGCATCATTCAGGTGGTGGCACTTTATCGTCTGCCGCTGGATACCCCACAGCCGCCCAGCACACCGCTGACCTGGAAGCGCTATATAAAAGGCAGCGCGCTTAAAGATAATCTGCGCATCGTTGCACGCCAGCCCGTGTTAAGACTGTCGATTATCGGCCTTGCCACCTTCTGGTCTGTTGGCCAAGTGCTGTTAGCCGCCTTTCCTGCCTACGCCAAATCCGCGCTCAGCATTGATAACACGTTGGTGCTGCAAGGCATTCTCGCCGCTAGCGGCATCGGTATTGCGCTGGGTTCGGTGCTGGCCAGTCGTCTTTCGCGCAACCGTATTGAAACCGGCTTAATTCCGGTGGGCGCTCTGGGCGTTGCCGTTGGTTTATGGTGCTTACCGCTACTCACAACGCCACTCAGCCAAGCGCTGAACTTTGTGTTTATCGGTTTAATGGGCGGGCTGTTTATTGTGCCGCTCAACGCCCTGATCCAGTTCCACGCTGCGGATAACGAGCTGGGCACGGTGTTGGCAGCCAATAACTGGATTCAAAATATCGCCATGCTGGGCTTTTTGGCGCTCACGGCGCTGTTTGCTTTGGCGGGCGTGGATAGCCACTATTTATTACTTGTGATCGCTAGCGTAGCGATGATAGGGGGTGGCTACACCATTATAAAACTGCCCCAAAGTCTGGTGCGTTTTTTACTGGGCTTTCTGCTGACCCGCCGCTATCGCGTTGATGTTTACGGTTTGGAAAACTTGCCTGCCCAAGGCGGCGTGCTGTTACTGGGCAACCATATCAGCTGGATTGATTGGGCCATGGTGCAGATCACAAGCCCTCGGCCGGTGCGTTTTGTGATGCTGAAAAGCATTTATCAGCGCTGGTATTTGCGCTGGTTTTTTAAAGCACTGGGCTGTATCCCCATTGAGCGCGGCGCTGCCGCCGAGCGGGCACTTAATAGCGTTGCCGAATTGCTCAACGCAGGTGAAGTGGTCTGCCTGTTTCCGGAAGGCGCTATCAGCCGCACCGGGCAGCTGGGCGAATTTCGCCGAGGCTATGAGCGGGCCTGCAAAATGGCCAATCCCGACGTAAAAATCGTTCCGTTTTATCTACGTGGGCTATGGGGCAGCCAGTTCTCGCACTCTTCCAGCAAGCTTAAAGAGCTACGCCATGCACCGCTACACCGCTCTATCGTTGTGGTCTTTGGCCAAGCGCTGCCAAAAGAGACCCCAGCCGATGTACTCAAGCGACGCATCTTTGAGCAGGCTACCCGCTCTTGGCAGCTCTCGATGGAGAACCTGCACACCCTGCCGGATGCCTGGATACGCAGCGTAAAACGCCGCCCAGGAAAGCTGGCGCTCACGGACACGATCAGCCGCCCATTGAGTGCCGCTAAAGCCCTCACGGCGAGTATTCTGATGGCCAAGCGCATCCGTAAACAGAGCAAAGCGCAGAACATCGGCTTGTTACTGCCTACCAGTAGCGCGGGTGTACTCGCCAATATGGCAACACTGCTGGCGGGAAAAACGGTGGTCAACCTTAACTACACCGCCAGCGGCGATGCGTTGGCTTCGGCCCTTTCGCAAGCGGGGATAGATACCGTTCTCACGTCTACGCGTTTCGTGGAAAAACTTAACGCCCGTGGGCTTGATGTATCGGCGTTACTTGCCAACCAAAACGTTGTTTACCTGGAAACACTACAAGCCTCCATGGGCCGGGCTGAACGCTTAGGCACATGGCTTAGCGTCCGCTTGCTGCCGACCTGGCTGCTGCGCCTCTGCTACTGCCGAGCACATGATGCCGAGGCCACCGCCGCCATCCTGTTTTCCAGCGGTAGCGAAGGACAGCCAAAAGGCGTGATGTTAAGCCACCGCAACCTAATGGCGAACGTTAAGCAAACATCCGACGCGCTGAATACCGAGCATAACGACGTCATGATGGGCTCGCTTCCGCTGTTTCATGCGTTCGGCCTCACGGTTACTCAGTTCTTACCGTTAATTGAGGGCCTGCCCCTGGTGTGCCACCCCGACCCGACCGATGCGGCGGGTATTGCAAAAGCGGTTGCCAAGCACCGGGCAACCATTATGTGTGGCACGTCGACGTTTCTGCGCTTGTTCACTCGCAGCTCCAATGTTCATCCGCTCATGCTGGATAGCATCAGAGTGGTAGTAGCCGGGGCGGAAAAGGTCGACGACAGCGTACGCAGCGCGTTCCAGCTTAAATTTCATAAGCTGATTTATGAAGGATACGGCGCAACCGAAACCTCGCCGGTAGCGGCGGTTAATCTTCCCGATACGCTGGATGTGAACTACCTGCAAGTGCAGCGAGGAGCCAAGATAGGCACCGTCGGCATGCCGCTACCCGGCACGAGTTTCAAAATTGTTGACCCAGAGAGTTTTGAAGAACTTTCCACTGACGAAGCAGGCATGATTTTGATTAGCGGACCGCAGGTCATGCAGGGGTACCTGAACGATGCTGAACGTACCGCCAAGGTAGTGTGCAATCTCAACGACCAGCGCTGGTATATCACCGGAGACAAGGGTTATCTGGATGAAGATGGTTTTCTGACCATTGTTGATCGCTACTCACGCTTCGCTAAAATTGGCGGTGAGATGATTGGCCTCGGCGCGGTGGAGCAGGCTGTTAAAGCCACGCTTGCCGACCCCGATACCGCCATCATGGCGGTCAACATACCGGATGCTCATAAAGGCGAGCGTATTGTCTTGCTCTCGGAAACCCCGCTGGATGCACAGGCTGTCAGAACGGCCCTGCGCGGCCAGGGTATCTCATCGCTAATGATTCCCAGCCACTGGTTCACCGTTAATCAATTACCACAACTAGGTTCCGGGAAGCCTGATATCGCCGGTGCCAAACGCTTGGCGCAGGAACAACTAACCGAAAGCGAGCAGCCCTCGCTACAGTAGCCCAACCGTGAATAATGGGCTCCCATTAGCGCTGTAGAAACCAGGCAGTGTCTAAAAGAACTGCCTGGTTTCAAAGGCTTAATTACGGGTGTGAAGAAGCGCTTTTTTATCCGAGCCGATAATTTTTACTTATAGCATCCAGAATAAATGTGTATTAAGTTAAGCTAATAGTCCTATGAAATTACTGCTTCGTAAAGGCTCCTACCCACTAAAAGAGGAATGCTTTATGTCCAACCCAGCCATCAATATTTACAAGCAACGTCGTAGTCAATACGCTATTGGTAAAAACATTTCCATCGGTCAAACCGACGCCACTTCCCTGATCAAGGAAGCGGTGAAACAGGCCCCCACTGCCTTCAATTCCCAAAGCTCGCGCGCAGTCATTCTGTTCAACGAGCAGAACGACAAGTTCTGGCAACTGGTGCTGGATACGCTGCGTGCCATCGTGCCTGCTGAATCCTTTGCGCCGACCGAGCAAAAGATCAATAGCTTTTCCGCTGGCGCGGGTACCGTACTGTTTTTTGAAGATCAGGACGTTGTCAAAGGATTGCAGGAGAAGTTTCCACTTTACGCCGACAACTTCCCTGCCTGGTCAGAACACGCCACGGGCATCGCCCAGTTTGCCGTTTGGACCGCCCTTGCCGAGGCCGATATCGGCGCCAGCCTGCAGCACTATAATCCGATTATCGACGACGCCGTATTTGAAACCTGGGACCTGCCGGCTTCCTGGAAACTGCGTGCGCAAATGCCCTTCGGCTCTCATGAGGCGCCGTTAGGCGAGAAGACATTTATGGATGACGAAGAACGCTTCCGCATCTTCGCTTAAGCATTTTCTTAAAAAAAACAGGCCTTTGCGGATATAAATCGCGCCATCATTATAGCAGCGAAATGTGTGTCCAAGTGCCCCGCCCTCTTATACACTTCATTGTGGAAGGGTTTGCGGGGCGCTTCAGTTTTAAAGCATCGCTTTTATGTGCAAAGCTTCCTTACATAGCTCCTTACTTACCAGACAATCAACCTTCAAAGTCGTACAGCTTAGTAGGGTTATGGACAAGTACCTTCTCGAGCGTGGCGGGGTCATCTATAAGCCGCAGGAGCTCGTCTACCAGGTCGCCATCGTTTGGCATAGGCCCTGGCAGCTGCACATGGGGCCAATCTGTACCGAACACACACCGATCCGAGTTACGGCGAGTTAGCTCATGGAAGAAGGGGTCTACATCCTGATAAGGCGCACTGGCTTTAAGCGTCATACGGTTAGGGCCCGAGAGCTTGACCCATGTGTCGCCCTTTTCAATTCGATTAAGCAGATGCTTAAAACCTGGGTCATTAATCCCTTTAGAGACAGGCATGTGCCCCATATGGTCAATGACCTTGGATACCGGCAAACGGTCCAGGGTATGGGCAAGGTCGTTAAAATTGGACACATCAATCAGGCACTGGACATGCCAATTCCACTGCGCAATCCGCTCGCTGAGTGCGGTAACCGCGTCAAAATCGATGCCGCCTCGGAAAAGCATATTAATGCGAATCCCCCGCACGCCTAGCTCATGCAGACGAGCAATCTCTTCATCGCTGGTATCGGTATTTAAAACAGTAATACCGCGCCATTCAAGATTGCAAGCTTGAGCGTGTTGGAGCCCGTCAATCAATCGGCGGTTGTCGGTTCCATACACGCTGGGCTGCACTAACACAGCACGGTCAAACCCCATCACCGACAGCATGTGCTGGTAGCTGTCAAAACTTGCATCAGGCGGTGTGTAGCTACGATCCGGCTGATAAGGGTACTGCGTAGCCGGGCCAAATAAATGAGCATGACAATCACAGGCCCCCTTTGGAAGCTTGCGCTTGGGTGCTCGGGGATTGGGGTGGGGAGCGGGTATATCAGGTACTAAAATATCAGGTACTAACATTAGGATCCCTTCGACTCAGTGGAAAGCAAGCCAAGACGACGCGAAGCATTGGTCAGGTGTAGCCGCATGGCCGCCCGCGCCTCTTCTGGCTCAGCATTCAGGATTCCATCAACGATATTCTGATGCTCGACCTGAACGATCTGTTCAAGCTTGGCGTCACGGGCCGTATGTCGACGTGCGGTACTGATAGCCATGGACATACGGTTATAAAAGAAGTCTATAAAATCGCAGAAGAAATGATTGCCTGTGGCGGCAGCAATGGCTTGATGCAAGGCGAGATCGTATTTTTCGCCGTCCACTTTACGCTCCAGGCTGATAGCAAGCCGCTCAAGCGCCAACGCAATCTCATCGCGCTGGTTTTGAGTAGCGTGAGTGGCGGCCTGCGCAGCCGCCCCTGCTTCGATTTCTCTACGCATCTCGTAAATAAATCGCAGTTCGCGTTGATCAATCTCATTCACATTCAGTGCAAATGCAGACCTTTCGGGCAAAATAGCGGCTATAAACGTACCGCTACCCTGTTGCGTATAAACCAGGTTGGTTTGCCTTAACTCGGCAATCGCTTCACGAATGACGGCTCGGCTCATACCAAAGCGCTCCATCAAGCTCGCTTCAGTGGGCAGCTTCGCGTTGGGAAGATAAATCCCTTCGCGAATTTCGCGCTCTAGCGTAGCCGCTGCTTCAGATGACAAGCGTCGACCACGTATAGGCGGCTGTGAGCCGGATATCATCCAAGCACACTCGGCAGCCATAGCGTAACGGCGGGAACATAGGCAATGAGCCCTATCACCAGCAGAAGTACTCCCAGGAACGGCAACAGGTGTGTTGCGATCCGCTCGATACTCATTCCGCTAATGGAGGAAGCCACGAAAATGGAGTAACCCAGCGGAGGGGTAACCATGCCTACAGCAAAATTGATCACTACCATAGCGCCCAACTGAATGGGGTCGAGACCGATTTGTGCGCCGATGCCAATAAGTACGCCACTCATAATCACCATGGCTGAAATATTGTCCATTACGGCACCAAGCAACAGCAAAAGTAGATTGATAAACAGCAATAGCAAGAGAGGGTTGGTAGTGACCCCTAGAATCAGCTCGGTGATTTTAGTAGGCAACTCTTCACTCGCGATGACCCAAGCAAAACCATAGGCCGTCACAATAATAAACATGATCACGGCCGTTGTGCGCATCGCGCTGATTAACAAGCCCGGCAGTTGGCGCCAATGTAGGTCGCGATAAACGAAAAGCCCTATCACAGCACTATAGAGCGCACCGACCATCGCCGCTTCTGTCGGTGTAAAGATACCTCCATAGATACCGCCCAGAATGACAACCGGAGCAAGCAGCGCCCATAAGCCTTCCCGCAGCGCTGAAAGAATCTCAGCACCGGACGCCCGGGGGTCGCTAACAATCCCCTGTCGCTTGGCATAGAAATAACTGATGACACAAAAACCTGCGGCAGCAAGAAGCCCCGGAACAACGCCTGCCAGGAAGAGTTTGGAGATCGATTGTTCTGACAGCACGCCCCATATCACCATAGGAATAGAGGGAGGGATCATTTGGCCAAGAGGCCCTACCGCCGTTGATAGTGCAGCGGCATACCCACGCTTATAGCCACGCGACTCAAGCTCATCAATCATAATGGAGCCAATAGCCGCTGTCGTAGCAGGGGCAGAACCAGAAATAGCACCAAAGAATGTACCCGCACCGACGGTTGACATCGAAAGGCCGCCGGGGAAGTGACCTATAAAGGTAGAGGCTACTTTGACGAGGCGTCGTGACAACCCTCCAGCGCCCATTAGCGCGCCTGCAAGTATAAACCCAGGAATCGCCAGCAGGCTGGTTGAGCTACTGCCGGCCATAAAGCGCTGTGCCGCAATCAAAAGATTGAGATCAGCCATCCAAATGCCGACCAAGGCCAGCAGGCCAAGCGCGAAAGCAATGGGAGTACCCAGGAATAAAAGGCCGAAGAGACCGAATATAAGAACGAGGCCTGTGTCATCCATTATCTTGTTCCCTTAAGGCATTGAGCGAGCCTGGCCTAAACAGCAAGGCGATAGCGTGGACGCAGATGAGGGCGCCCCCAACCGGCAATGCAGCGTTCTTTACCCAGAGGGGATAACGAATGGCAGGAGAGACCTGGTTGATCGTAAATTCCATAAAGCCATAACCCGTCCAAACCATGGCAATACCGAATATCAGTACAAGAAGAACGTTGATACGCTCGAATAAGCCCGATAGTGCATCAGGCAGTAGCGACAGAAAAAGCGTCACGCGGACATGCTCAAACCGACGTACCAAGGCACTAGAAAAAAGAAAGGTGGTCCAAGAGGCCGCCAGCAGCGCTATCTCATCTGACCAGGACAGCGAGTCTTGCAGCACATATCGATAAAAAACACCTAACAAAAGGGTGAGAACCATCACCGCAGCGGAAAAGGCGCCTACATACTGGCTAAGCGTAGCTAGCCTTTGACTGAACGCATCAATATAACGGTACATGATGGCTACCTGGCGTCAAAACTGCCCGGCCTTAGGCCGGGCGAGGGATTTATTCAGCGATTTATTCAGTTACGAGCTGAAGGGTACGATCAACAAGATCGGCACCGATTTTGCCGCGGTACTCTTCATAGACAGGTGCGACTCTTTCACGGAAAGCCTCAACGTTTTCGATCTCGTTAATTTCCATACCCTGCTCTGCGATCTGAACAAGGATCTCTTCGTTATTGGCCGCAATCGTCTCGCGCTGACGCTCAATCGCCTTGGCGGCAGCCTCACGAACAACGTTCTGCATATCAGCAGACAGGCCGTCCATGGCTTGCTTTGAAATCAGCAGCCCCAACGCATTGTAGGTATGGCTTGTCAGAGAAAGATAATCTGTTACCTCAGGATATTTATTGGCAAAAATCACCGCCAAGGGAATTTCCAAGCCATCTACGGTGCCTTGCTGTACCGCAGTGAATGACTCACTCCAAGCCAAGGGAAGAGGGTTCGCCCCCAGGACACGGAAGCTCTCTATGTAAAGATCGCTCGGCTGTACGCGCAGTTTAATGCCGCTGAAATCTTCAGGTGATGTTATTGCGCGCTCGTTGTTAATCGTATGGCGAAAACCAGCCTCAGCAAATCCTAAACCAATAATTCCCTGCGGTTCGAGACGCTGCATAAGCTCTTGCCCAATCTCACCATCAAGAATCTCGTGAGCTTGCTCACTGTTGGCATAGAGGAAGGGCAAATCATTGAGCTGAAAACTGGAATCGATGGTGCTGATTTGAGTTCCAGTGATAACCGCTGCGTCCAGAATACCTAGCTGCATACCCTGTAGCATTTCCGTATCGTCACCCAGTTGGTGATTCGGGAAAAACCTAACATCAAACTCGCCTGGCGCGGCGTTTTCTAACTCTTCAGCAAAATAGCGTGCGGCAATCGCGTAAGGATCAACTTCACTATCCGCTGTGGTCCATCCCAAGCGCAGGGTGGTCGCTGCCTGCACCTGAGCTGAAACGGTAACTAATCCGACCAGCATAGCGCCGGTTAACATTGAGAGCCTGGTGCTAAACATCTTGGTGTTCCCTTATGACGTGTATAAAGCAAAAAACCGTATGATTAAAATCATTATAAGCCTGTATTTTTTGTCTAATGAATTCTTCGAATAATTAGCAATACAGGCATTTATTAGACATGCGCACCTTACAAGTACGCCCTATCATTGGGTATTAGCCTAAAGCATAATTGCATTAACGTATTACACACTTATTGAGAATATGTATTTAACGCGGGTACTGGTCATTTTCTGAAAAACTGCTTGCTGAGGTTTTTGGGTGTGCGTGAAAGGTCATTGTGTGGGCAAGCACTTAGAAGCAACGGAGAACATTTGTTATACGCGCACGGTAACCAAGCGCGAACGCCCCATAGCTCGATGTTTTGCTATCAGGGTGTCGCGCCATAAGTGAAAGAAAATAAAATCGAAGGGTTGAGTGCTTAGGCTAACGTGCCTGAAGCCCCCCAGAATCTGCTATCAGCTCGTATGGGATAACCTTGTGACCCCTGCGTGCGCTACTTCACAAAGGTTACACTTCCTTACGCGGCTCAGAGTCTGAAGCGTTTTTTTCACTGCTCGTCCCCATAATGGTTTTATGAGGCTTGGTGCCTTCTGCACGGGCAATATCCTGATGGCTAATCACCATAACGTCCCTGGGCCACCAATCGGGATGCTCTTCACGTATAAAGGTCAGCAGCTTTTCCCGAATATTCATTTCAGCGGTCCAGCCCGACATGGGATCAGAAGCCACAAAGTAGCAGGTAATCACCAACGTTGTCGCTGTTTGCCCCGTCGCGTAGCACAGAAGTTTATGATGCTCGATGACACTATCTTCCATCTTGGCATACTCTAGAAACTTTTTGCGCAATAAAGCAATATCGGTACTTAGATGCAGAATCAGCTCCATACTGCGGTACATCTTCGCGCTTTTGACCGACAGGTTCTGGAAAGGCCTGGAGACAAAGTACGTTACCGGAACAACGATTCGCCGGTCATCCCACACACGCAGCCGAATAAAGGTATAGAAAATACCTTCCACATAGCACCACTCGTCTTCAAAGATTACCAAATCACCGATACGAATCGGTTTGGCAAGCGAGAGCTGCAGCGACGAAAGAATATTGCCCAGCACGGTCTGCCCGGCGATACCGACCAAGACCGCCAACACACTGGCCGAGGCCAACAATGAAAGGCCAAGCGTCTCAAAGAGCTGGATCTGGCTTAGCACGTAGATGGTCACTGCCGACACCATCACCAGTATCACGGCCCGGCGTACCGCATAGAGCGTGGTGAGAAGCCTACGTTCATCCTTTGGTTTGGTGTCGTCGATTTCCCCCACTAGCCGCCGGGCCATGCGCAGCATGATTGTGTCCAACAAACGCAGCGCAATCGTGCCGACTCCCCACGCCATAACAGTAATCAGCAGAACACGGAATGTGGTCATTGCCACTGCAGAGAAAGAGACGACATACTCAAGCAGCATCTGCGTGACAAGCGACATGGCGATGAGCGACATCGGCCCCTTGATACGCGCGGCAAAAATACTGATCGCGCCAGAAGGTAGCCATCGGGCCATCAGGCCCACAAAGGTGTAGATGCCCCAGCCCATCAGTACAATTAATAGAAGAAAGGCGGGAACGGCAATCCACTCCCATACCATTAGAAAGCCGAACGTGGTTTTAAATCGGTCGGGTATATACTCCTCAACCATGGAGGGGCCATACTCATCGTAGAGTAAAGGGATTGAGGCAACGCTTCCCGGCATGATTAGCCAGATGGGGTCTTCGTCTTCTACTCGGTATCGCCCTAGGCGAATGTCGTAGGCTTCACCATCGGCTTGTAGTGAGGCCAACTCGATATCCCGTCGCGGATCACCAGCGAGCGGGTTTTCACCCGTGGTGTCTTCGATAACGGCATCCTGGCGGCCTGAAAGGTTCGAGGCACTCAGCCACTCGCCGCGCCGGAATACCTCGGCTAACTGCCTAGCCAGCACATGCCCACGCTCCTGCTGCTCTTCTGGCGACAGTTCGGAAAGATTGAGCAGATGGGCGGCTCCCTTGTAGTCCTCCTCCTCAGTCAGCTCAAGAAAACTCCGAATCGCTTCACGCGGCGACATGCGATTAATCTCGTCAGGTACGTCGCCCAGCCCTTCATTCAGCTCATCCGCTGTAAACCACTGTGTAGCTTCTTCGCTCTCTTCATCCTGAGTCTGCGCTGCACCGAGGCTGGAAAACGCGAATGCAATTACCAGTACGATCCATGTAGGCCACGTGCCATGTGCTTTCATAAGCGCCATATTCTTTGGGAGTCAAAAGGTCTGCACTAACATCCAGAAATACTGGACTATCCATGTCAGTGGAGGTGAAAAAATAAATTACAGCTTACCTTTAGGGATGACGCAAGGCGAAGTCATAAACAGCAATATTAATACGGCCCACCGCCTCACGCATAAAGAGTCGGCCTGTTATGCCTACGCGTAAGGCCTTACAACAAAGCTGCATAGCGTCGCTTAGGTTGGGTGAAAAACAGTGTGACTAGCATCATATTAGCGTCTTGCAAAGCATCTAGCCTCACGATAGCTTAATCTAACGAGGCCGATAAACGCTTCCCAAAACTGCGTTGGGATAAGCAGCGTGTTAATCAAAAAAGAGCGGAAACCGAATAAAACACAGCAGGGGAACATTTAGATGCGTCGATTGCGGTCATTTTCAGCCATTATAGGTCTTATCGCAGCAGGCCTTGCCCTGCCCACCAACGCTGATGACATTAGTGAGGAGACCTGGCGCTTTCAGCTTACCCCCTATGTCTGGATGGCCGGATTGGCAGGCGATGTGCGCCCGCTTGAAAATGCGCCTACCGTTAGTACTTCACGCTCTTTCAGCAGCATTTTGGATGACCTGGATGGGGCCTTTTTCATGACCGGCACCGCTCGCCAGGACCGCTGGGTACTTTTTGGCGATATTTCCTGGGCCTCCCTTAGCCAGGCAAGCACGCTACCCTTCGGCATTGTCGCGAATAGCAAGCTACGCCAGCGCTTTATAACGGCCGCTGCGGGTTATCAAGTGATGACGACCCCGACACAGCAGCTTGACCTACTGGCAGGCGCACGTACCTGGCAAATTGATACTGATATCAATATTCCTGCGCTGGGCATTGATGTAGCCAAAACCAAACAGTGGGTAGACCCTATTGTGGCGGCACGCCTGCGATCACACTGGGCGCCCAACTGGTCCACACTGCTTCATGCGGATATAGGCGGCCTGGAGATGTCTAAAAAGAACACCTGGCAAGTTGTCGCTACACTCAACTACCAGTTCAGCGATACGTTTTATCTTTCAGGCGGCTATCGCCATTTATCGGTTAAACGCGATGAAACAGACTCACTCATCGATATCGAAATGGGCGGACCTCTCGCCGGTATTACGTGGCGCTTTTAGTTAACCCAAGGGCACGATGCTTACGAGGTTACTGGGTAAATTGACTCAAGAAGCACAAGATCGCTAATCCCGTAATAAAAGCAATGCGCCTAGCCGAACAGGCGCGTTAGGTGCTGGGCATAAGCGGCCATATCACGTGCAACGTCTGGCGCCTTGATTACATCGTTGGCGATAAACGTAGGCAGCGCTTCCAGGCCAATAAATTCCTGAGACTTATGGAACGGGAAGTAAACGCCATCGACACCGCGCCCTTCAAAGAAGTTATCGGCCTCATCAAAGGCGGCCAGCGGCGCATTCCAGGTGAGCGACAGCATATAGCGCCGCCCTTGCAGCAAGCCGCCACTACCGTACTGCCTGGTGGGATCCTGGCGCGAGCGGCCGTCGCTGGCATAAAGCGAGCCATGCCCAGCGGTGAAGACTTCATCAATGTAGCGTTTAACGCTCCAGGGCGCGCCCATCCACCAACCCGGCATCTGATAGACGATGGTGTCTGCCCAGAGGAATTTTTCCACCTCGGCCTCTGCTTCGTAACCCTGTTCAATTACCGTCTCGCGAACTTCATGGCCCAACTCGGCGAGCGTACGCCACGCGACATCATGCAGCGTATTATTGAGTTCACCGCCAGAATGTGCGAACGGCTTGCCACCATTGATTAACAGAACCTTCATCGTTAAAACCTCTCGTCCAATAGATAGACTTGCCTGTTGGTAGGCGGTAGTCCTGCCAACATGGCTTGAATGCCGCCGATTATGGGGTACTTAAAAGCATGGAAAAACCCGTCCACGGGCAAGAGACTTTTGATATAAAATCAACGACGACATTCAACCTGGACAGGCAAGAGCAACGCTTATGAAAACCACGCTTGAAGAGCAGCAAGCATTTATCACCGTGGTGGACAGCGGTTCGATCACCAGCGCCGCCGAACGGCTGGGCATTACGGTATCGGGCGTCAGCCGAGCGCTTAACCGCTTGGAGCGCAAGCTTGGCGCCACCCTGCTACGCCGAACCACCCGCCGCCTGGAGCTAACGGAAGAGGGAGAAACGTTTTTACAGCACTGCCGCCGTATACTAACGGCGGTAGAAGCCGCGGAAGAGTCCGTTCAGAATCACCACGGCCAACCTCAAGGGCGGCTACGGGTGAACGCCGCGCCCAGCTTTATGCAGTTTGTCATTGTGCCGGTACTTGGTGAGTTTCGTGCCAGCTACCCAGGCATAACGCTACAGTTGGATACCCACGACCGCTTTATTGACCTGCTGGAACAGCGTGTGGACCTCGCCATCCGTATTGGCAAGCTGGACGACTCTTCTCTGCATGCACGGTGCCTGGGCCATAGCCCGCTTCGCCTCTTGGCAAGCCCTGCTTACCTTGAGCGCGCGGGCACTCCTCAAAGTATTGAAGATCTTGAGCACCATAGTTTGCTCGGTTTCAGCCAGCTTGAACACCTTAACCACTGGCCGCTGCGCCGTGCCGATGGCGAGTGCTTACATATTACGCCCGCCCTCTCCGCCTCCAGCGGCAGCACGCTGATTGAGCTAGCGCTTAAAGGTGAAGGGATCGTCTGTCTTGCCGACTTCATGACCATCAAGCCCCGCAAGGCAGGTGCACTTGTCGATGTGCTGCCCAGTCATACCGAACTTCAAATGCAGGCCGTCAATGCTGTTTACTACCGCCAAGCCACACTTTCACAGCGCGCCCGGCTGTTTATGGACTTTCTGGCTGAACGCCTGCCGGGGGAGTATTTGCAGAGTTAAAGCGGCAAATAGTGAATCAAGGGTTCTAGAATAAGATATCCACTATTCTGAACCTGACGCCCTACACTCTCTTTACGTATGACGTTTATTTTGAAACGCAGCGGCCAAAATGCCGGTGGGCATAGCAATAAGGCCGATACCAGCCACGGCGCCTATAACACGAAGCCCCGGCCTTGGGCCGGGGCTTGACAAACAGCTGCGTTGACAGCGTTACGCTTAGGACTCTACATGGAATGCCATGGTAGCGTTGACGGCCTTTTTCCAGCCGGCATAAAGTTCATCGCGTTTTTCATCTTTCATCTGCGGCTCAAAGCGCCGCTCCAATGCCCACTGTGCAACGATTTCATCTCGCGATTTCCAGAAGCCAACGGCGAGGCCAGCAAGATACGCCGCGCCAAGCGCTGTGGTTTCGTTTATTTCGCAGCGTAGAACATCCACTCCCAGTATGTCGGCCTGGAACTGAGCAAGGAAATCGTTGGAGATCGCCCCACCGTCGGTGCGAAGCTCGGTTAACGCAATGTCGGCATCCGCCTGCATGGCTTTGAGAACATCGGTGCTTTGATAGGCAAGTGATTCGACCGCCGCGCGCACAAAGTGCTCTTTTTGAGTCCCCCGAGAGAGCCCAAACATGGCGCCACGTACGTTAGAGTTCCAGTAAGGCGCACCCAGTCCGGTAAAGGCAGGCACCATATAAACGCCGTCATTATCCTTAGCACGCGTGGCGTACGCTTCGGAATCAGACGCTTTGCCCAGCATTCTCAGGCCATCACGCAACCACTGAATCACCGAGCCCGCCACAAATACGCTACCTTCAAGGGCGTATTCCAGCGTGCCATCCACTTCCCACGCAACGGTGGTAAGAAGGCCGTTCTTGGAGGGCGTGGCCTGGGTTCCCGTGTTCATTAGCGTAAAGCAGCCCGTGCCATAGGTATTTTTCGCCATACCCGGCTCGAAACAGGCTTGGCCGAACAGCGCGGCGTTCTGGTCGCCAGCGATACCGGCAATCGGCACTTCCTGGCCCATTAGGAATTTAGGCAGCACGTTGCCGTAAACTTCACTGCTGGACTTAACTTCGGGCAGCATCGACTCAGGTACGCCAAACAGTGCCAGTAGCTCCGGGTCCCACTTCCGGTCACGGATGTTAAACAGCATCGTGCGCGATGCGTTGCTGACATCGGTCGCATGCACAGTGCCGCCGGTCAGGTTCCACACCAGCCAGGAATCAATGGTGCCGAACAGCAAGTCGCCCTTTTCCGCTTTTTCCTTAACGCCCGCCACGTTGTCGAAAATCCACTTCAATTTGGTGGCAGAGAAGTAAGCATCAATGACCAGCCCGGTTTTATCGCGAATCATATCGGCATGGCCCGCTTCGCGCAGCTCATCGCAGATCTCGGCGGAATGACGCGACTGCCAGACGATGGCGTTATGTACGGCCTGCCCGGTATTTTTATCCCATACTACGGTGGTTTCACGCTGGTTGGTAATACCGATAGAGGCAACTTCGGAGACATCAACGCCGCTGTTGTTAATCACCTCGGTCAAGGTGGTCAGCACGCTGGTCATGATTTCGCGAGGGCAGTGTTCGACCCAACCCGGGCGCGTAAAAATCTGCTCAAACTCATGCTGGGCTACGCTGACAACCCGGCCTTCATGGTCAAACAGTATCGTCCGCGTGCTGGTGGTACCTTGGTCAATAGCGAGAACGTAGTTTTTCTGGCTCATGAAATGCCTCTCAAGCGTTAACGTTAAATGATTGTTTTAAAAAGAATCAAATCAGCAGGCTGGCTTAATAAACCCGGCTGACTTAATAAACATACGCGGCAAGCCCGGCAAGGACACTGCCGATAAGGGGTCCTAAAATAGGGACCCAAGCGTAAGACCAGTTGTTCGCCCCCTTGTGCTTAATGGGAAGTAATGCGTGGGCAATGCGTGGCCCCAAATCCCGAGCGGGGTTGATCGCATAGCCTGTAGGCCCACCCAGCGAAGCACCAATGGATACTACCAGCAACGCCACCGCCAACGGGCCAAGCCCAGAAGGCGTATGTCCAAACATGATAATGACGAACACCAGCACAAAGGTACCGATGATTTCAGTGACCAGGTTCCACCCGTAGGCAGGAATAGCCGGGCCTGTAGAGAACGTCGCCAGTATGCTTGACGCGTCTTCGGTCGCGTCGTAATGCTTTTTATAGGCCAGATAGCAAACAGTGGCACCCAACCAGGCACCGATGAGTTCAGCCGCAAAGTAGGCCGCAGTGGTCATAGTGTTAATAGGGATGCCGGGGGCGTATTCCGTCGCCGGGCCGACGAGCAATCCAAGCGTAACGGCGGGATTGATATGTGCCCCAGTATCATAGGCGACATAAACCGCGCAAAAGACCGCTAGCCCCCAACCAAAGAAGATAACGATGCCATCGCTGCCATTCCCGTTGGTTTTGTTCAGCAGCACGTTAGCGACTACGCCACACCCCAAGAGCGTCAATATGGCCGTACCCACTATTTCGTATAGAAAAATTGTTTCAAGCATCGTACCCAGCTACTCCATGTGATCGGTTTGCTCTGTTTAGAACGATTGAATGTTCTTTTTAGAAAATATCGCTTTCCTTTTTTCATCCTATAGGGGGTATTGAAAAAAACAATACAAAAAAATAACTCTCTTTAAATTTACCAACTATGCTTTTGATTAATATAAATTTTTAAACAAATAGACATTAGTTCAACACCCCTTTCCTTATAATAATTAATCATTCCCTGTTCACAAAAAACATCCTCACATCAACTAACGAACATATTTTTTTCGATAGTTACCGCAGCGCTCATCTTCTGCGCTTATTGTATTTACCGAAAAACATGGCAATTTTTGGGGTAGCAAAACGTGACCTATACTCACGTTGTCAGCTATCCAGCTGGCTATCGTAAGCCCGTATAGAGAGCGGGTTTGACCACGTTTTTTGGGGTCACTTATCAAGGAGGGCGTATCATGAGGAGGTCTACAACGACGACCTATCCAGGCGGTATCTATCCGCTTCATGCCGTATTACTGGTGAGCATTTTTCCACTTTTTCTTGGCGCCGCGTTAAGCGATTACGCCTACTCGAAAAGCTTTCATATTCAATGGGGCACATTTTCTTCCTGGTTAATTGCTGGCGGGCTTGTTTTCGCAGGCTTGGCGTTTCTATGCGCAATTATCGGTCTCTTTCGTGCCGAACATCGTCGCGGGCTTGTTCTGGCTTACCCAGCACTCTTGCTGGTCATCTGGATACTTGGCTTTATCAATGCCCTGGTGCATGCCCGCGATGCCTGGGCCATGATGCCCACTGGCTTTATTCTTTCGATCATCGTTACCGTATTGAGCGTCGCAGCGATTTGGATCGGTTTTTCTCGGCCCACTGTCGGAGCAACGTCATGAAACATTTCGCCCTTCGTTACACAACGCCGCTGGCATTTATGCTGGCTGCCAGCGGCGCGAATGCCTTTGATGTAGAACAGCCCTTTGGCCCCAACCCAACACTCCCCGAGCCACAGCGCGGGCTGTTGCCAGACATGACCGTTCCCGAGCCCGCCGAATGGGGCGACCGGCTACCGACGGTACCTGAGGGCTACACCATCACCAGGATTGCTTCTGATCTTAAGGTGCCCCGGCAAACCATCATGCTGCCTAATGGCGATATTCTGGTGGCGGAAGGTAGCGGCGGTAATGCACCTGCATTAAAGCCCAAGGATGTGATCGCTGGGTACATCAAGGACCAGGGCAACACCGCTGTAGAGGGCGGCGACCGCTTAACCCTGCTACGCGATGACAATGGCGACGGCAACTACGAACAGATGATTTTCGCACAAGACCTTAACGCGCCTTATGGGCTGGCCTTGGTAGACAACAACCTCTATGTGGCCAACCAGGATGCGCTGGTGCGTTTTGATTATGAAGAGGGCCAGACAGAAGCCAGCGGGCCGCCCGAGGTCATTGCGCAACTGCCCTCAGCGATCAACCACCACTGGACCAAGGCGATGACCGCCAGTGCCGATGGGCAGTTTGTTTATGTCGGTATCGGCTCGAACAGCAATATTACCGAGCGGGGCATGGAGGCGGAGGTTAATCGCGCCGAAGTGTGGGAGATCAATGTCGATACGGGCGCGCACCGCCCTTATGCCACCGGCCTGCGCAACCCCACGGCGCTCGCCATCCACCCAGAAACCAATCAACTTTGGGCAGTGGTGAACGAGCGTGATGAATTAGGCCCGGATCTGGTACCTGATTATCTCACCTCGGTTCAGGAGGGCAGCTTTTATGGCTGGCCTTACAGCTACTGGGGGCAGCATGTTGACCCTCGCGTGCGCCCGGAAGATCCTGAAAAAGTGGCATCCGCGATTGCACCGGACTACAGCCTGGGCTCTCACGTAGCCCCGCTTGGCCTTGCTTTCTCTACTCCCGCCATGGGCGAAGAGTACGCCGAGGGCGTTTTTGTGGGTGAGCACGGCAGTTGGAACCGCGCGGACCCGGTTGGCTACAAGGTAAGCTTCATCCCCTTCAGTAACGGCCAGCTTGCTGACAGCGACCCGATTGATTTTGCCAGCGGATTTCTTACCGATGATGGCAGAGCACTTGGCCGCCCGGTCGGTGTCACTATTGACCCGGATGGCGCGCTTATTATTGCCGATGACCTGACCAATGCGATTTGGCGGGTTACGCCGGATAATCCGCCTGCCCCACCGGTGCAGGAGCCTGAAGCAAACGCCTCTGAGTCAGAGGAGCCCGAGCCAACATCCACCGAGCCACCCGAGCAGCCATCAACGTCCCAAGAGGCTGACTAACCACCAAGCAACGGGTAGGTACTCCCTACCCGTCGCTGCTTCATCACGCTGTCTCAAACGGTGAATGTTTAAAACCCCAGCAAGCGCTTACGCACGGGGCGAACAGCCACCAAAGCCAGCACTGCCAGCGCCAACCACTCCAGCCAAACAGGCAGTAGCTCCTGAACCTCGCTTGCCTGATCGACCACGTTCCAGCCCGTCATTCCCAGCACGCCATCTACTGTCCAACCTACGAGCACAGTAACGACAAGCACGCTGGAAAGATAAACCGCCAACGCGGCATTGCCCAGTTCGCGACGCAATATCGCTAACGTCGCCAGACTGGTGATCGGCCCCGCCAGCAGGAAAACCAGCGCCATACCCGGTGAAATCCCCGCTAACAGCAGCCCAGCGGCAACCGGCGTGGCCGCTGCCGCACAAATGTAGAGTGGGATGCCCACCACGGCCATCAGCGCAAGCGCCAGCAGCCCACCTGAGTAATGGGCCAGCGTATCAGGCGGCACCAGCGTTACCAGCACGCCCGCCAGCAACAGTCCGGCAAACACCCATGCGCTGATATCATCCAACAGATCACTAAACGCATAACGCAGCCCGGCCTTCAAACCGCTGGGTTCGTCGGCTTTCGTGGTGGGCGTATGACAGCCGGAGGAAGCGCAGCAGCCGCCAAGCGTGGCAGGGGCGGGAGTTGCAGGTTCACGCGTTAATCCGACTAGCAGCCCGGTGACAATGGCCGTTACCAAGGCACCGATGACGCGCACGACGGCCATCAACGGACCAAGCAGTACGCTGGTCAGTAGAATGGAATCAACGCCCACCCCCGGCGTGCTGATTAAAAAAGACGTCGTGGGCCCACGCCCTGCACCACTCCGATGCAAAGCAATAGCGGTAGGAATCGCGCCACACGAACACAGCGGCAGGGGCATACCAATGACGGCCGCCCGCACAATGCTGCCCAAGCCACGCCCTCCCATCCAGCGCTGCAGCACGTGTTCCGGCAGCCATGCTTTAATTAGCCCAGCAATTACCAACCCCAACAGCAGCCACGGGGCCGCCGTTAACGCAATTTGCAATAGCTCTATAACCAGCGTCATGTCATCACCTGCTTGTCCACAGAGGGAATAGGGGCTAGCCTAAACCCTGTAATCGTTACAGGGTCAAGCCGATGAAAAACACGTATCGCATTGGTGAAGTGGCTACCCGCACAGGCTGCTCACCGGAAAGCATTCGTCATTACGAAAAGCTCGGGTTACTGCCACCCGCCAAACGCAGCGAGCAAGGCTACCGGCATTACGACCAAGCAGCGCTTGCGCGTATCGGTTTTATTCGTCACGGCCGCAGCCTCGGTCTCGACCTACCTAGCATTCAGGAATTACTGGCACTTTCAGACCACCCGGACACCGACTGCGGCGCGGCTGACGACATCGCCACTCGGCACCTTCAGCATCTGGAAGCGCGCATTGCCAAGTTGCAAGCGCTCGCTACTGAGCTACGCCAGGTAGTACAGCAATGCCGGGGTGGCAAAACCGCCGACTGCCAGATCATCCAAACGCTATACGACCACACGCTTGCCTGCAGCGAGCACGGCTGTGGATAAATAGAGGCGACGATGCGTAGAAGCGTGGCGAGGCGCCCCTCTTCCTCAAGTAGCTATCGACTACAATGGTGTTAGCGCATCGTAAAAAGGACTTTTAAATGATCGAATCACGCGAAGAGCTAGAAGCCATCAGAAAAACATGCCATTCAATGGTGACAAGAAGCTCGAGTCTCTCTGCTGGCACAGCGATCATCCCCATTCCCGGCGTGGATATCGGGTCAGACGTTGCCATATTGCTAAGGCTCATTCCTAAAATAAACGATAAATTCGGCTTAACGCCCGAGCAAATCGAAGGCCTGGATACCGAATCAAAAGTGATGGTGATGACCGCTATTTCCAATGTCGGCAGCAAGATGGCCGGGAAGTACATCACCAAAAAACTGGTGGTATCGCTGCTTCAAAAGATGGGCGTCAAAGTAGCCGCCACCGGTGTGGCTAAATATGTACCCTTTGTCGGCAGCGCCGTGGCGGGGGGCATCAGCTTTACGGCGATGAAGTATATGGGCAACAGCCATGTTGAGGATTGCTATAAAATTGCGCTGGCTGCACTGGAGAGTAATGTTCCGACGACAATAGACGCGAACAAGCCTGAACCGGACCTGAATATATAACGGCACACTTAAAAGACACTAACTCGGTCAGCGTTAATCAATAAAAAACAAATTACTATTAGCAAAAAATACGCCCCGATCCAGGTCGGGGCGTATTAAGGCATTAGCGCATTGTAATGCAATATGCTGAGATTACATCACCACTGGTAACTGACTTTTGCGGTAATTTCACGCCCCGGATTATAGTAGTTAGCTGTGGCTGACCCAACGACGTGCTGCTCATCAAACAGGTTGCTAACGTTAACAGTGAGGTCAGTGTTTTCGACGATTTGATAACTTAAGGCCGCATCATAGAGCGTTGTGGCATCACTCTTGGATATATTGCCTACATCGTAGTAATAGGTGCCTGTGTAACGAGCACCCAGACCGACACTCATAGGAGTGGCAGGCAGCGTATAATATCCCCAAAGAGAAGCTGAATGCTTCGGAGCAATGGCAAATTCATTTCCTTGCCTGGATGTATTGTCGTCGCGCACTACCTCTGAATCCATGTAGGAATAGCCGCCGATTAAGCTCAAGTTATCAGACAACTCAACTTTCGCTTCCAGATCAAGGCCTTTTACACGGGATTCACCAACAGTTTCCCGTTCAATCACCCCATTATCCTGCGTTACCGAGATAGTGACGTCATTTCTGGTCAGGTCGTAGATCGCTGCAGAGAACAGCGCATTTGTACCGAAGGGCGCGTATTTCGCACCAATTTCATACTGTTCGCCCCGTTCAGGCTTAACACCTATAGAAGGTGGTGCAACCGATTCCACCATACTGATATAGGTAGAAATTTCATCAGTGATTCGATAGGTCAGTGCTCCGCGAACGGAAGTTTCAGAAAAATCATCAGACGTGGTAACGCCATCCCTATCTTCACTAGAGATATCCAAGGAATCATTGCGCACGCCCCCAGTGACAATGAAGCGATCATAGAAAGACAAATTTTGCGTCAAGAAAACCGATTTGGTCGTGTAGTCCTGCTTGTTGCTACTGTAAACGTTCAGGCTGGTTGGACCGCCACTATATACAGGGTTTGCAATGTCGATAGGCGCTGAGTCTCCAAAAAAGGAACTGTCCTCAGTTGAAGCATCACGATACTCTACCCCCGCAATAGTGCTGCTATCGAACCAGTCAAAGCGAGCATCGTATTGCAGGAGAGCATTACCGATCAATTCCCGTGCTTTGCTGTCGGAACCGAAATAATCGCGATCCAACACGCTGCCTACTCGCGCTGCAGAATCAGTGATATAGACGTAACCGAAGTCGTCCTTCAGATCGCTATAGCGCAGATTACTTTGTAGAATCAGCCCGTTATTGAAATCATGGATGAGTTGCCCAGTAACACTGGTACGCTCAACATCATGATAGTTGAAATCAGGCTCGCCAAAAAAGACGCTACGATCATACTCCCGGTCGAGTGGGTAACCGCCGCTATTAGGGGTGTCATCCCGCTTTAAATAATCGAATATGACGCTCGCTGAGGTGTACTCTGTTGGCTCCCAAGCCAAGCCCCCCATCAAGAAGCCATGGTTATCTTTGGAATGATCATACTCACGATCACTGTCCTTGATAGTGCCGGTGAAGCGGTAGGCCAACGTCCCATCAGCATTCAATATGTCGCCAACATCAATACCGGCCTCTTTGTGATCAAATGACCCATAAGATAGATACCCTTCACCAAAGCTTTCAAATTTGGGTCGTTTGCTCACGAAGTTGACCGAGCCACCCGGGTCGGCTGGGCCGAAAAGTGTGGAGTTGGCCCCACGTAATACTTCAACCCGCTCATAGGCGAACGGTTCCTCACGAACACCGCGCATTGAGCCTAGCGTAAGCCCGTCACGATAGGTGGTAGCCTGGAAACCCCGGATCTTGAAATAGTCGTTACGGTCATCCGTGCCGTAGTAACCGGTGATAACTCCTGGCGTATATTGCAAGACTTCTTCAGTGGTAGAGGCGTTTCGCTGCTCAATCTCTTTTTCAGTAATGACCGATACGGAGGCGGGCGTATCGAGAAGACTGGTGGCGACCTTACCGCCCACCCATAGTTCTTGAGCCACTATCGAGTTGGCATCATCATCAGCATAAGCCTGAGCATTAACGATAATCGGGGCGAGGCGATAGTCCCCGTTATTGCCATTACCGTCGCCTGCTTCCTGTGCATTCCCGATCATGGGAATCGTGATGAGCGTTGTGCCGCACAGTATGGCGGTAGTGGTCTGCTGCCACCGTAGTCGATTCGTGTTGGGCCAGACTGTGCTAGTGCTGTCAAACATGTTCAAGATCCCTGGAAGTGAATAAACCCGCCCCGCCGCCTGATGATTTTTGTAAAAAAGCCCGTGAGAGTATCCGGAGGTGGTCTGGAGTAGCCAATAATGGTAATGTAAATCATAATTATTTAGAACCTGTTTTATACTAACCACATTTCATAATGACCATCAAATCCAAGACTATCGATTATCAGAACTAAAGCTTTAGAGGAAGCTATGGCATTGTTGCGTAAGAGCATATCCGTTTGCGTATCGCTTCTGGCGGCGTGCAGCCTCGGCGCTACGTCCGTAAGCGCCCAAGAGTACCCGCTAGAAATCGAACACGCCCTTGGCACCACCATCCTTCAGGAAAAACCGGAACGAATCGCGACCGTGGCGTGGGCGAACCATGAGGTGCCGCTGGCGTTAGGCGTTGTACCGGTCGGCTTTGCTGCCGCCAACTTTGGCGATACCAACGGCAACGGTTTGCTGCCTTGGGTGGAAGCCCGGCTTGAAGAACTTGAAGTAACGCCCCCCGCCCTGTTCGATGAAGGTGACGGCATTGATTTTGAAGCCGTTGCGGCCAGCCAGCCTGATGTAATCCTTGCGGCCTATTCAGGGCTTAGCCAAGCGGACTACACCACCTTGAGCCAAATTGCCCCCGTCATCGGTTACTCCGAAGGCCCGTGGGCGACAGACTGGCGCGATATGATTCTTCTCAATAGCGCTGGCATGGGCATGGCCGACGAAGGCCAGGCACTGATTGAACGCCTTGAACGCCAAATTGCTGAAACTGCCCAGGCGCATGCCGAACTAGAGGGCAAAACAGCCATGTTCGTGACGCACCTCGACCCCACCAACCTGGGGCGCATCTCTTTCTACACCGATAACGATGCGCGAGTGCGATTCTTCCATGACTTGGGGCTGGTCTCGCCAGCGATCGTTCAAGCCAACTCGGCACCGGGCACGTTTTCAGGCGAAATCAGCGCTGAGCTAATCGACCAACTGGCAGACGTGGATATTCTGGTCACCTACGGCGGACAAGCGCTGATTGAACAGCTCGAAGCCCATCCGTTGACCTCTCGGCTGCCCGTCGTTGAAAACGGCGCCATTGTGCTGCTCGACAATAGTCCGCTGGGTACTGCGGCCAATCCGACACCCATGTCGATTTCATGGTTATTAGACGATTATGCTGACCTGCTCTCAGAAGCCGCACGCCACGCAGAGTAACGTTGTTGCTGCGCCAGCCGCTAGCGTTACCCGGCAACGTAATAAGCGAGGCACGCGCCTTGCTGGAGGCCTACTGCTGCTGGCGCTGCTTGCGTTGGCGCTAACGCTTTCTGTGGCGTTTGGCGCTCGCACGGTGGGTTGGCCAGAGGTAATGGCGGCGCTAAGCGGGCAGGTAGAAAACATTGGTGATGCCGCCGTGGCGAGCCGCTTGCCGCGTACTCTACTGGCAGTGCTGGCAGGCGCCGCGCTCGCCGTATCAGGAGGCGTTATGCAAGGGCTTACCCGTAATCCGCTTGCCGACCCCGGCCTGTTAGGCGTTAACGCCGGGGCGGCGCTGGCCATTGTCATAGGAATCGCGTGGTTTGGGATGGATGAAACCACGACCTACATCTGGACAGCTATTCTGGGTGCCGGGCTTGCCGCTGTGGCGGTTTACGCTATTGCCAGCCTGACCCGCGGGGGCGCTACACCGCTCAGGTTGGCGTTGGCCGGGGCCGCTACGACGGCGGCGCTAAGCTCGTTGGCGACGGCCGTTATACTGCCACGCGGCGATATTGCGGGGCTGGCGCAGTCGTGGCTGGTGGGCGGTATTGGCGGCGCGACGTACGACCAGATCATGCCCGTGCTGCCTTTTCTGCTCGCAGGTTTTGTGATCACGTTACTCGCCGCACGCAAGCTCAACCTGCTGGCACTGGGCGACGATGCCGCTGCGGGCCTGGGCGAAAAAGTCGCCATCGCCAGAGCCATGTCGGCGTTGGGCGCAGTACTGCTATGCGGCCCGGTTACGGCTATCTGTGGCCCCATCGGCTTTGTCGGGCTGGTGGTGCCGCATGCCTGCCGCCTGTTAGTCGGTGGTGACTACCGCTGGCTATTGCCGTTTTCCGCCTTGGGTGGCGCCGTGCTGTTAACGTTTTCAGATGTGGTGGGCCGGCTGGTAGCGCATCCTGCAGAGCTTGATGCGAGCATCGTTACCGCCTTTATCGGTGCTCCCGTGTTTATCTGGATTGTACGCAACCGCAAAGTAGGCGCGCTATGAACCCGCCCTCTTATAACGCCACGCCTTCATCCCCCTCTCAACGCCATGGGCACCGTTCTTACGGGCAGATGCGGCGGGCACACGCCAAGCGCCGGGGGCGGATACTTGCGGTATTGGCCGCCTGTTTACTGGCAGGCGTAGTGTTGACCTTGATGCTGGGACAATCCTTTACGCCACTCACCACGGTGCTGCGCATTCTGGGTGGCGCTGAGGTACCCGGGGCCAGTTTTACCGTGCGAGAATTACGCTTACCAAGGGCCGTGGTTGCGGTGCTGGCAGGCGCCTGTTTTGGACTGGGCGGTGTCGCTTTTCAAACCCTATTGCGTAACCCGCTGGCAAGCCCCGACATTATCGGTATTAGTACCGGCGCGAGCACCGGCGCGGTGTTTGCCATTGTAGTGCTATCACTCAGCGGCACGGCGGTTTCAATCATTGCGATTGCGGCTGGGCTAGGCGTGGCGCTGTTAATCTACGGGCTCTCCTGGCAGCAAGGCGTAACTGGCACTCGATTAATTCTCATCGGCATTGGCCTGGCCGCGATGCTACAAAGCGTCACGGCGTATCTTCTAATGCGTGCGCCCAGTTGGTCACTGCAGGAAGCACTGCGCTGGATGGCGGGTAGCCTTAACGGTATGCAGCTTGACCAAGCACTGCCGCTGTTTATCGCCCTGCTACTGTTTGGCGGGCTGTTGTTAAGCCGCCACCGTGACCTGGAAACCCTGCGCATGGGTGACGATATCGCGGTGGGGCTGGGTGTTCGTTTAGCCCTCACGCGAATTACTGTGGTAGTTACCGCCGTGGCACTTGTCGCCTTTGCCACTGCGGTGACCGGCCCGATTGCGTTTGTGGCGTTTCTTTCCGGCCCCATTGCGGCACGTTTGGTGGGGCGCAACGGCTCGCTGCTGATTCCTTCTGCACTGGTAGGCGCGCTGCTGGTGCTTCTGGCAGACTACGCGGGCCAGTTTTTACTACCTGCCCGCTATCCGGTCGGCATTGTGACCGGCGTATTAGGCGCCCCCTATCTCGTTTACCTGATTACTCGCGACAATAAAAGCAGAGGCACCCTATGAGCGCTTCGTCGCTACTCGCCCAACACCTGACCGCAGGCTACGGCGAACGGACCATTCTTAATGACGTCAGCCTAACCGTCCAAGCAGGGCAAACAACCGCTATTGTGGGCGCTAACGCTTGTGGAAAATCGACGCTGTTGCGCGTGCTTTCGCGGCTCCTGACACCGGAACAAGGCAACGTGTTACTGGATGGCAGTGCCATTCATAAGCTCCCCGCCCGCCGCTTGGCGCAACAGCTGGGGTTTCTGCCTCAGTCGCCTATCGCGCCGGAAGGCATCACCGTGCTTGAACTGGTGAGCCGCGGCCGCCACCCGCATCAAGGGCTTTTCCAACGCTGGAACGCTACCGATGAAGCCGCTGTGGCCGATGCTTTAAGCGCGACTCACATGGCCAACCAGGCCGACAGTGCCGTAGAAGAACTCTCCGGCGGGCAGCGCCAGCGGGCGTGGATCGCCATGGCCCTTGCTCAGCAAACCGATGTACTGCTGCTGGATGAGCCCACGACCTTTCTGGATATCAACCACCAGATCGAAGTGCTCGACCTGCTCACCGACTTAAACCAAACGCGCGGCACCACCATTGTGATGGTGCTTCACGAGCTGAACCTCGCCGCCCGTTACGCCGACAAGCTAGTCGCCATGGCGAACGGCAACATCTACGCCGTTGGCCCATCGGAAGACGTATTTACCGAGCAGATGGTACGCGACGTCTTTGGCCTGGAAAGCCGGGTCATCGACGATCCGGTCACGGGAAAGCCCATGATGATACCGCTGGGGCGGCATGGAGCGTGCAAACGTAAGCATGCATCTACTGCCGATAGGGAGACACAGGTCTGAAGAAGACGTGGATGCGCTTGGCCGTTCCGTGCAACCTAATGCTTAAGGCAACTACCAAGCAATCCCTGGTAGTTGCCTTGACGTCACCACTTTCTCGAACTCAATGCCTGTTAAATGGGGGAAAGAGGCTGCTCAATGGCACGCCCAACCTGTAGCACTTTGGCGTCATCAAATGCCTTGCCCATAATCTGGACGCCTACGGGCAGCCCTTGATGATCCTTACCAAATGGCACCGTCAGCGCGGGTAGTCCGGTCACATTGGCGGGTGCGCATAAGCGCACATACGCTTCGGCGACACTCTCTTGACTGCCGTCTTCCCAATCAAACGTTTCCTGCTCCAAGCGTGCTGCTGTCTGAGGCACGGTGGGTGCCAGTAGAACGTCGATGTCTGAAAACAGAGAACTCCAGCGCTTAGCGATGAGGTCTCGGGCACGCTGCGCCTTCAGATAATCGCCTGCTGGCAGCAGTTGTCCGGCTTCGAGCAAGGTGCGTACATCATCACCGTATAGCGATGCTGATTGGCGTATGTCCTTGGCGTGTACGGTTGCTGCTTCGGCCACCATCAGGCCCCACTGAGTCGGAATAAGGTAGTCAGCCAGCGGAATATCCACCTCCACCAGCACGGCGCCCTGTTGTTCCAGATGCGCTGCCGCACGCCTAACAGCCGCGGCGACTGGCTCCGCAACGTGGTCAAAATAGTAGTTGCGTGGAATACCAACACGCAGCCCATGCACACTCGACTGTGCGTTGGTATCGAAAGAGTCAGGAGGAGTACGACTAGCGGGGTCGCGCGCATCAAAGCCCATCACTGCCTGCAATAACAGGCCAACATCCTCTACCGTGCGTGCCATAGGGCCCGCATGATCGAGCGACCAGGCCAGGGGCATAGTGCCGTGGCGAGAGACCAAGCCATACGTAGGCTTGAACCCGACCAGCCCGCAAAGTGCTGCGGGCACCCGAATCGAGCCACCGGTATCGGTCCCCATGGCTGCCCAGGCGCCGCCGTAAGCAACCGCTGCGGCAGAGCCCCCGCTGGAGCCCCCCGACGTGCGCTGTGGATCAAGCGGATTGCGCGTTTGAGGTGTGGTCAGGCCGAAAGCGAACTCATGCAAATGGGTCTTGCCCAGGAGTATCGCGCCGCCACGCAGCAAGGCATCCGTTACCGCGCTGTTGGCCTCGGCCAGGTGTCCGTCCTGAACACGGGAGCTGGCAGTGGTGGGTTGGCCAGCAACATCGAACAGGTCTTTCAGCGCGATAGGAATGCCATGCAGCGGCCCACGGTAACGGCCATGTTGAATGTCTCGCTCGGCCTCAAGTGCCTGCTGACGGGCGGCGTCTTCCCATACAGATACAAAAGCGTTGATCTCTGGCTCTCGTGCACCAATACGCGCCAAGGCCGCATCCAACAATTCTACTGGCGACAGTTCGCGTGCCGCGATGGCGGCACTGGCTTGGGCCAGTGTCAGGTTTAATGGATTTAGCATGGTTGGTTCCCCTGGCTAGCATCAAAGGCAAATGAAGGAGTGCATGATTCATCGATAGGTAATTCGTCAAGCCGGGCAATGACCGTGTGTATGTGATGCAGTACACCCGCAATCAGTGGCGCACGTTCAGAGTTCAGGGGCAGCCCCAGGCTGGTAGCCAGAGCCTGGGTTTCCTCGGCGGACATAGGAGAAACAGTTTGAGCAGTCATGCTTGATTTCCTTTCTTCATTGAAGTGCGCGCTTGCATAAGCAGCAGGATAATGGCGAGTAAGGCCAGTGCTGTGATCACCGCACCATAGATATTGACTGCGGTCAGCAAGCCGGCCTTCTGCGCCAGGAAGCCGACAGCCATCGTGGGCACGCTATGGGCCAGATAACTTTCGATATAGAACACGCCCATCAGCGCGGCACGTTCATGGGGCTCAGCCAACGGCAGGACACTGCGTACAGCCCCGAGGAAGCTCGCGCCAAACCCAAACCCCGCAATGACCGACCCGGCCAACAGCAAGACAGCGTTTCCCTGGTTAGCCCCGACCAAAATGACAACCAGCCCTGCGACCAAGGCAAGTTCGCCAGACAAGAGGGTTGTAAAAGAGCTCAGCTTGCGAGCCGCCAGAACCGCTGTGGCACCGGTGAGCGTTAGCGCTGCGACGACAAGACCACCCAGCCATGGCGTGCTCACATGCGTAACGTCAACGATCAGCGATGGCATAAGCGATAGATAAAAACCACCTAGCATCCACACTGCCACGTTTGCAGGAGTGACAGATAACAGCGTTTTGCGCGCTTGCAGCGGCACGGTAATGCGTGGTTTCAGGCTTGCCCATGCACCCGAGCGATATGTCACCGTCTCTGGTGCCAGCCAAATCAAGCCCAGCATCACCAGAAAAATAGCCAGCAGCAACGCGTACACCATGTGCAGCGGATCGGGCGCCAACACGACCAATGAGGTACTGCCTAGCGCGCCGGCTGCCATACCAAGCAGTGGTGAGATGCTGTTAATCACAGCCCCCTTCTCCCGACTAACATCGAGTATCGCCGCGCCAACTGCTGCAGTGGCCATACCCGTGGCAAAGCCTTGCAGAGCGCGCGCACCAATCAGCCAACCCGGCCCGGCCGCACACAAAAAAACCACCATAGCGATGATCTGTAGCGACAACGCCATGGCAATAACCGGACGTCGACCAATATGATCGGACAGCCTCCCCGTCACCAGCAGTGCCAAAAGCAAAGCCAGCGCGTAAGTGGCAAAAACCACCGTCAGCAGTGTTGCGCTAAAGCTCCACTGCCGCTGATAAAGTTGGTACAGCGGGGTAGGCGCACTCGATGCTGCTAAAAAGGCAATCATTATCGCTGTGTGCAGGAAAACGGTACGGGCGGGAGACAAACTCCAGCTAGAGGAACGGCGGACAGTATCAGAAACGTTGATGGACATGACCTCTCCCAAAAGGCAAAATATTAGCTTTAAAGAGCATAAACTCAATAAATCGCTAACGCAAATATTTTGCTTTAGTGATTTATTGCACCGTACCGACGAAACCGTGCCGACGAATAGGTACTGAAGGGACACATGACCAACAAACCCACTCCTCGTCCAGGGGGCCGCAGCGCTCGTATTCAGGCTGCCGTTCATCAAGCCGTTCGAGAGCTGCAACAAGAGCAAGGCCGGGCCGGACTTACGGTGCCCGCTATCGCCACACGCGCTGACGTCACCCCCTCGACGATCTACCGTCGCTGGGGTGACCTTACCCAGTTACTGGCCGACGTTGCCGTCGAGCAACTACAGCCGGAGCAGCCGCCAGCCGATACGGGAAGTTTGCGCAGCGACTTGTTAGCCTGGCTTGTTGAGTACTTTGAGGAGATGTCATCAGCCCCAGGGCGGGCGATGCTCCGCGATGTTCTAGGCACAGAAGGCCATGCCAGCGCGGGTAAATGTGATGGCTTCTTGCGTCAGCAGATCGAAGTAATCAACGAACGCGGCCTTGCCAGAGGAGAGCAGCCGATGGATATAGGATTGGTCACCCAAATAGTGGTGGCGCCTCTGATGTACCGCATCCTGTTTGCCAACGAAACACCGACTACGCAGGCCATAGAAGCACTTTTCGAACAATTAGTAAGCTCAGCAGATGCTTAATAAAAAAGCCCCGTGTTCTGGATAACACGGGGCTTTTGGCAAGAAAGCGCTGTTGGGCTCATTACGCCTCGACCGCGGCACGCCCTTTGATCATTGAGCGGGCAAGCAGCAGATACGCGACCGAGCCACAGGCGGCCATGGCCAACACCACCGCTTCAAGCGTATGCGGCAGCATGGCAGACAGGGCGCTCAAAATCCCGGCGATACCGAACTGGGCGGCGCCCAAAAGCGCGGCGGCGGTACCACTGCTAGTGGGGAAAAACTCCAAAAAGCAGGCCTGAATATTGGGCGAGATCGCCCCTACTGTGCCGATGGTCAACATCATGGCGAACAGGAAAGCGTACATTGGCCACTCCATAAAGGCAGCCATCACTAACAATACAATGCCGACCGCTTGGCAGCCCGTTGCCAACTGCAGAATACGCAGCGACGATATTCTGGAAAGCAGTACACGGTTGCAAATATTGAAGAAAAGCATCGCGACGATGTTAGCCGCAAACAGCATCGAAAAGCTTGAGGGCGACTGGCCGAAGTGCCCCTGATAGATAAAGGAAGCGTAGGTAATGAACATCATCAGGGTGGAGAAGGAGGCGGCCTGCCAAGCGATAAACGGTAAAGCTGGTTTCGTCGACAGCACCAGCTTGTAACGCGCCAGCAGGCTCATCTTGGGGCTTTTTGATCGCGATACTTTGCCCTTCCCGGAAAAAAGCACCCGCACCAGTAACGGCACCAGCAGCACCGCGTAAACCGCCAAGGCAAAGAAAATATTGTGCCAGGAACCCACCGCCAAAATCGCACTACCAACGCTCGGGGCGATACCCGGCGCCAGCACCATGATAAAACCCATCATCGAGAACAGCTTCGCGGCATCACGGCCCGCCACCCGGTCGCGCACCAGTGCCGGTACCGACACCAGCGTTAACCCCGCGCCAATGGCTTGAACGGCCCGCCCGCTAAGCAGAGTGTTCAAGGATTCCGCCATGCCGATGACAATGCTTGCGAGCGCAAAAATTGCCAGCCCGCTCATCAATACACGCTGGCGACCGAAGCGGTCCGAAAGCGCCCCGCCAATGAGCTGCCCCACAGCCATCGCGAACACATACACCGAAACGCTTAACGATACGGCCTGCTGAGATATCCCCAGCGACTCGCCAATGACCGGAAAGGCCGGCAAGTACGTATCCATGGAAAACGGACCCAGCATCATGGTCAATGCCAGGCTCAGTACCACAATGAAGGGCGTTTTAGATTGGGTCATAGAAGCTCGCGGTAAGATGGCTTAATGATAGCAGCATTCGTAATATGATACCGATTGACGCCATCATCAGCCAACATTCGCCTGGAAGTGGCTACCAAGCCACCACGTTGGGCCATCCAACAGTCCGCGTGTGCTACTCGCTCCTTTTCATCTCTTTAACCACAGCATCCAAGTGGCTTGAGTTGATCTCGGCGGGCGAGTTGGCGCCGATCAACGTCATGGTGACACGCATATCGGCGGCGATTAGATCCAACAGATGGGAAACGCCCTGCTCGCCCCGTGCGGCCAAGGCGTAAACGTAAGCACGGCCCAGTAGAACGCCCTGGGCGCCTAGCGCCAGCATACGCACCACATCAAGCCCAGAGCGCACGCCGGAATCCGCCAGTACCGTCAGTTCATCGCCCACGGCCTCGGCAATATGCGGTAGCGCTTGGGCGGTAGAAATAGCCCCATCTAATTGGCGCCCACCGTGGTTGGACACCACGATACCGTCGGCCCCCATGCGTACCGCATCTCGCGCATCCTCTTTATCCAACAACCCTTTGATGATCAGCTTGCCCTTCCAGCTCTCACGAATCCACTCAAGCTCGCTCCAGCTAATGGAGGGGTCAAAGTTTTTCGCCAGAAAGCCCATGTAGTCGTCCATGTTCATTTCGCGCCCGGTGTAGGCCTCGATGTTACCGAACGACAGTGGCTTGCCTTTAAGCCCTACATCAAACGCCCACTGCGGGTGGGTGATTGCCTGAGCGTACTGGCGCAGCTTGGCATTGGGGCCTGACATACCCGAGCGACGGTCACGGTAGCGCGAACCCGGCAGCGGCATATCCACGGTAAACACTAGCGTTTTCATGCCCGCTTCCCAGGCGCGCTCCAGGGCATTTTTCATAAAGCCGCGATCTTTCAGCACGTAAAGCTGCGACCACTGCTCGCCGTGGGCATTTTTCGCCACTTCCTCAATCGAGCAAACCGAAACGGTGGAGAGCGTATAGGGAATCCCCGCCTTTTCTGCCGCGCGCGCAGCCTGCACTTCGCCGCGCCGAGCATACATGCCCGTGGCGCCCACCGGTGCCAGCGCAACCGGCATTTTCCACTGGCTGCCTAAAATTTCAGTTTCAAGCGACGGCGTACCGCCCCCCTGCAGCACGCGCTGACGTAAAGGAATAGCCTGCAACGCCTCCACATTGCTGCGCAGCGTGCTTTCCGTGACCGAGCCGCCATCAAGGTAATCAAACAAAAAACGAGGAACACGCCGCTTGGCGGCTTGCCGGTAATCAGAAGGGCTTGAAATGATCATGAATTCGCCTTAACTCGACACGGGAAACGGAGAAGTGACCGTATGTTAGAAACCTTGGTGCTAACTCCAACTAGCGTAACATGTTACGCCGCCTCTATAGCCATTCGCTGCGCTGAACTTTAGTCTATGAGCGTTTCTCCCACGCGGAATGCCTCCGCCCCCATCGAGCCCGACATTGCAGAAACGCCTAAAACGAACAATGCTTGAACAGTGTGTGTAGCAACGGAGTTTTGCAATGGCGGACTTCAAGCAACGCGGGTGGGTGAAATGAAATGGGCTGATCACTGAGCAAAAGGC
>NZ_JBQSVC010000020.1:0-64727 GCF_052376035.1 Halomonas sp. AOP7-E1-9
CTAATGCATTGAATCTGCTAGTGGACTGGCTAGATGCCATTTGCTGTGTATGCTTGTAATGGACGATATGCGCTAAACGCATCATTAACGCTGCTGATATCGGTAGCCTGGTAGAGAGAGGGACGCAGAATGTCAGAAGAAAACCATTCGGATCATCAGACGCCTGCGAGCAGGCTGGATGCCAAAACACTATTTAAAGATAACCGAGTCAGGGCTATCGCGGGTATCGCCGCCATTGCCGTTATTTGGGCGATCATGGCGCAGTCCAACGCAGGCACTCATAAAGAGCGTGTTGAAGCGCTTGAAGGGCAACTGGCAAGTGCTGAACAGGACAACCGTCGTTATAGCCGCCGTATCCAGGAAATAGATCAGGCAGAAACCAATTTAGCGGACATGCAGGAAGAGGTGGCGCAGCTTGAAGAGCAGCGTAATGAAGCCAGTTCTGCGTTGGAAAGCGCACAGAATGACGTGGCTACTATCCAGACGCGCCTTGAAGCATTAGAAGCTCAACGAGATGAACTTCAAAATGAAGTGAATGCTTTAAACCAGGAGCTGGAAAACGCCCAGGGTGATATGCAGTCACTGCGCGATGAGCGCGATGAAATCACAACAACCCGTGATAATGCTGAAGCGACACTTCAGCAGATAGAAGAAGCCCAGCAGAGCGCTGATGAAGCGCGGCAAGAGGCTGAAACCGCACGCCAACAGGCTGAAGAGCAGCGTCAGCAAGCGGTTGAAGCACTAAGTAGCGCTGAAGATGATTTTGCTGAACTTGAAGAGCAGAGCCGTCAAGCTAGTGAAGCGCTCTCTGGCCTTGAGGAGCAGGTAGCTTCGGCACAAAGTGAACTGGATGAGTTGGAAAATACCCGTGACTCCCTCACCTCTGAGCGTGATGAGCTTCAAAACGAAGTCGATTCATTGGTCGAGCTTCGTGAAGAGGAGTCGCAGAGCCTGGAACAGGTGCGTGGCGAAATGGAAGACTTGATGGTTGCGCTTGATCTTGGTCGTAATGAAGTTGCTAACATTAATAGCGATATTGAAGCGCGTGAAGAAACCTTATCTCAACTGGAGTCTCAGCTAAGTGGTTGGCGAGACGAGCTTTCTTCCCTTGATCAGCGTTTAGGTAGCGCCGATGATGCAGCAAATGACGCTTCATCTGAGGGCGGCGCAACGGATCAGGCACCTGCAAACGAAAGCGATAACAACCAGTCACAGAGCCAACAGCAAAGCAATAATTAAGCGTATTCGTCTGAATCAACCAGACGAATTGACAGGCGGATGCTGGTAGCCCCAGCATCCGTTTTTGTTTGTTGGTTTATGAATACGTGGCCACAGAGTATCATTTGGCACAACGTGAATAGTTTTTGCCTGGATTATAGGAGCGCGACTAATGGACGGCGTTAAACATATTGTCGCAGTGGCCTCGGGAAAAGGTGGGGTTGGTAAATCGACCGTCACCGTTAACCTGGCGCTGGCACTGTCTGCTCAGGGTTATCGTGTGGGCGTACTGGATGCGGATATTTATGGTCCAAGCCAGGCGCAAATGCTTGGTGTGAAGGAGGGTGTCCGCCCCGAAGCGACTGACAACAACCAGTTTTTACCGTTGAATGCCCATGGCCTTCAAGCCATGTCGATGGCCTTTTTGGTCAATACGCGTGAAGCGATGGTCTGGCGCGGGCCAATGGTGGTGGGGGCTTTTCAGCAAATGCTCACACAAACACAGTGGGATAATCTTGATTTCCTACTGATTGACATGCCCCCAGGCACCGGCGATATACAGCTGACACTGGCGCAAAAAGTGCCAGTAACGGGGGCGGTTATTGTGACCACCCCGCAAGATATCGCGCTGTTGGATGCGCGTAAAGGTATCGAAATGTTCCGCAAGGTGAATGTTCCGGTGCTTGGTGTGGTTGAAAACATGAGCCTTTACCACTGTGAAAACTGTGGTCATGAGGCCGCAATTTTTGGTACAGGAGGAGGGGATAGCATTGCCAAAGAGTACCAGACAACCGTACTGGGACGGCTGCCATTGACGTTGTCCATTCGAGAGCTGGCAGACTCGGGTACTCCAAGCGTTATCTCAGAGCCTGATAGCTCGGTAAGCCAAGCGTTTGCAGAGATTGCCAGGCAAGTTGCCCAGTCAGTAAATGGCAGCGAAAGCGATGGGCCCACTATTTCTTTTAGCGAGTGATGAAGTAACACATGAGTATCAAATCAGATAAGTGGATTCGTCGCATGGCACAAAGTGATGCCATGATTGAACCGTTTGAAGCAGAGCAGGTTCGCTATGTTAATGATCAGCGAGTGATCTCTTACGGCACATCCAGCTATGGCTACGATGTCCGCTGTGCCGATGAATTTAAGGTGTTTACCAACATTCACTCGGCCATCGTTGATCCTAAAGCGTTTGACGAAAAAAGCTTTGTGGACGTAAAAGGTGATGTTTGCATTATTCCGCCTAACTCGTTTGCGTTAGCTAGAACGGTTGAGTATTTTCGTATTCCGCGCAGCGTGCTGACTATTTGCCTGGGCAAATCAACCTATGCGCGTTGCGGTATTATCGTGAACGTCACGCCGCTTGAGCCGGAATGGGAAGGGCACGTAACGCTTGAGTTCTCTAACACGACCAATTTGCCCGCCAAGATTTATGCTCACGAAGGTGTGGCGCAAATGCTGTTTTTAGAGTCCGACGAGGAGTGCGAAACGTCGTATAAAGATCGAGGCGGGAAATACATGGGACAGCGTGGTGTTACGTTGCCGCGCACGTAATCGATACGCCTGTTAAGTAGTCCTAAAAGTAAGGCCTTACGGTTCCCGTAAGGCCTTACTTTCTATTTACTGTGCGCGTTTCTGCGAACAGTAACCGACAGGTCGGTCAACTACACGTCGCTGTCTTCATCCAACTCTTCATCAAGTTCTTCAGCGGCATCGGCATGAGAAAGGCGCATACCATGTTCAGGCAGAAGATGGCCGTCCATTTTAGCGCCTTCCGCGCTGTACTGTAGCCGCCCCTCTAAAAACCACTGTACGGCGATTGGGTAAATCAGGTGCTCGCGGGCGTGGACCTTCTCTTTAAGCGTCTCTGCGTTATCCTCAGGAGTGACCGCTAATTCTGCTTGCAGAACTACGGGGCCGCCATCCAGCTCTTCGGTAACAAAATGCACGCTGCAACCATGGCTGGTTACTTTGTCGGCCAACGCCCGTGCATGGGTATTTAACCCTTGGTACTCGGGCAGCAGTGAGGGGTGAATATTCAGCATCCGACCCAAAAAGCGTTGTACAAAGCGCGGCGTTAAAATACGCATAAAGCCAGCCAGCACAATCACGTCGGGTTCATGACGCTCAATCACCTTAATCAGCGCGCCGTCGTAAGCCTCGCGGTTGTCATATTCACGATGAGGCAGGGCGACGGCCTCGATGCCGGCCTCGTGGGCGCGCTTCAAACCATAAGCGTCAGCCACGTTGGAGATCACCGCCACAATTTCGCCACCTAAACGATCATGCGACTGCGCATCAATCAACGCTTGAAGATTACTGCCACTGCCTGAAATCAGCACAACGACCCGCCGTGGCCCGGTAGGTTCTGGCGTCATGTCGGTAATCGTGTCGCTGGGATATTCGGTACCACTCATGCTGACAGGTTCTCCAGCACCACCTCTTCTTCCTGACGTTGGGTAATATGACCGATACGATAAACCGTTTCACCTTGAGCTTGAAGATGAGCCATGGCCTGGTCAGCTTCAGCCGCAGGAATCACCAGTACCATACCGATGCCGCAGTTAAGCACGCGGTGCATTTCGACTTCGTTAACATTGCCTTGGGCCTGAAGCCAATCGAAAACCGCGGGGCGCTGCCACGTATTAATATCAATATGCGCTGCTAACGTATCAGGTAGTACGCGCGGAATGTTTTCCAGCAGGCCGCCGCCGGTAATATGGGAAAGCGCATGAACCGGAATAGAGGTGCCACGCATTAGTGAAAGTAATGATTTGACGTAGATACGAGTTGGCGCCATTAATGCATCACCCAGTGGGGCATTATCTACCTGGGTGTCGAGAGAGGCATTGCTGACGTCAAGGATCTTACGAATCAGTGAGTAGCCATTGGAGTGAGGGCCTGAGGAGGCAAGCCCAAGAAGAACATCGCCTTCTGCCACTTTACTGCCATCAAGAATTTCGGATTTTTCCACCACACCAACGCAAAAACCGGCTAGATCATAGTCACTGCCTTCGTACATGCCCGGCATTTCGGCGGTTTCACCACCCACCAGAGCGCAGCCTGCCAGTTCACACCCCGCACCAATACCCGTGACAACATCTGCCGCGATATCCACATCCAGCTTGCCCGTGGCATAGTAGTCAAGGAATAACAGCGGCTCAGCACCTGCAACAATCAAATCGTTAACGCACATGGCTACCAGGTCGATGCCGATAGTGTCATGTTTACCAAGGTCCATGGCGAGACGTAGCTTGGTGCCTACGCCATCGGTGCCAGACACCAGTACAGGCTGCTTGTAACCTGCTGGCAGCTCGCATAGTGCGCCAAAGCCGCCTAACCCGCCCATTACTTCGGGGCGTGTGGTACGTTTGGCAACGTGTTTAATGCGGTCAACTAGGGCATTTCCGGCATCAATATCGACACCTGCATCTTTATAGCTGAGTGAAGGAGTAGCCGGAGAAGTGGAAGTCTCGGTCATGACAGTTCCTGTGAAGCCTATAGCAGTACGGGGTAGTGCTGGCGAAATGGCCAGTGCTGGGCAATAACTGCAGAAGATTGTAACACCCAGCGGCGCGGGTCGCATCGCCGGTATACATGTTGGGTCAGTGTACCTCCAACTTTTGTTATTATTAAGCGTACAAAGCGCTATTGATGGATCCAGGAAGGAGAGTCATGTAATGCGAAATTCATGGTTAGGGGTTGGCCTGCTCGCGATTTTCATTGGGCTGGTGTATGTACTTAATTCGGTGTTGATGCCCTTTATTGCCAGCATGGTATTAGCCTATTTAGCTGACCCGCTGACTAACTACTTTCAGCGGCTGGGAATGAAACGACCTTTCGCCGTGAGCCTGGTATTTCTGGTGCTGCTTATTGTATTAACGGCGAGTCTATTGATTTTTATTCCGCTGGTGATTCAACAAATCAAGCAGCTAGGGGAAGTGATGCCTGACATGTTCATGTGGATTGAGAATGTGCTGGCGCCACAGGTTCAGGAGTGGACGGGCTACGATTTGCGTGCCGAGTTAATCAATGTGCGTGAAGTATTGGTGGAAAACTGGCGTGATGCGGGAGGGTATCTGGCTCAAGCGCTAGGCCAAATTGGCCGCTCAGGTATGGCCTTTATGACATGGATTACTTATATCGCTTTGATTCCTGTCGTGACGTTTTATTTACTCCTCGACTGGAAACGGATGCTGCGCAATCTTGCAAGCCTGGTGCCAAGGCAATGGGCTGATGATACGTTTCGCTTAGCGCGGCGTTGCGATGAAGTGCTGTCCTCTTTTTTACGCGGCCAGCTTTTGGTGATGTTGTGCCTGGGTGTTATTTACGCGACCGGTCTTACCGTGATGGGGCTTAACTTTGGTTTGTTGATAGGGTTTGTGGCCGGCCTGGTAAGTTTCGTACCCTTTTTGGGGTTTATTGTTGGCATTGCCGTCGCCTTAATTGTTGCATTATTTCAATTCGGTACGTGGTGGGCGGTGCTTGGTGTGATCGTGGTATTTAGTATCGGTCAAGCTGCAGAAAGTGTCATACTGCAGCCCAAACTATTGGGCGATAAAATTGGTTTGCATCCTGTCGCCGTTATTTTTGCTGTACTGGCGGGTGGGAATTTATTTGGGTTTACCGGTGTGCTGTTAGCGTTACCCGTTGCAGCTGTTTTTATGGTGCTGCTTAGAGAGCTTAACGATCGTTATAAACACAGCACCTTTTATAATGCAGAACAAGGCTCGCTAACGCCTTTACATCACCATAATGAGCTGGGGCGTCACGACGAAAGGGAGTCACCATGAGCCGAGTGCCGGCACAGCTGCCGTTAGGAGTAGGGTTGCGCGATGATGCAACCTTCAATAACTATTACGCTTCAGGCGCGAATGCTCCACTGGTTGAACATCTGACACAACAATTTCAGCCGAATGCAGAGCCGTTTATCTATTTATGGGGTGCGCAAGGCAGCGGCAAAAGCCACCTGCTTCAGGCCGCCTGCCATGCGGCTTCCGATGCGGATATGCGGGCCTTGTATTTACCGTTAGCTGACTTGGGGCATTTTCCGCCCCTGATGCTTGAAGATATAGAGCGATTGGATTTAGTCGCGATTGATGATCTTGAGTATGTCGTTGGCCGAAAACGGTGGGAAGAAGCCCTGTTTCATGCGTTTAATCGCCTGCGCGATGCTGGCAAACAGCTTGTTATCGCCTCTAACACACCTCCGCGCCAGCTTGAGGTTGTGCTACCGGACCTTGCTTCACGCCTTACCTGGGGAGTGACGTTTCATTTACACCCTTTGGATGACGAAAGCCGTTTGGCCGCGCTTAGGCTGCGCGCCAATGTCAGGGGAATGCAGCTACCCGATGACGTAGGGCGCTATATTTTGCACCGCGGACCTCGCGAATTAGGCGATTTATGTAAGGCGATTGAAACTCTGGATCAGGCTTCCTTGTCGGCTAAGCGTAAACTGACAATCCCGTTTGTTAAGTCTGCACTTGGCTGGTAAGCAAAAGCCCGCTGAGTGGATCAGCGGGCATCTAATGATTAAGTGTTCAGAACTTAAAAAAAATCAGGTCGTTTGACGCATCTTGCCAGCAGCAGCCTGTGCTTGTTTCACGTTTTCTTCGGTTAGTTTTTGGCTTTTCTTGAAATAATCTTGCTGAAGCGAAACCACTTTATCGGCATCGCCTTTCACACGTTCCGCTAGCTGCTTAACAACCTGCTGTTGGCCTTCCATATAATTACGCAATCCTTGCGGATCTTTAACGCTGGTTAGCTGGCGCAATTGATTAATACCCGTCTCAGCATAAGCCTGGTTTGCCTCCACCTGAGCGTTCAGCATCTTTTCGGCATAATCAATCGTTAGCGCAGCATAAGCGCGTGCAGGGGCCATAAAGACGTTATCAAACTGCTGGTTCATTTCATTTGTGTTGAATGTATTCATTATGAAACTCCTGCCTGAACAATAAAATGCCATTAGTTTAGCGCTTCTGCAGTGCAGCATAGCAGTCGTTTTTGTGCGCTGCAATATAAAGAGGCAGGCTTAATGTGAGCATGATGGGACATGACGGTTTACCTGGCCGGTTGGAGCGTCTAGTTTGAATAACGGCAGCGGTTGAGAAGGGATTTGCCCACGTGATCGCTTGTAGATAAGGTTGATTACCACTCAAAGGAGAGAATCATATGGATACTCGTATCGAGCGCGATAGCATGGGTGAGCTTGAAGTGCCTTCTTCCGCGCTTTATGGCGCTCAAACGCAGCGGGCCATTAATAATTTTCCGGTGTCTCACACCCCTATGCCCCCCGCGTTTATCCATTCCGTAGCGCGGATAAAGCTGGCTGCAGCGCGGGCTAACCAGCAGTTGGGCCTGTTGGATGATGCTAGAGCCAAGGCTATTCAAAACGCAGCACAGGCTGTGATTAACGGGCAGCACGACGACCAGTTCCCGATCGACATTTTTCAAACGGGCTCGGGCACTTCTACCAATATGAACGTGAATGAAGTATTGGCTACCTTGGCAAGTCGTGAAGGTGTCGATGTGACGCCTAATGATCACGTGAATATGGGGCAATCAAGCAATGACGTTATCCCAACCGCCATACATGTGTCAGCAGCGATTGCGGTTAATGAGTCTCTCAAGCCAGCACTTGAGCATTTAAAGACCTGTATTGATCAGCGTGCCGAGGAGCTAAAAGATGTTGTCAAAACGGGACGCACCCATTTAATGGATGCGATGCCGTTACGCATGGACCAGGAACTCGGGGCCTGGTCGAGTCAATTAGGGCAGGCTATTGAGCGATTCGACAGCGCGATGAGCAGGCTATGCCGCTTGGCGCAGGGTGGGACAGCGGTTGGTACGGGTATTAATGCACCTGAGGGATTCGCTGAGCAGGTAGCCAAAGAGCTAAGCGAGCAAACCGGGCTTAATTTTGCACCCAACGATAGTTTTTTTGCCAGTCTTTCATCTCAGGATGCCGCCGTTGAACTATCCGGGCAGTTAAAAGGCCTCGCGTGCGTCATTATGAAGATTGCCAACGACTTACGCTGGATGAACTCAGGCCCCTTGGCTGGGCTCGGCGAAATTGAGCTTGAGGCGCTTCAGCCGGGTAGTTCCATCATGCCGGGCAAAGTTAATCCTGTGATTCCTGAGTCGGCAGCGCAGGCGTCAGCCCAGGTGATTGGGTTGGATGCCGCCATTACCGTGGCAGGCCAGAGCGGTAATTTTCAGTTGAACGTCATGCTGCCACTGGTGGCAACGAATTTGCTCACGGCGATTACGCTAATGAGTAATACGTCACGGTTACTGGCGGATAGAGCAATTGCAACGTTCAAGGTGCGAGAAGATAACTTGCAAGTCCCCTTGGCTCGAAATCCGATTCTGGTGACCGCGCTTAATAGCGTGATTGGCTATAATGCCGCGGCGGCAGTGGCTAAAAAAGCCTACCAGGCAGGTAGGCCTATCATTGATGTTGCTGAGGAAGAGACGGATCTGGATCGTAAAACACTGGAACGCCTTTTGGATCCAGGCGTATTGACCCAGGGAGGCGTTCCGGAGTAACCCGTCGATCAGGTTAGTTGCTTCTCGGTTTTGCCTTTTTGAATCGTTTCGCTGGCTTGTTGATGCTCTTCGCTGTCTGCTTCGGGTCGCTCCTGCTCATTTTGGCGAGAGGGCTGATAGCATAGGGTGGCGAGAATAGGAAAGTGGTCAGACCCAAAGGCATCAAGGCGCTGCATGTTGACCAGGGTGAAGTGGTTGGTTACAAAAATGTGATCAAGAGGCCAGCGTAATAAGGGGTTCTTGGCGTGGAAGGTACTAAACATGCCCCGTCCGCGCCTAGGGTCAAGCATGCCGCTAACCCTGCAAAATAGTCGAGTGGTACGTGACCAGGCGACGTCATTCAGATCGCCAGCCACCAGGGTAGGCTGGGGCGTTTGGTGCACCTCTTGGCCCACCCATAAAAGTTCGGCATCACGCCATAACGACTTTTCGCTTTCTGATGGTGCAGGTGGGCGAGGGCGGACGGCATATAGGCGAATATAATCGCCGCTTTCAAGCTGCACCTGAGTATGAATGGAAGGGATATCCTCCTGAATTAGCCATTTAACGGAGGTGTCTTTTAGTGGCAAGCGCGAATAAAGATGCATGCCGTACAAGTTATCTAAAGGCACTTTAACGTTATATTTCCAGCGTTCTGCTAGCACGGGGTCGAGCTTATCCTGCCACCACTGATCAGGCTCAATGGTTAAAATGATATCCGGCTGGTGTTGCTGGATCATCCCCAGTAATCCTTCCGTGTGCCGATTAGGCGTCAGCACATTGGCAATTAAAAGCGTAATGTGCTGTTTGCTGGAAGACTGCTTGGATGCGTTTTTAACGTCCACTGGCCATAGCCGGGTCCAAGGCAAGATATATTGGCTTTGTAAAGCGACGGTGATGAGAACGATAACCCAAATCGCGGTACGCCAATTGCCAGGCGATAGAAAGACGAGAGCGGATACCCCACAAAGCAGCGACAGAGTTGCTATTTGAACGCGAGGGAATTCAAAGCAGCGGATCCACCACCAGCGAAGAGGGATGCGTGCAATCAGTGTTGCAAGCAGTGGTATTAACGCTATGCACGCAAGGAGAGGGGCAAGGAGAGGGGCGAGCATTATTGGTTTCCTGCTTTAGAAAGAGGAGTGGGCGGTTTAAAACGCTGAAAATTTAAATACCCACTTACGTAGCGATTTTATAGCGAGATAGGGCGTGAGTGGGTTGTTCAGAAAGAAAAAATTAGCTTGCAATGCAGTGATAAATAAGTAGAATACGCATCCGTTGCACGACAGGACCATAGCTCAGTTGGTTAGAGCGCCACGTTGACATCGTGGAGGTCGGCGGTTCAAATCCGCCTGGTCCTACCATCATCGCAACCTTTTCTATTTAGGACCATAGCTCAGTTGGTTAGAGCGCCACGTTGACATCGTGGAGGTCGGCGGTTCAAATCCGCCTGGTCCTACCAAATTGTTAGCCCCGTGCTTTTTAAAGCACGGGTTTTTTTTGTTTAGCGTCGTTCTCATGCCGTGCACGTTTATTGCGCGCAGCATTGCTATTCAGACACAGCTTACCTTGTCGGGTGTAACGCCCGGAGATCAGGGGGCTTGGTACGCTGTGTCTTTTGGCGTGAGATGATGCCTGTCACGATAACGTCATGCTTCATAAAGTACAATATGTGTATAGCTATTGGCATGGCGCTATGCGGGAATTCGCGCTGTGATGAACAACTCTCTCCATGAACATGATTCAAGGATGAAGATATGTATCTTAATTTATTGCCCCGTTGGGCCTCAGTTTTTGGTGGCTTAAAGTTAGGCCATAAATCTGCAAATAAACCGCCGCTAGTGAGCGATAATAGTGAGAGTGTGGAGCTTGATGAGTATTTTCATACGGCTCAAGAGCTAGGGTTGAGCCGCTATAAGGCAGAAGAAATATTCAACCAAACGCTAAGAAAAGCGCGCCGCCGCTCTGAGCTATCCATGAGCGACGTTATTTTTCGCGCTTACTGCACCATTCATCTACATGCTTATCACTAGCGGGTCGGTAGATCTGTTTGGCGCTGAAAAGTCGCTATTAGCGCTTCGATTCCTGCCTGATCGTCTGCGGTAAAGCGCGCAGGTAGTGGGCTGTCCAGGTCTAGAACGCCCCATAGAAAGCTTTCTATCACAATAGGAATGACCAGCTCGGAGCGTGAGTCGGCATCGCAGGCAATATGGTCTGCGACGGCGTGTACATCATCGACCCGCTGTGTTTGCTGCTGGCGCGCTGCGGCTCCGCATACGCCTTTGCTAAAAGGGATGGGGTGGCAGGCGGGCTTGCCCTGAAAAGGCCCTAGCCCCAGGATCTCGGGTTGACGCTGAAGATAAAACCCTACCCAGTTTAGGTCAGGTACTTCCTGCTGAATAAACGCGCACATTTGAGCGCTGTTGGTAAGCCAGTCGCGTGTATCAAGCAGGGCTTCGAGCTGGCGGTTGAGTAGCGCGTAATTAATGGTTGGCATCATCATCTCGTCATAAACGCATCAGGCCGACACTAAGGTCGGCCTGATGAGGTGCTTGCTGAAGGGGTTATTCAGTCCAGCCCGGCACGGCAGCGCCTTTAAACAGCTCTTCAGCTTTGGCTGCTACTTCGTCGCGCTGATAGGCATCCACTAGTTGGCGAATATCTTCACGCTCTTCGTCACCGCCGCGTACGGCAATAAGGTTCACGTAGGGAGACTCAGGCCCTTCTTTGATCAGGGCATCGTCAAGCTTCAAGCCAGCTGGCTGGGCGAACGTGTTGTTGATAAATGCCATGTCGACATCGCGCAATACACGGGGCAACTGGGCAGCTTCAATTTCACGGAAGCGGAAGTTGCGCGGATTCTCGGCGATATCGATCGGCGTGGCTTCCAGATACTCCGGGTCGTTCAGTGTGATCAGGCCTTCGTTATGCATCAAAATCAACGCACGACCTTCATTGGAAGGGTCGTTGGGCAGTGCAATCTGCGCGCCGTCGGGCAGATCTTCAATGCTATCGAATTTTTCTGAATAAGCACCGATCGGATAAACAAAGGTATAGCCTGCAACGGCAAGGTCATAGCCGCGATCGCTAACCATGGCATTCAAGTAAGGAGCGTGCTGGTAGGCGTTGGCATCAAGGCTACCGTCGGCCAGTGCAACGTTGGGCGTTACGTAGTCGGTAAATTCGATAATTTCGACATTAAGGTCGTACTCTTCTTTGGCAATCCGCGCCGCCACTTCCATTACTTCAGTTTCGGGGCCGGCAACGGTACCCATTTTCAGCGTGCGGGTTTCTGCGTTTGCAACGTTAACGGCCAGTGCCAAGGCTGTCAGGCTACCAATTATTAGTTTTTGCATGATAAGTCTCCTAATACGTTGTATCGTCATTTTTTAATAGTATTGGAATAAGAAAAATAATTCTAATGTTTTTTTGTTATAAGCGAGCATGGCCAATTACGATCACTATTTACGATCACTTTTGCGCACCAGATAGTCGCCCAGGCTTTGAAAGCCTTGCACCATGACCACCAAAATAATCACGGTAATCAGCATAATAGTGGGGTTAAAACGGTTGTACCCATAACGGATGCCCAGGTCCCCCAGGCCGCCACCACCTACCGCACCCGCCATAGCGGAGTAACTGACTAGCGTTACCAGCGTAATGGTTAAGCCTGTAATGATGCCGCCCCGTGCCTCTGGTACAAGTACCTTGCGAATAATCTGCCACGGGGTTGCGCCCATGGACTGAGCAGATTCTACCAGGCCCGGCGACACCTCATTGAGTGCGCCCTCTATCAGACGCGCCACAAAAGGGATGGCCGCAATGGTTAGGGGAACTGATGCGGCGTTGATGCCTATCGAGGTGCCTACCAGCATACGTGTGAACGGGATGATGGCTACCATCAAAATAATGAAAGGAATCGAGCGGCCAATATTAGTAATAATGCTCAATACCTGATTAAGCACTGGCTGGGCTAGAATTTGCCTTGGCCGTGTCGCGTACAACAATACGCCTAATGGTAGGCCGAGCAGTGTCGAAATGACGCCAGAGATGGCCACCATATACAGCGTATCCAGCGTGGCCTGTAAAATAAGGTCAAACATTGCGCTGGACATAACCAAGTACCTCGACTTCTAACTGGTGAGACTGAAGATAATCCATTGCCTGTTGCGTCTGCTCTGTCGTGCCAAGCAGTTCTGCAATCATAAGCCCTAAGGTGCGGTCCTGAATGGACTCGACTTTGGCCTGTAAAATGCTGACATCCACATTGCACTCGCGGGCCAGGCGGGAGATAAGCGGTGTTGAGACGGCATCGCCAGAAAACGTTAGGCGTACGACGGGGTGAGAGGTCTCTCCTGGCGTATCGCTTAAGCGTTCGATCAGCTCTTTAGGGGGGCTAAGCTGGAGAAAATCGTTCAAAAATTCGCGGCCAAGCTGAGTGCTGGGGGCCGTGAAAAAGTCGCCGACTTCTGCGTCCTCCACGAGTGTGCCGTTGGAAATAAGGCTTACGCGGTGGCAAATTGACTTAACCACTTCCATTTCATGGGTAATCAACAAAATAGTGATACCCAACTGGTGATTAATATCACGCAGCAACTCAAGAATAGAGCCGGTAGTTTGTGGATCTAATGCCGATGTTGCTTCATCACACAGCAGTACATTGGGTTGGCTGGCCAGAGCGCGGGCGATAGCAACACGCTGCTTTTGGCCACCCGAGAGCTGCGCGGGATACTGTTTGGCTTTGTCCGCCAGCCCGACCATTTCCAGTAGCGGGAGTACGCGGTGTTGAATGGCGCTACGTTTTTCACCCATCAGTTCAAGCGGCAGAGCAACGTTATCAAACACGTTCCGCGTAGTAAGCAAGTTGAAGTGCTGGAAAATCATGCCAATGCGGTGACGTGCCTGGTTTAGGGCGCCGCCGTTTAAGCGAGTCATCTCTTGGCCATCCACGGTCACGCTGCCACTGGTTGGCCGCTCAAGTAAGTTAACGCAACGGATTAGCGTGGATTTCCCAGCGCCGGATAGGCCGATAACGCCGTGAATAGCGCCTCTAGGTACGTTCAAATTAACATCTTTCAAGGCGTGAACGGCGTTATTGCCGCTGCCATAAGTTTTACTGACGTTGCTAAGTTCAATCATAGCGTCTGCCTTAATAGGAGGCCAAAGACGGAGTGCAAGGGAGCAAGCGTAGGGCGAGGAATAAAAAAAAGGCCACCCTTTCGGGTGGCCATCAACGCTGGACACACCCTTTTAGCTGCACTTCACCAAACCTGTGGCTTGGTGGGCGCCCGCAATATGGGTACAAATCGGCGCCATTACATGGGCCGAAAGTCTAAGCAGCCCCTTCCTCTTTGTCAATTGAAACCGGCTGCTTTACGCGTGTAGCCGCTTGATTAGGCGCAGTCGTGCGTTTTTAAACGTTTTTAGCCGTACCGCACTTTGCTTTGCGTCCATCAAAGCATTTGATTAGCGTCACGCATGCTGCTCATCATACTTTCCCGGGTGCGGTGTGCGCATTGTTAACTTCTCACGGATAAACTTGCGCCGGGTTGATTTCGTGTTTGAATAGGCGCTTTCACAGCGACGTAGTAAGGGTGGATTATGTTTACCGGCATCGTACAGGGCACCGCAAGTATAGTAGAGGTGCATGAACTTGACGCGTTTCGAACCCATGTAGTGGCATTGCCACCCGAAATGCGTGAGGGGTTGGAAATTGGTGCGTCAGTGGCCCATAACGGCGTGTGTTTAACGGTTACTGCTATTGAAGGCGATAACGTTAGCTTTGATTTGATGCGAGAAACCCTGCGCTTGACTAATCTTGGTGCACTTGAACCGGGTGGGCGCGTCAATATAGAGCGTGCTGCACGGTTTGGCGACGAGATTGGGGGGCATTCGATGTCCGGCCATATTATCTGTATGGCCAACGTCGTCGCGATAGAAGAAGCTCCCAATAACCGTCGGCTTTGGTTTTCTCTACCCGACACGATTGGCCGCTTTGTGTTTGAAAAGGGGTATATCGGTGTTGATGGTATCAGTTTGACGGTCGGAGACGTGCGTCGCGCGGCAGATGATAGCGGCATTGAGTTCAGTGTGAATCTGATACCCGAAACGCTCTCACGCACCATGCTCAAAGAGCGTCTGCCTGGCGATAAGGTCAATATTGAAATTGATCCGCAAACACAGGTGATTGTCGAAACGGTCGAGCGCGTGCTGGCTAAACGATTATAAGAAAGCAGCGGGTGGTTGGCTGACCTGCTGGTTCGCTGATGGCCTGAAGATTGCTAGCGTTAGTGTCAGTGGAGGTGGCTCCGCTTAAACCGGCTGTGCGTTAGGTACTCGCATCGCGCGGGAGCTTTCGGTAATATGTGCGGCTTTTCTCGCTCCAAGGGGACGCATACTGCGTTTGCGCGAAGGATAAAACATACATGAAACTTCTGGATAAGTATTTCAAGCTCACTGAGCTAAATACGAATGTGAAAACAGAGGTGGTCGCTGGGATCACAACGTTCCTGACGATGGCTTATATCATTTTCGTAAATCCTAGCATCCTGTCGGAAGCGGGTATGGACTACGGTGCTGTCTTTGTCGCGACGTGCGTGGCGGCAGCGATTGGCTGCTTCGTGATGGGGATTTGGGCTAATTACCCCATTGCGCAAGCACCGGGGATGGGGCTTAACGCCTTCTTCACTTACGGCGTGGTGCTAGGTATGGGATATACCTGGGAAGCCGCGCTTGGTGCGGTCTTCTTCTCGGGTTTGATATTCTTCGTACTGAGTGTTTTTAAAGTCCGTGAGTGGATTATCAACTCGATTCCACTCTCGCTACGCTTAGGGATTGCGGCAGGGATAGGGCTTTTCCTGGCCATGATTGCGCTTAAAAACGCAGGTATTGTGGTGGCTAATCCGGCGACTCTGGTCGCGATGGGAGATCTTTCACAGCCAGCGGCTCTTTATTCATTGCTGGGCTTTTTTGTGATTACCGCGTTGGCGTACCTGCGGGTCAAGGGCGCGGTATTAATCGGTATCCTGGGCATTACTCTCATTTCGATGCTGTTGGGCCATAATGCATACAACGGTGTGATGTCGATGCCGCCCTCTATCGCGCCTACCTTTATGGCGATGGATCTGGTGGGCGCCCTTGATGTGGCGATGCTCAGCGTTATTTTTGCGTTCCTGTTTGTTGATCTGTTCGATACATCCGGCACGCTGGTAGGGGTTGCTCATCGGGGTAATCTACTCGACAAGGATGGCAAACTGCCTCGTATCGGGCGCGCCATGATGGCCGATAGCACAGCATCGATGGCAGGCGCGGCACTCGGTACCTCAACCACCACGAGCTATATCGAATCAACGGCGGGCATTGCATCGGGTGGGCGAACAGGCCTAACAGCCGTCGTGGTCGGTGTACTGTTTTTAATCAGTCTTTTCTTTGCGCCGTTAGCAGGCTCTATCCCGGCTTATGCCACTGCCGGTGCGCTGCTGTACGTTGCGGTACTCATGGCGGGCAGTTTATCCCATGCGAACTGGGAAGACCCAACCGATGCTGCTCCGGTATTAATTGCAGCATTGGCAATGCCGCTGACGTTTTCAATTGCTGACGGTATTGCCTTGGGCTTTATTAGCTTTGTAGGAATTAAAACGCTTTCAGGCCGGTTTAGCGACCTGAATCCTGCTGTCGTGATTCTGGCCTTGCTGTTTGCAGCGAAGTTTCTATTCCTGGGTTAATTACCCAGGCTATTTATTATTAATCTATGAGAGACGCGATGAGCATCTACGGTGACTACATTAAGTCGGTTATTCGCACCGTTCCTGATTGGCCTGAGCAGGGGGTGAACTTTCGTGATATCACTCCGTTATTACAAAACAGTGCGGCGTTTCGCAAACTAATTGATAGTTTCGTGCATCGCTATCAGGAAATGAACCTGGATGCCATCGCCGCGATTGATGCGCGTGGTTTCATTATCGGTGCACCGCTCGCCTATGAGCTAGGTTGTAGCTTTGTACCGGTTCGCAAAAAAGGCAAACTGCCTTTTAAAACGATCAGTGAAACCTACAAGCTGGAATACGGTCATTCGGAAGTAGAACTACATTCTGACGCTTTTCAGGAAGGTGACCGGATCCTGCTGATGGATGACCTGATTGCTACCGGTGGCACCATGTTGGCCGCCGCCAACCTTATTCAGCGTTCTGGCGGGCATGTCGTAGAAACCGCCACTATTATTGACCTACCCGAGTTGGGCGGTTCTCAGAAAATTCGCGATGCTGGCTTCAGCGTATTCGCGGTATGTTCTTTCAACGAAGACGAGTAACGCCTCTCATGAGCAGCGAACGCTATCACCAACACTTCATTATTTCCTGGGACCAGCTGCACCGAGATGTGCGTCAGCTTTGCCACCAAATGATGGAGCGGGACTTCAAGGGTATTGTGGCGATTACCCGTGGCGGGTTAATCCCGGCGGCACTTATTGCACGTGAGCTTAACGTGCGCCTGATTGATACGATCTGTATTAAAAGCTATGACCATATGGATCAGGGCGGTCTGAATATCATGAAGGGCGTTGACCATGATGGCGAAGGTTGGCTGTTGGTCGATGATCTGGTGGATACCGGTAAAACCGCGCGTGCGGTACGTGAAATGATGCCTAAAGCGCATTTTGTCACTATCTATGCCAAGCCAGAAGGGCGCCCCCTGGTTGACCAATATCTCACTGAAGTGGCTCAGCAGTGCTGGATTCAATTCCCTTGGGATATGGGAGTTGCCTATGTTGAGCCTCTCGTTGATCAAGTTAAAAGGACTTATGACTAATCCATTAACGAACGACTGGGGCCGGTGGCTCGGTGATGAATTTCAAGCCGACTATATGAAGGCGTTGAAACAGTTCTTGGCTCAGGAAAAAGCGGCTAAAAAGGTTATTTACCCTCACTCTTCTGATTGGTTTCGTGCGTTTGAACTGACGCCATTGGAAGAGGTGAAAGTCGTTATTCTAGGTCAGGACCCGTACCACGGCCCCCGTCAAGCGCATGGGTTAAGCTTTTCTGTTCAGCCGGGGGTGAAAATCCCCCCGTCGCTTGCCAATATTTATAAAGAACTGGCAAACGATGTGGGCGTTAAACCGGTGCCGCATGGCAGCCTGGTTAGCTGGGCCAAACAAGGCGTTTTGCTGTTAAACACGGCGTTAACCGTTGAGCAAGGCAATGCCGCGTCGCATCGCGGCAAAGGTTGGGAGCCGTTTACCGATCGAGCAATCGAAACGGTAAGTCAGCATGCTCCGCCGTGCGTGTTTTTGTTATGGGGTAGTCATGCGCGCCAGAAAAAAGCGTTGATTGATCAGCGGCGCCATTTAGTGCTGGAATCGCCCCATCCTTCGCCGCTGTCTGCCCATCGGGGCTTTTTTGGCAATCACCAGTTTTCTCAAGCGAACCAGTTCCTGCTGGGGCAAGGACGTTCGCCCGTTGAATGGCAACTGCCCGAAAGCGCTTAACCTGATGGACAGATGCAGGTAGAATGCGCGCAATTTTGTATGCCTGAAGATGCGGCCTGAGTCGTTATCCTGATATCACACTGCAGTGAGGAAGCCCCATGAGTGTCTACGCCATTAACCATCCGCTTGTTCAACATAAGCTGGGACTGATGCGCGAAGCTGATTTGAGCACCAAGAGCTTTCGTGAACTGGCAGGTGAAGTGGCCAAGCTCTTGACTTACGAGGCCACGAAAGGCCTGGAGCTTGAGGATCACGAAATTCAAGGTTGGAACGGCGAGCCTATCGCCACACGCCGACTTAAAGGTAAAAAAGTAACGGTTGTGCCCATTCTGCGGGCTGGTTTAGGCATGCTGGAAGGCGTTACGGATTTGATTCCCAGTGCGCGCGTCAGCGTTGTCGGCCTTTATCGCGATGAAGAAACGCTGCAGCCTGTGCCGTATTTTGCGAAATTCGCTAACGATATTGAAGAGCGCATGGCGCTGGTGATTGACCCGATGTTGGCAACCGGTGGTTCCATGATCGCCACACTGGACATGCTGCGTGAGCGGGGCTGTGAGCATATGAAGATCATTGTTCTTGTCGCTGCTCCCGAAGGCATCAAGCGTGTGCAGGATGCTTACCCAGACGTGGAAATTTATACGGCCTCGGTAGACGATCGACTCGATGAGAATAGTTATATCGTGCCGGGATTGGGAGATGCCGGCGATAAGATATTTGGAACGCGTTAAGCGTTTTGCCTAACGGTGCCCCTTACGCTTCGCGTTGGGGGCATTTTTTTGCCTTTTCGATATAAATTGATTCCTGGGAGTTGAGTGATGAGTAATGCTGGCAGCCGGTCCGAGTCTTGGCCGAAGGTACTGCTGACCGGAGCACAAATGCTGTTTGTCGCATTTGGCGCGTTGGTACTGGTTCCGCTGTTAACGGGCCTGGATCCAAGTGTTGCACTTTTTACTGCCGGTGCGGGAACGTTAATATTTCATGCGGTTACTAAGCAGTCGGTGCCGGTATTTTTGGCGTCCTCGTTTGCGTTTATCGCGCCTATTCAGGGGTCTATTGCCAGTTTCGGTGTTTCCGCGACGCTTGGCGGTTTAATGGTAGCCGGTCTTGTGTATGTCATTATTTCCCAGATCATACGCGTACGCGGTATCGGTTGGCTAAATCGTTTGTTACCGGCGGTGGTGGTTGGCCCGGTCATCATGGTGATTGGCCTGGCGTTAGCGCCAGTGGCCGTTAGCATGGCAACCGGGGAAACCAGCGACAATATCAGCTATGGTCAAGCGATCTTTTTATCCATGGCCAGCCTGCTGGTGACGCTGGTATTAGCGGTATTTGGGCGTGGCCTGCTGCGTTTGATTCCCATTATGGGGGGTATTGTTACCGGTTATGCACTCTCCCTGGTGATGGGGGTTGTCGATTTTACACCGGTACATGAAGCGGCCTGGCTTGGAATACCCAATTTTACGGCGCCTAGCTTTCATTGGGCGGCTATTTTATTCATGATTCCTGTGGCCATTGCGCCTGCGGTTGAGCATATCGGAGATATGGTGGCGATTGGTTCGGTAACGCGTAAAAATTATCTCGAAAAACCGGGCCTGCACCGTACATTGCTGGGCGATGGTTTGGCGACCATGGTGGCGGCACTGTTTGGCGGCCCACCCAACACGACGTATTCCGAAGTAACCGGTGCCGTAACACTGACGCGGGCGTTTAACCCTGTTTATATGATTGTCGCGGCGATTATCGCCATTCTGCTGGCCTTTATTTCCAAACTGGGTGCACTGTTGCAAACGATTCCAGGTCCGGTAATGGGCGGCATTATGACGCTGCTGTTTGGCTCGATTGCTGTCGTCGGAATGAATACGCTAGTACGTGCGGGTCAGTCGCTAACCGCGCCACGCAATCTGGTGGTGGTGTCGTTGATTCTAGTGTTTGGTATTGGCGGCATGCAATTTGGGGGAGGTCAATTTACCCTGCAGGGCGTAAGCTTGGCGGCTCTCGTAGGTATCGTACTGAATTGGCTATTGCCTCGTGAGCGCGAAGGGGAGTAACAGCTCCCTCGTCCTTATCAGGATTCATTACCAGGGAAGGAGACATGTATATGGTAAGTAATGTAGCCACTGCATTTCCCGTACTCGGCGTTGTCGCTTGGAGTGGAACGGGAAAAACGACGCTACTAACGCAGTTGCTGCCACGGTTGCGCCAGGCAGGGCTAAAGGTAGCTGTCATAAAGCATGCCCATCACAGTTTTGAAGTGGATAAACCCGGTAAAGATAGCTATGAGCTGCGTAGCGCCGGGGCGGCACCGATGCTGGTCGCCTCACGGGAACGCTTTGCGCTAATGCAGGAAACGCCGGGTCAGGATGAGCCAGACCTGGCAGCGTTGCTGGCGATGATGGCTTACCATGAGCCAGACCTTGTGATTGTCGAAGGATTCAAAGCATGGCCCATTCCCAAGCTCGTACTGTATCGTAAGGGAATTGGAGAGCCGTCTATTCTTCATGATGCGACGATTCAGGCGGTGGCGCTTGATGATCAACCACCGGTTGAGCTTGACCCCCGGATTACCCCGCTAAACCTTAATGATATCGATGCAATTACTCACTGGGTGCGTACGTGGGCTAGCACTCAACCCAATGGCACATTTTTAAAACATAGGTGATAAACATGCAGCTAACCCACCTCAATACGCGTGGTGAAGCTAATATGGTCGATGTGGGTGATAAGCACGAAACACGTCGTGAGGCCGTCGCCTCGGGGCGGATTTTAATGCAGCCAGAAACGCTGAAGCTGCTAAGTGATGGCGAGTTACCCAAGGGCGATGTCATTGCAACGGCCCGTATTGCCGGTATTCAGGCCGCGAAGCGTACCCATGAATTGATTCCCTTATGTCATTCGTTGGCGCTTTCCAAAGTCTCCATTGAATTTGATATCGACCCTGCGCAGGGCTGTGTCCACGTGACGGCACTGTGCCGATTAAATGGGCGCACGGGTGTTGAGATGGAGGCGCTTACCGCGGTGTCGGTCGCGTGTTTAACGCTCTACGATATGTGTAAAGCCGTCGATAAGGATATGTGTATCGACGCTGTTCAGCTTGAAAGCAAACGCGGCGGCGTACGTGGTGATTATCAGCGCAGTGCTCGCCCGCAAGCCCCCATTGTGACGGGGGAGGGGACGGCAGGCGAAGTGACATTAGGCGAACGCTGCGCCTCGCCCTGTGTTCGGGTGAAGTTTTTAGCCGAGCTGCGTGAACGTGTCGGTGTGAGTGATACGGTGCTTGATCTGGACCAGGTGCCGAGCCGTGATATTGCGGGTTTGAAGGCTGCGCTGAGCCAGCGTGATACACGATTTAGCGTGCTCACCGACCAACGGACGCTGTGTGCGATTAACCAGGTGATGGCCAACGATAGCGCACGGATTACTGACGAGGATGAAGTCGCCTTTTTTCCACCCGTGACAGGGGGCTAAACGATGAATATCCAGGTCCGAGTCCAGTCAGCGCCTTTTTCATTAGGCGATGGCTATGCGTCGACGCTCGCCCAGCGAACCGATATTGGCGCGGTTGTCAGTTTTACAGGGTTGGTTCGGGACTTTAACGAGTCGCCTGATGTCACCGGGCTTACCCTGGAACATTACCCCGGCATGACAGAGCGTACGTTGGAGCAGATAGGCGAACAGGCGTGGCAGCGCTGGGCGCTCCAAGCGGTTTATATTGTTCATCGGGTGGGTTACCTGGCGCCGGGGGATCCCATCGTTAGGGTGCTGGTGGCGAGCGCTCACCGGCGCGAAGCATTTGAAGCGTGTGACTTTATTATGGATTTTTTAAAAACCCAAGCGCCGTTCTGGAAAAAGGAGCATTCCACCAAGGGTGAGTATTGGGTGAAAGAGCGCGCTGCCGATTGGCAAGATGCCGAGCGCTGGTCATAAGGCTATTACAGTACCCGCCTGGCGAGTACGCTGCGTTCTACAGGATTCGGTTACGCCTCGTTGCGTTTATAGAGGCGCTTCCGCGGCCATTATTTGTAAGTGGACCTCGGGCATGTGCTGCATGTGGTCCGCCAACCAATGAATCAAGCGTGGCTGTAGCGCAAGGCGCAAATCAGCCAGCGTATCCGCTTTAATCTCCTCCAACTGATTGTCCAGCCATTCGCTAAAGCTATCTTCGTCGAGCGGGCTGGCGCTGTTGCTATCCAGCATCAAGCGACCGATGCGCCACCATCCGGTATCGCTGGCCGCGACAGGCAGGGCGAGAAATAAACTGCCTCGGCGCGTCGTGGTTTTGGTGGCCTCCAGGCCTGGATGCGGCACAACGCTATTTTGATTAACGATACAGGGCGGTTGAGGGTGGCGGGCTTCGCAGCGCAGTCCCAAGTGGTCCATAACGATCATGTCGCCATTAACGGGTGCTAAAGGTGCGCTGATGCCCAAGGAGTCTGCAATCGCTTGGTGGGCCTGCTGGTGGCGCGCTTCGCCGTGCACGGGGATCAAATATTTGGGCCTGATCCACTGGTAGAATGTGATGAGTTCTTCTTGCGCAGGGTGGCCTGTGGCGTGCAGCTCAGGATGATTAACCTCATCAAAGATCGTGACCCCAAGTTGGACCAAGCGTTTTTTGAGCTGCTCTATAGGGCGTTCATTGCCGGGGATAGCTTTGGCAGAGAAAATGACGTTATCGCCAGGCTCAAGGTCAATAAACGGGTGGCGCCCTTGGGCCAGTCGTTGCAGTGCTGCACGAGGCTCACCCTGGCTACCTGTGGCGATAATCACCACTTCATCGGGGGGCAAATAGCCCAAATCATGGGGGGGAACAAGCGCTGGGAAGTCATCCATGTAGCCAAGCCCACGTGCAATGCTCACCATGCGCTCCATGGATCGTCCCATCAAACTGACCCGACGGCCGCATTGATGAGCCGCCCGGCCAATGGCCAGTACGCGTGCAAGGTTGCTTGCAAAACAGGAGACCACGACGCGGCCCTTGCACTCCTTCAGGCTTTTAGCCAGCGCTTTAGCCACATCGCCTTCACTGCTGGAGTGGCCAGGCAGAGGGGCATTGGTTGAATCACCTACTACTAAATCAATCGGGGCAAGCGCTCGAAAGTGCGCCGCGTTAATGGGCGTGCCAATCAGCGGCTCTGGGTCCAGCTTCCAATCCCCTGTGTGCATTATGCGGTAATCGCCCATCACGATGACCAGCGCGCAGCTTTCAGGGATCGAATGGGTAACCGGCAAATAGCGCACCGAAAAGGGTGCCGTTTCCATTGCTTCGCCCGGCTCGATAATCTTAATCGCGGCGCTACTTAGCTGGTGTTCAGCGAATTTTGCACGTAAGAGACCTGCCGCAAGTGGGGTGGCATAGATAGGGCAGTTCCACTTGGGCCATAACCAGGCAACCGCGCCAATGTGATCTTCATGTCCATGCGTTATAAATAACGCTTGGGGCGTTATGTTCAGTGCCTCGGCGGTGCCCAGGTTAGGTACTTGAAGGGGCGAGTTAGGCAAATCCTGGCGAATCATCATGCCGCAGTCGACCGCGATCCAGTGATCGTCGTATCCATACAGCGTTAGATTCATGCCGATTTCACCACACCCACCCAGCGGCAGTAGGCGCAGAGGTGGGCGGCGGCGAGGACGAAGTTGAACGCGTGGTGGATGCATCGGTTATGAAAAGCCTAAAAAGTAATGCCTTAACTATACGGGAAGGCAGGGGCGGCTAACAATGACCCCCGACATTAGATAACGGTGCTTCGTTAATAGGGTTCCGGTACACTAGGCAGCCGTTATTTACGGCGTCGCTATTTAGCCGCTGTTTGCGGCGCCGTTGCACTATGCCAATAGACGATGCCAATAGTGGTTTGTCATTTGTATTTCGTAGGTCGTCAAGAGTACTTCACATGTCTCATTATTACCGTTTAGTCGTTTCCTGCCCCGATCAGGTGGGTATTGTTGCCCGTGTGTCTGGATTTATTGCTCAACAAGGCGGCTCTATCACCGAGGCCAGTCAGCATTCTGACTTGCAAACGGGCCGCTTTTTTATGCGTTATGAGATATTGGCCGATTCGCTTGGCATGTCCGTTGACACATTACGCAGCGCCTTTGAGCCAATTGCTCAAGAGTTTTCCATGCAGTGGGCGCTAATGGATACTCAAAAGCGTCGGCGCGTCATCCTCATGGTCTCCCGTGAGTCTCACTGCCTGGTGGATTTACTTTACCGTTGGCAGGCAGGTGAGCTGGATTGTGATATCGCCGGTGTGATTTCTAATCACGAAGATATGCGCTCAATCGCTGAGTGGTACGGTATTCCTTATCACCATGTGCCGGTGGACCCGAATAATAAGGAAGAGTCGTTTACTCAGGTGCAGGAGCTTATTGATAACGCGCGAGCGGACTGTATTGTATTGGCGCGCTATATGCAGATTCTGCCCCCGTCGTTGTGTGAGCGTTACGCTGGGCAGGTGATTAATATTCACCACAGCTTCTTGCCTTCATTTGCCGGTGCCAAGCCTTACCATCAGGCTTATGAACGCGGCGTAAAACTAATTGGCGCGACGTGCCACTACGTGACGGAGGAGTTGGATGCCGGGCCGATTATTGAGCAGGACATTCATCGTGTGAGCCATTGCCATACGCCAACTGACCTGGTTCGCTTTGGGCGCGATGTAGAAAAAGCCGTATTGGCGCGAGGCCTGCGCTGGCATCTGGAGGACCGCGTTTTGATCCACGGCAATAAGACCGTTGTCTTTAGCTAAGCGTTTTAAAAACTGTTTAAGCTGAACCAGTAACAAAACAAGGGGGTGGCCATGAAAATGGCCACCCCCTTGATGCTTTTAAAAACCGATTTTACGCAAACGGCTTATTAGCCTAACGCTTGGCCATTACCGCCACGGATGACGCCTACACCTACGCCTTCAATATCCAGGGATTGGGTTCGCAGGTCGATTTCAATCGGTGCAAAATCAGCGTTTTCCGCAATCAGCATGACCTGATGCCCTTGGCGTTGAAAGCGTTTTACGGTGACTTCATCTTCCAGCCGCGCAACGACGATTTGCCCATCACGTACACGATCAGTGCGGTGCACCGCCAGTAAATCGCCTTCCAGGATGCCCACATCCTTCATGGATAAACCGCGTACCCTCAGGAGGTAGTCGGCTTTAGGGGTGAAATATTCCGCGGGTAGCGGGCAGTAACGGTCAATATGCTCCGCTGCAAGGATCGGGTTGCCAGCGGCCACTTCACCAATAACCGGCAAGCCCATTGGCGGAAGCTCATTGCTGTTGGCTGCAACGGTGGCGGGTAATTCGCTAACGTCCTGAGCTTCCTGGTTGGGGAGGCGAATCCCCCGCGACGTATTGCGAATAATCCGGATAACGCCTTTACGCTCAAGAGCACGTAAATGCTCTTCAGCGGCATTGGGGGATTTAAAGCCCAAGGCCTTGGCAATTTCGGCGCGGGTGGGAGGGTAGCCGAATTCACCCATAGTTTTTACTATAAAATCAAAAACATGTTGCTGACGTGCTGTGAGTGGCCGCGACATACCAAACTCCATAAACAATAAAAGACAGTCGGTATCTGTCTGCTTGATCAGTATGTGTTTAAGTATACAGTATGTTGCTCTATCCAGTACATGGTTAAAAAAGCAGCTTGTTAAAACACTGTTTGTGAGCGGTAAGACGTTTGAATTAACGCTAATGCGCAGGGTAGCCAAATAAAAAAAACGGTGAATAAGGGTGATTGAGCCTGATTAAGATATGACTTACTATTCTGGCATGTTTTAAACACTCGTTTCTCCGGAGGCCATAATGGCACAATCTGACACGGTGTCACGCATTCTGGATACCGCTGAGGTGCTGTTTGCAGAGCGTGGCTTTGCTGAAACGTCACTGCGTAACATTACCAGTAAAGCACGGGTAAACCTGGCGGCTGTTAATTATCATTTTGGTTCCAAGAAAGCCCTTATCCAAGCCGTATTCTCACGCTATCTAGACCCGTTTACTCAGCGTTTTCATGGTGCGCTCGATGAGCTTGAAGCCCACTATGCCGATCGCGCCATCCCCCTGGAAGAGCTACTTGAAACAATGGCCACCACGGTGCTGGCAGTGCCTGCTGAACGGGATAGTTTGAAAGTCTTCATGCGCTTATTGGGATTAGCCTATAGCCAAGCGCAGGGGCATTTACGGCGCCATATTCAAGAGCAATATGGGGATGTGTTTACCCGCTTTACCGGGCTTGTGCGTAAGGCGACCCCTGATTTACCCGATGCCGAGCGTTTTTGGCGGCTGCACTTTATGTTGGGTACGGTCATTTTCACCTTGTCGGGGCTGGATGCGCTACGTGATATCGCCTCCAAGGATTATCAGGAGCAGGTGACTGTGCGTGATTTAGTGCGACGCTTGCGCCCTGTGGTCGTTGCCGCCATGAATGCTCCACTGCCGCAAGAGGTTGAAGGAGCGCAGCATGCGAACGCCCCTGTTAGCTGAGTTGCCACCTAAAAAAGACGGCTGGATCGAAATTGATACCGGCGCACAAATCCTGCGCTGGTGGCAGGGTCAAACACCAGACTTTGAGTGCGCTATCTCTACTGGACGCGCTGGCGTTGGCCAGCAAGAAGGAAGTGGCCAAACGCCGCATGGCTGGCACTATGTTCGCGCGGCAATTGGCCATGAACAGCCGGTCAATGCGGTATTTAGAGGCAGGCGTTTTACCGGTGAAATTTTCTCAAGTGACTTGGCCGACGCTCATCCGACACGTGACTGGATTTTGACGCGTATTTTATGGCTGTGTGGGTTAGAGCGAGGATTTAACCGTGCAGGCACGGTTGACTCTCAGCGCCGCTATATTTATGTACACGGAACGCCGCCCGATCAACCGATGGGCAAACCTGCTTCACATGGCTGTGTTCGTATGCGCAACGAGGACCTGCTTTATATCTTTGAGCGCGCCGTGCCTGGAACGCCTGTTTGGCTACATGGCAGCCATCTGTAATGGCCTTACGCAGAGGCTTTTTTGACTCTGTGCGTTGATCGTCTAAAATCATCGGCCCTTTTGTTGGATCCCTGCTAATGACTCAACCTATTGGCCCGGTCATGCTCGACCTGGAAGGGCCTGAATTATCCAATGCTGAAAAGCGCTTGCTGCTTGAACCTGCTGTCGGTGGCGTGATTTTGTTTGCCCGTAATGTGGAAGACGCCTACCAGGTGCGCAAGCTGTGTAGCGATATAAGGCGTATACGGGGCGATCTTTTATTGGCGGTTGACCAAGAGGGTGGCCGTGTACAGCGTATCAAAAAAGGGCTTACCCGCTTACCGGCCATGGCCCGGATTGGCGAGCGTTATGCTCAAGACCCTGAAGAAGGCCGCTCTCTCGCCATAGACGCAGGTTGGTTGCTTGGCATGGAAATGGCCGCCTGTGGGCTGGATTTAAGCTTTGCACCCGTGCTTGATGTGGATAGCGGAATTTCTAGCGTCATCGGCGACCGTAGTTTCAGTGGTGACCCTGAGCACGTTGCTCAATTAGGCGCCGCTTTTGTTGAGGGCTTGCATCAGGCGGGCATGACCGCTGTGGGTAAACACTTCCCTGGTCACGGCGGCGTAGCCGCGGATTCCCATGTCGCACTGCCCATTGATGAGCGTTCAATGGAGGCAATTAAACAGCGTGACCTTGTCCCCTTTGAACAGCTAGCCCCCCAGTTGGATGGCATCATGCCCGCGCATGTCATTTATCGAGCGTTTGATACACGCCCGGCGGGCTTTTCGCCCAGTTGGTTGGGTATGCTGCGTGAATCGCTGGGCTTTAAAGGCTGTATTTTTTCAGATGATTTAAGTATGGCAGGTGCTCACGAAGCGGGCTCGCCACGCGAGCGTGCCGCTGCTGCGCTCGCCGCTGGCTGCGATATGTTGCTGGTGTGTAACGACCGTGCCGCTGCGCTTGAGGTTGTTGAAGCCAGCCAAGGCATCGCCAATAAGCGCCCTGCGAAACTCCGCTATGGCCGTGCACGACCTGATTTGGATGCGCTGACCGCGCTGGGGCGTTGGCGACGTACGCATGCCAGGCTAGAAGCGCTGGCGGACTTCCCTAACCCCACCTGATTTTTCTTTTCGCAATATTGCTACATTTTTTGGGAGTTACCCCATGTCCAAATTGGATAAAGAAGCGCTTGAGTCATTGGACTCAATGCGCCAGCTAATGGAAACAGCAGACTGCCTGATCTCTCAGGAAGAAGTCGAGCGGGCGCTGGATCGCATGGCGGAGGCCATTACTGAAGACCTGGGGGACAAACTGCCGGTTTTTTATTGTGTGATGAACGGTGGCTTGATTACGACCGGGCATCTGCTGACCCGATTGGGGTTTCCGCTGGAAGTGGACTATTTGCATGCCACGCGTTATCGCAACGAGCTGCGCGGTGGCGAGCTTTTCTGGCGCGTATCCCCTGAAATTCCCATGGCCGGGCGCCACGTCGTCATTGTGGATGACATTTTGGATGAAGGGTCGACGCTCGCCGCAATTCTTGCTTACTGTAAAGAAGCTCAGGCAGCCAGCGTTACGACTGCCGTTCTGGTGGATAAGCAACATAACCGCAAAGCGGTGCCGGGCTTGAAAGCTGATTACTGCAGCCTGGAGGTCGCGGACCGCTATGTGTTCGGTTTTGGTATGGACTACAAAGGCTACTGGCGTAACGCCCCAGGTATCTTCGCCCCCAAAGGCATGTAATTTTTAGCGTTGTACATTTAGTGCTGGTTTAGCGGGGGGAGAAGCGCCTCGCTAAGCCTGTCTCGGCAATCATCCGTGTCGAAATTTCTTCTACTGAAAAGCGCGTCGCATCAATAAACGGAATATGCATAATCCGGTAAAGCGCTTCAGCCTGTTCGACTTCCTGCAGACACTGATCCATTGAGCTATAGCGGCTGTTCGGCCGACGCTCATTGCGTATGGCGGATAACCTGCGAGCATCAATAGTTAACCCAAACAACTTGCGCTGGTGCGGTGCTAACACCTTGGGCAGCTTGAGCGTGCCGTCTTCGTCAAGGTCGTCCTCGGTAAGCGGATAGTTGGCCGCTCGAATGCCAAACTGAAGCGCTAAATAAAGCGATGTGGGTGTTTTGCCACAGCGCGATACGCCCACTAAAATAATATCGGCTTTGTCGTATTGATGCGTACGGGCGCCATCGTCGTTATCGAGTGCGAAGTGTACCGAATGAATCCGGTCCATATAGACATCGTCACTGCCAATCGAGTGAGTTCTTCCCACGCTGTAAGAAGAGTGGGTGCCTAATTCCTGCTCCAAGGGTTTCAAAAAGGTAGAAAAGATATCCACCTTGAAGCCCGGCGCTTGGCGAATTACATCGCGTATCTGCTGGTCAACGATGGTATCGATAATGATCGGTTGTTGCTCATCTCGAGCGGCAGTGGATTCAATAACCCGGGCAAGCGCTTCCGCTTTATCAAGCGTATCGATATAAGGCTTGGTCAGCATGTTGATCTCAATATCGCTGAATTGAGCCAACAGGCTGCGACCCAGGCTCTCGGCCGTAATACCGGTACCATCGGAAATAAAGAAAGCTGTCCGCTTCATAATCACGCCCGTCAATTAAATAATAGATACGCTATTGTGTGCCGAGTGTTCGCTAAGCACAACGCCCCAGGCGACTACATAAACTGCCCGTATACGCCTTATGTTGTAAAAATCCTCCACTCCCTTCGCTATTAGACCAATGGCGAATAGGGTGGCACGGTGATAGGGTGACACGATCAATGATTGGCGATCTAAAAGATTGCATCAACGTCTTAAAGCGAGGGGGTTGCGTGGAAGAGTACATTCTGTGGTTCGATCAGTTAGGTATGGCCGACGTCGAACGCGTGGGTGGTAAAAACGCCTCGCTGGGCGAGATGATTTCCAATCTGTCAGGTGCCGGGGTAACCGTACCGGGTGGATTTGCCACTACGGCTCACGCATATCGTGAATTTCTCTCTCATGAAGGGCTTAACGAGCGCATTAACAGCACGCTATCGCGCCTGGACGTTGATGATGTTAAAGCACTGGCGGAAGCGGGTACTAATATTCGCCAATGGGTTATTGATACGCCGCTGCCGCCCGCTTTTGAAAGTGCGCTGCGTCAGGCCTATGAGCAACTGCAGGAGCAGCACCCTCAGCTGAAAGTAGCGGTGCGCAGCTCGGCAACCGCGGAAGATCTGCCGGATGCCTCTTTTGCGGGCCAGCAGGAAACTTTCCTGAATATCGAAGGTTTCGATAATATCAAACGCGCTGTACACGAGGTGTTTGCCTCGCTGTTTAATGATCGCGCAATTTCTTACCGCGTTCACCGTGGCTACGCTCACGAAAACGTCGCGCTGTCAGCGGGTGTTCAAAAAATGGTGCGCTCTGAGACGGGCGCTTCTGGGGTCATGTTTACCCTGGATACCGAATCAGGCTACCGCGATGCTGTCTTTGTGACGGCCTCGTGGGGGCTGGGCGAAACGGTTGTGCAAGGTGCCGTCAACCCTGACGAGTTTTACGTTCATAAGGGCACTCTGGCGGCTGGCCGCCCGGCGGTTTTACGGCGTAACCTGGGTTCCAAGCTCATCAAGATGGTTTACGGCCAGGAAACCAGTGCTGGTAAATCCGTCGACACCGTTGATGTGCCGCTTAATCAGCGTAATCGTTTCTGTATTAGCGACCAGCAGGTGATGGATCTGGCCCATCAGGCAGTGACGATTGAGCAGCACTACGAGCGCCCCATGGATATTGAGTGGGCGCTTGATGGTGACGACGGTAAGCTCTATATCGTGCAGGCACGCCCTGAAACGGTGGTCTCGCAGCAGGAAGGCGGCAAGTTAGAGCGTTTCCAGCTGCGCGAGAAGGGCCGTACCCTGATTACCGGCCGGGCGATTGGTCAGCGCATTGGCCGTGGCACGGTCAAAGTGGTCATGAGTCCGGAAGATATGGATAAGGTTCTTGACGGTGACATTCTGGTGACCGACATGACGGATCCAGACTGGGAGCCCATTATGAAGCGGGCTTCAGCCATTGTTACCAACCGTGGTGGGCGTACCTGCCATGCGGCGATTATTGCTCGTGAGCTGGGCATTCCGGCGGTGGTTGGGTGTGGTGACGCTACACAGCAGCTCAGAGAAGGCACCGATGTCACCGTTTCCTGTGCCGAAGGTGACACCGGCCACGTTTATGATGGCCTGCTGGATTTTGACTGCAAGGTTTCAAGCGTCGATGCCATGCCTGAAATCCCGTTCAAGATTATGATGAACGTGGGCAACCCTGATCGTGCATTTGGGTTTGCCAGCCTGCCTAACGCAGGCGTAGGGCTTGCCCGGCTTGAGTTCATCATCAATCGTATGATTGGCGTTCACCCTAAGGCACTGCTGGATTACGCAACGCTGCCCGCTGACTTGCAGCAGGTGATTGACCTTCGTACCGCGGGCTATACCGACCCGGTAACTTTCTACGTGGACAAGCTGGTGGAAGGTATTTCCACGTTGGCGGCGGCCTTTTACCCTCAGCGGGTTATCGTGCGTTTGTCTGACTTCAAGTCCAACGAGTACGAAAACCTGATTGGCGGTAAGCTTTACGAGCCGGGCGAAGAGAATCCCATGTTGGGCTTCCGTGGGGCTTCGCGGTATATCTCGGACGCTTTCCGGCCCTGCTTCGAGCTTGAGTGTCGCGCCTTAAAATACGTACGCGACGAGATGGGGCTTGATAACGTCGAAATCATGGTGCCCTTTGTACGCACCACTGATGAAGCCAAGCAGGTGGTTGATCTGTTGGCAGAAAACGGCTTGAAGCGCGGCGATGCAAGCGGGCTGAAAGTGATCATGATGTGCGAGCTACCTGCTAACGCATTGTTGGCTGAAGAATTTCTTGAACACTTCGACGGCTTCTCAATCGGCTCTAACGATCTTACGCAGTTAACGCTGGGGCTGGACCGTGACTCAGGCATCGTGGCGCATCTGTTTGATGAGCGTAATGCGGCGGTGAAAAAATTGTTGGCAATGGCTATTCAGGCTTGTAAAGCCCAAGGCAAATACGCAGGGATTTGTGGGCAAGGGCCCTCAGATCATCCTGAGTTGGCTAAGTGGTTGATGGAGCAGGGGATTGATTCGGTATCCCTCAACCCTGATGCAGTACTTGAGACGTGGTTTATGTTGGCAGGCGAGACAATCACCTAACGTCGACCTGTAAACCGCTATTTTGCGCCCGGCCATTGTGCCGGGCGCATGCGTTTTATAGGCTACTCTGTTGTGTGGTTACTTACTTGATATTTCCCAGGATGCGAGAGGGCAGTGTAATGTCCCCAAAAAGGATTAAATTAGCACTATCAGGATTGCTGTTAGTGCCGGTCTATAGCTTTGGGTTTAGCTATGAAACCCCCTCTATAACGCCAGAAGTTGGGTCGGGGTATGAGGAAAAACCCGGCTGGGAGGCGGAGTCGTTTGCAGTTGCGGCGGCTAACCCGTTGGCAACGGATGCAGGCTATCAAGTGTTGGCAAATGGTGGCAATGCCATTGACGCTGCTATCGCTGTGCAAATGGTATTAACACTGGTCGAGCCTCAGTCCAGCGGCATTGGCGGTGGCGCTTTTTTAATGTTCTATGATGGCTCAAACGTTCAGGCTTACGACGGCCGAGAGACAGCGCCTGGTGCGGTGACAGGGGAGCTGTTCATGGAAAATGGCGAGCCGCTGCCCTTTGCAGATGCGGTAGCCAGTGGACTTTCTGTTGGTGTGCCAGGCACGGTGCGAATGTTGGAACAGGCGCATAAAGAGCACGGCCAGTTGGCTTGGGAGGCGCTTTTTGAACCCGCTATTACGCTTGCCGAGGAAGGGTTTGCCGTTAGTCAACGGCTGCACACCAGCCTTGCCAATGATGAAGCGTTACGTAGTGACCCGCTCGCCGAGAACTTCTATTACCAGCCTAACGGCGAGCCGCTAGCGGTTGGCGACACGTTAAAAAATCCGGCGTTGGCGAACATATTGCGTCAAATTGCGACCAACGGCAGCGCGGCCTTTTATGAGGGCGACATTGCTGAGGATTTAGTAAATCGTGTACAGAACCATCCGGTGCGGCCAGGCAGCATGACCCTTGAGGATGTTGGCGGCTACCAGACAATTGAGCGGGAACCGCTGTGTACGCCATGGCAACAGTGGGAAGTGTGCGGATTCCCTCCGCCTTCGTCTGGGCATATTACCATTATGCAAATACTGGGCCTTTTAGATCAGCAGCCGTTGTTGGAAGCACCCTTGGATAACGGCGTATCCAGCAGTGGTTGGCTGCATCAGTTTTTGGAGGCTTCTCGGCTGGCCTTCGCTGATCGCGGACGTTATATCGCGGACCCTGAGTTCGTAGAGGCGCCGGGTGGGGACTGGTCATTAATGCTGGCGCCTGACTATCTTTCAGAGCGTAGTAAGTTAATTGGCGACACCAGCATGGGCGATAGTGCGGAGCCAGGGAACCCCGGTGAGCTTGATGTTAGCTTTGCCTCACAGCCGGATCAGCCGGAATATGGCACTAGCCATATCAGTATTATTGATGCTGAAGGCAATGCCGTGGCGATGACCACGTCTATTGAGCAGGCGTTTGGTTCGCGCATCCTTGCTGATGGAGGAACCGGGCTGCCGGGTGGGTACCTGCTTAATAACGAGTTGACCGACTTTTCGTTTACCCCAGAGGTGGACGGCGAGCTGGTTGCTAATCGGGTTGAGCCTGGCAAGCGCCCGCGTTCAAGCATGAGCCCAACACTCGTCTTCGATAAAGAGTCGGGCGAACTGGTGGCAAGCCTGGGATCGCCGGGTGGTGCGGCTATTATTCATTACACCGCCCGCACGTTAGTGGCGATGCGTGATTGGGGGATGAGTGCACAAGAAGCGCTCAATTTGCCTCACGCCATTACCATGGGAGGCGATGTTTATTTGGAAGAGGGAGGCTTCCCGGAAGCGACCCTGGAAGTGCTTGAGGAGTACGGTCATACCATCAGTGAAAGAGAGCTAACCAGTGGGCTTCAGGCTATCCGTAGGCTGGAGGATGGGACGCTGTTTGGCGGTGCCGACCCGCGTCGCGAAGGCGTTGTTATGGGCGATTGATCCCACTTGGCTTTACGAAATGAGCTGTCAGTGGCGTGTTTAAGTACACGTCACTGACGTAGCCAATTGCGCAGCTTCACCAACAGAAGTTCCCCATCGCTTAGCGCTCGCCGTTCTTCAATCAATTCACGTAAACGCTCGGGATAGTCGGTAATAATCGCATCAACCCCTAAGTCGATCAGTGTGGACATTCTTGCCCGGTCATTAACTGTCCAGGCATGTATCTCATAGCCATAAAGCGCTGCAAGACGCACTTCCTCTGCTGTAATACGGTTATGGCGAAGCCCCAGGGCATCGAAGCTTCGACGGTCCAGCGTGCCTGGCAGGATTAACTGTGCCAGCAGTGTGACGCGTAGTTCAGGCGCCTGGCGTTTAATGTGGGCAGTCAGGGCGGGCGTCATCGTGGCTACCCGTATCTCCAGCATTGCATTGGGAAAGCCGCATTCTCCATACGCTGTTATAGGGTGATTGCTTTTAGCCCAGCAGGCATAGCGCATATCGGTTTCAGCACGCAGCAGGGCAATGACTGCATCAGCAAGTGCTTGTTCCTCGCCGGGCAGCGCTTTCATGTCGATCATCAACCCGGCATGGCCACGCACGCGTTCGAGTACCTCATCCAGGCCTGCGATAGGCTCGTTTTGAAAAGCATCACCGAACCAACTGCCTATGTCGTACTGACTAAGCTCTTCACGCGTTAAGTCGCCGAATTCTCTGTTATCACCGGTTAATCTTGCCAGACTCCGGTCATGGTAAATCATGACCTGCCCATCGGCGGATAAGCGAACATCCAGCTCTACGGCGTCAGCCTTATCGACGATGGCCTGGTCAACCGCGGCCAGGGTGTTTTCGGGGGCGACCATTGAACTACCACGGTGCGCGAACACCTTTACATTGTCGCGTAGCTCAAAACTATTCAGAATCCACCAGGCTTGTAAGGCGGCCAGTAGCAATACGCTAAGTTCAACCGCCCAGGCAAATCGGCCCGGGAGGACGATTTTTGATGGAGGAGCAGGGCGCATCTTGTGATGCGCTAACTGAAGGTACAAACAAGCAGAAAGCAGTGCGTTAGCCGCAATGCCGATAAAGGTAACGGCGAGGGTTAGCAGCAGGTAGCCTGTTAAATAGGCAAACATGATGGGAATTAGAAACGCATTGTGTTCTGGTAACCACCAGAGAAGCGGCGTCACCAGTGCATCAAAGGCGATGGTGGTGATAACAGGTAGCGCAATAATGAGCAGTAGCAGGATGAGCACGGCCGCGCCAATGGAGCGGTGCCAGCCTTTGGTTAAATGAAAACTGCGCGTCAGGGCGCGTAACGGGCTGTAGTTATCAAGTGCCACTAACGGAAGCGCCAACAGCCAACGCAGATAAAGCCAGGCCGCTAAGCTTAGCCAGGCCACTACAAGCGGCAGCGCGCAGGCAATAAAGTACCAAAGCACAGGTGGCATGACGCGCTGTAAATAGTAAGGGTCCAGGCCGCTTAGCCAAACACTATAAAGCCATGCAAGTGCGGCCATGAAAGGGGCCAGCAGTAAAAGGTGCGTGCCCACCTGTAACACGACTAATCCTGCCAGCGCGGGGAGGCGACGAACGCTTAACCAGAGTGCATCAAAGGCTAACCGGTAATGATTGCCTCGAGGCCGAACGGCGACCTGGAGCATACCAGCCTGTTGCCAGTAAAGAATGAGAAAGGTGAAAACCAGGCCGACCAGCATGCAAGCTAGGCCCAGCGGGCTAAACAGCAGGCTGATCAGCTCGTCATTGGTAATCACTGTACGCTTTAATTGAGCGAGCAGACCTTGGGTTATCCACCCAATCACGGGTAATAACAGGGCAGAGGCAAGTAAGGTAAAAAACAAATGATAGGCGATCAAGGGGCGTAGATGATCGCGCAGTGTCTTCATTAAGGCCGAGCCAAGATGTGTCAGTGGCTGCATTGTCTTTTTAAATCATAAGGATGAACTAACAGAGTGGCAGTATCCGGAAGCCCTCGCAAGTCGACGACCTCTTGCGGTAATAAAAACGCCCCACAACGAGAGGTTGTGGGGCGTTCGGTCATCGTCTCAGAATTAACGAAACTTCATTAAGTCTGTGATGGTGCGAGCATCGGCGATAGGGTGGTTACGCTTCTTGAGCAACCGGAATCACGTTTGAGGCGATTTTCTGATACTCCTCAATTTCGTGGAAGTTCATATAACGATAGATCTCTCCTGCCATGGCGTCAAATTCACTCATGTAACGCTGATACTCTTCAACGCTTGGCAGGCGACCTTCCACCGCGGCAACCGCGGCGAGTTCCGCCGAGGCAAGGTACACGTTGGCACCATCGCCCAGACGGTTCGGGAAGTTACGTGTAGACGTAGACACAACGGTGCTTTTTGCCGCAACGCGTGCCTGGTTACCCATACACAGCGAGCATCCCGGCATTTCCATACGCGCACCGGCACGACCATAAATGCCGTAGTAACCCTCTTCGGTCAGCTGGTGCTGATCCATTTTGGTCGGCGGTGCCAGCCACAAGCGAGTTTTTAGACTGCCTGCAGGCTGCTTTTCAAGTAGTTTACCCGCTGCGCGGAAATGACCAATGTTGGTCATGCACGAGCCGATAAATACTTCATCAATCTTTTCGCCCGCAACGTCTGACAGCAAACGAGCGTCGTCAGGATCGTTAGGTGCGCAAAGCACAGGCTCTTTAATCTCGGACAGGTCAATTTCGATGACTTCGGCGTATTCGGCGTCCGCATCGGCACGCATCAGGCTCGGGTCGGCAAGCCACGCTTCCATACCCTCGATACGACGGCTGATAGTACGCTCATCGCCATAGCCGTTGGCAATCATCCACTTCAGCAGTGTGATGTTGGATTTCAAGTACTCGGTCACACTCTCATCAGACAGCGTAATAGTACAGCCAGCGGCAGAGCGCTCAGCAGAGGCGTCGGAAAGCTCAAACGCCTGCTCGACCGTTAAGTCTTCAAGGCCTTCAATTTCCAGTACGCGGCCAGAGAACGCATTCTTCTTGTTGGCCTTGTCAACGGTCAGAAGACCTTGCTTGATGCCGTAAAGCGGAATGGCGTGAACCAGGTCACGCAGGGTAACGCCAGGCTGGCGCTTGCCTTTAAAGCGTACCAGTACGGATTCCGGCATATCCAGCGGCATAACGCCGGTGGCAGCAGCGAAAGCTACCAGGCCAGAACCAGCCGGGAACGAGATGCCCAGCGGGAAGCGAGTGTGCGAGTCGCCACCGGTACCTACTGTGTCTGGCAGCAGCATGCGGTTCAGCCAGCTGTGGATGATGCCGTCGCCAGGACGCAGCGATACACCGCCGCGGTTCATAATGAAGTCAGGCAGCGTGTGGTGAGTGTCTACGTCCACCGGCTTCGGATAGGCCGCCGTGTGGCAGAATGACTGCATGACCAGGTCCGCTTGGAAGCCCAGGCATGCCAGGTCTTTCAGCTCGTCACGTGTCATCGGGCCAGTGGTATCCTGGGAGCCGACGGTGGACATTTTGGGCTCGCAGTACATCCCCGGACGAACGCCTTCCAGGCCGCACGCCTTACCGACCATTTTCTGCGCTAGGGTAAAGCCCTTGCCGGTGTCTTTGGGCTGTTCCGGGAGGCGGAATACGTCAGAAGGCTCAAGGCCAAGGGACTCACGTGCTTTGCCCGTCAGGCCGCGGCCGATGATCAGAGGAATACGGCCGCCAGCGCGTACTTCGTCAAGGATCAACTGCGTTTTCAACGCAAACGTGGTGAGTACTTCATCAGTGCCGTGCTTGCATACCTTGCCTTCGTAGGGGTAGACGTCAATGACATCGCCCATTTCCAGCTTTGATACGTCCAGTTCAATCGGGAGTGCGCCAGAATCTTCCATGGTGTTAAAGAAGATCGGAGCAATTTTGCTACCAAAACAGAAGCCACCCGCGCGCTTATTGGGAACGTAAGGGATATCGTCACCAAAGAACCACAGCACGGAGTTAGTGGCTGATTTACGTGAAGAGCCCGTACCCACAACATCACCGACATAAGCAACCGGGAAGCCTTTGGCTTTGACTTCTTCAATTTGCTTGAGCGGACCCATGGAGCCCGGTACTTCAGGCACAATGCCGTCACGCTCGTTTTTGAGCATGGCATTAGCGTGCAGCGGGATATCGGGGCGCGACCAGGCATCGGGTGCTGGTGACAGATCATCCGTGTTGGTTTCACCCGGCACCTTAAAGACGGTTAGGGTGATTTTTTCTTCTAAAGCAGGCTTGGAAAGGTACCACTCTGCTTCGGCCCAGGACTGAATAACGTCCTTGGCAACGCTGTTACCCTTTTTGGCGCGCTCTTCAACATCATGAAAGGCATCAAACATCAGCAGGGTATGCTTGAGCTGTTCGCCGGCTTCACGTGCTAACTCTTCGTTATCCAACAGCTCTACCATGGAGACGATGTTGTAACCGCCTTGCATGGTGCCCAGCAGCTTAACCGCGTGGATTTTATCGATCAGCGGAGAGGTTGCTTCGCCCTTGGCGATGGCAGTAAGAAAGCCCGCTTTCACATAAGCGGCTTCATCGACGCCCGGCGGAACCCGGTTGGTGATCAGGTCAAGAACAAATTCCTCTTCACCCGCCGGTGGGGTTTTTAGCAGCTCAATTAAGGCGGCAACTTGCTCGGCGTTTAGAGGCTTGGGTGGTACGCCTTCAGCGGCGCGTTCCTCGACATGTTGGCGATATGCTTCAAGCACGTTGGGGCCCTCTCATCTGCTTTATGGTGGCGAACACACATTTTCACGGTGTTTGAGCGTGCGCTCGGACACATGACATACGCTTGGAAACAGCGTCTGGTTGGATGGCATGGATTCTACGGCAAACTGTCGACAATGTTAAGAAGAAGGCGATAGGCAGGTGTTGTACTTTGTATTGATACACAAAAAATACCGCTTTAAAGGCCTGTATTTTGGCCGTTTGGGGCACTTTCTGGCAGGGTGTGGTGGGCCCGAGCACGCTAAAGGTGTGATTGCGGTTGCGCCGCGTTACCATGGCTTGGACGCTATAGCGTTACGGTTGCTTTCCAGGTTGAACTAACCTCACAGCGAAGCGTAGAGCGCCATTGTTGTTACTAATTAGCTATTACTATTAGCGGTGGCCAGCAATACGTACCCAAGAGACATGGCATGGCGTCGTTCTTGCGGACCAGGAACGAGGTGAACGCTATCGGCGTTTAAATATTGTACAATTATGAAAAAATGCTCGGAAGAACGTTATGTCAATGCAATTGCCGGAATTAACACCCGCAGACCATAAGCTTCAAGCAGATGACTTGTTGCCCGAAAGTTTAAATGAATTTCTTACCTGCATAACGCCCGACAGCTGGCTTAAATGGGCGCTAGATAACCCGGAAATACTGCTCGTTGACCACGCTCAGTGTGAGAAAAAGGCCGCCTCGACGGCTATGAGTTTGCTGTATCGTTATGTAGACCAACCTCTTTTATTGAGCAAAATGTCTCAGCTCGCCCGCGAAGAATTGCTGCACTTTGAGCAAGTTGTGGGTTTAATGGAGAAGCGCGGCGTTGAATACAAGCATTTAACCGCTTCCCGGTACGCTGAGGGCCTGCGACGCCATGTGCGCAGCAATGATCCAGAGCGTCTTATTGATATCCTCATTATTGGCGCCTTAATAGAAGCACGCAGTTGCGAGCGTTTTGCTCGCTTGATTCCTTACCTGGATGAAGAGTTGGCTAAATTTTATCGCACGCTGGTTAAGTCCGAAGGGCGTCATTTTGAAGACTATCTACTGCTTGCGCAGCAGCAAACTAACGCTTCCATTGATGAAAGAATTGCTTTTTTTGTGGCCCGGGAAGCAGAGCTGATAACGTCACCCGATACGGCTTTTCGTTTTCATAGTGGTGTACCCGCTTAATACACCACTAGCCCAGGCAGGATATGTATCATGCGCGATACTCGTGAGTCTGATCAGCTAATCCTCTTTGGTCATTTTTCCCTCTCTCAGGGGGATGGTGTACTAACCCACTTTAGCTATGACAAAGTCAAAGCGCTGTTAGTCTACTTACTGCTTCACCGCCAGCCGGTGAACCGCTCGGTGCTCGCCGAGCTGTTATGGCCTGACCAAGGGCTTTCATCAGGCAGAACTAACTTGCGCCATGCTCTGCACTGCCTGCGTCATTCGCTCGGGGATAACGCTGATCACGTCTTGAAAGTGTCGCGCCAAACCATCGCTTTTAACCTGCCAGCGACTTGGCGCATCGATTTACATGAACTGCAGCAACTGCTGGAAGGCCCCCGCGAACTAGCAACGCTCGAAGCGGTGCTGACCTGCTATCAAGGGGACCTCGTTGAGGAGCTCCAGCTAACCAGCTGTAGCGAATTTCAGCGGTGGCTCGTACAAGTGCGCAACGAATGGCGTCAGCGCGTCATTCGCTTTTCTGAGCAGGTCCTGGAAGCCCATGAGGATGCGCCAGATGTAATGCTTGAAGGCCTGGTAAGCCGCTTTTCTGGCTATGCACCTTTCCATGAGCGCTTGGTACGCCAGCTTGCCGAGCAGAACCAAATCGCTGCTGCTCACGAGCAATACAATGGTTATTTACAGCTATTAGCACTTTCGGGGCAGCAGCCTGAGCCCAGTTTTTTACAGCTCGCAAGTTATTGGTCGGATGGGCCGCATGATCCTCGTGCCATGTCCCCTCAGGGCGCTTTTTCGCGCGTATTGGCAGCGGACAGCAAGCCGCTGCGCGACGATGAAATCGAGCTGCGCCAGCTCTCCGTGATGGCGATTCGGCTGCGCTTGAAGGGCGACTGGCAGGAGCGTGCAGCAGTGCGTAGCTGTCTGGGCCTGCAACTGGAGTTACTGCGTTGGTTAGAGCAGCAGTGTCATCATCTGGGAGGGTTCTGGTTACCTGGGGCTACCGGAGGACTCGGGCTTGCCTGTTTTGGTACACATGGGCCCGCACACCAGCTTGCGGAGCTGGTAGCGCTTTACGAACACTGTCAACACGCGCTGCCGCAAGAGTCGGCGCGTCACTGGGAAGGGGAAGGTGAGCCGCCTTCCTTTGAGCTTGCCGCCGGGTTAAATAGCGGGCAGGTCGTCTATTTGGCAGAGCGTCAGCTAGCGGACCCACTTGGTCAGGTGACGCAAGTTGCCTTGGAGCTAATGAGTGCGGCAGAGGGCAATGAGCTGGTCATTTCTCAGGAGGCCAGCCAGCACATGCCCCCCGCGCTTGATCTACAGCCACGACTGGTGTCTCGGCTGGTGGCAAGCGATGGGCGTATTCGCCTGCGCGCGCTGGTCCTGGGGCAAAACGAGGGGGGGCGTGATGCGCTCCCGCCGAGCCTGGTGGGGCGTGAGGCCCCGTTGCGTACGCTCCGCGATGCCTTGGCGCGGGCGGGAATTGGGCTGCGCCAAAGCGTGCTTGTCCGAGGTGCTTCGGGCATGGGGAAATCTGCGCTCATGGTGGGGTTTCGTCAGCTTGAATTAAGTCGCGATGCCGCGATTTGTTGGCAGCCAACGACGCGATTATCCGTACTTGAACCTTACGGTATTGCCCGCAGCCTGGTGGCCTGGTATCTAAATGCGCCACCTGCGCTGGATACCTTGCATGCCATGCAAGCAACGCTGGGCTTGGGTCTTTTAGAAAAGAGCCGACAGCACCTGCTTGAAGAAGCGCTTGGGGTTAGGGACGTTCAAGAGGTGGCGCAGCTTGCGCAAAACGGCGAGGCGGCGGAGCTGGTCGTACAGTTGTTACATCGCTTGATTGAGCAGAAAACCAGTGAACGTACGCTGGTGCTAATGATTGATGATCTTCAATGGATTGATGAGCCCTCTTTTAAAGTGCTGGCAGGCCTTCAGGCGCGCTTGCCTATCAATACGGCGTTTATGCTGATTGCCAGTCATCATGGCCGTGAACCCTTACCGGTTAAGCTTCACTGGGACCAGCAGATCACGTTGGGTAAGTTGGACGTTCAGCAATCATCACGCCTGCTTTCCCAGCTGTCACGCCGCTACCGCATACATTTAAGCCCCCGGCTGCGTAACCAGATCATAGAGCGGTGCGATGGCGTGCCGCTTTACATGCAGGAAATTTGCCGACGTCTGGACATGGACCGTCGCGAAGGGCGTAGTATTCAATTTGATGAGCTGCCGAAAGGGCTGCTGGGCTTGCTAGCCAGCCGTATTGATCAGTTGGAGGCCGACCGCGCGATTGCCCACGTGGCGGCAGTGCTTGGCAAACGTTTCCGGCTGGATTTTTTGTTGGAGTGCAGCGGCTGGGAGCCCGCTCGACTAACGCAAGCGCTTGAGCATATGCGTCAGCTCGAGATCATTGAGCCCGTTAATAAAGAGCTCGGTGAGCAAGAGTGCCAATTTAGCCATCAGCTTCTTCAGGAAGCCGCCTATCTCTCCTGCCCGCGCGATGTACGCGTCAAACTGCATCAGCAGGTCGTTACGCTAATTGAAGAGCGTTTCCCCATGTGGATTAGCCGCCATCCTGGCGACTTTGCTGCACACTTGCGTAGAAGCGGTCATTACGCACGCGGCGCACGCTATTTTGAGCTTTCTGCTCGCGAGGCGCTAAAGGTCAGTGCTAACCGAACGGCGTTGCGGATGGCCGACGCAGGGTTGGCAAGCTTGCGCCATGTTGAGCATGAGATAGAGCGCGAGGTTAGTCTGCTTACGGTACGTGGCCAGGCCGCATTTTCCCTGGAAGGGCACGGCTCACCCATCGCTCATGAAAGTTTTGTTCGCGCCCGAGAGTTACTGCGTGAGTCCGGCAGCGATATGCTGGATGACCCTGAAGAGCTTGAGCAGGTCTTTCTGGTTAAGTGGGGGCTCTGGGTAGGGCGCAGCCAGCGCTATGCGCATGCCGATGCGTTTGCGCTTGCCTCGACGCTTGCGGATATCGCGGAGCGACTGGAAGACCCGCGCTATCGCCGTTTAGCGGATTATGCACGCGCTCAATGCGAGTACTGGGCAGGACGTATCCAGCAGGCCCACGATCATCTGGATGAAATTGATCCGCTCAATGCACAAATGATGATTGAGTGGTTGCCGTTCTCTGATCACCCGCAGGTAACGGCAGCGTGTTTTCAAGGTTGGGCGCTCTGTTTACGGGGCGACTATCAGCGTGCAGAGCGGCAAGTATCGGCGGCGCTTCGGTTGGCGGAAAAAATTGGCCACCCGGGAACGCTGGCAATGTCGCTGTTATTCGCGGCTTCCCTCTATCGTCAGTTAGGGCATGTGCACCTGGCGGCGCGCCAGGCTGAGAGGGCGGCAGCCATGACCGTCACGCCCGACTTGCAATTATGGCAAATCTCGGCCCAAGCGGTGTTGGGATGGCAGCGCGCGTTAGCAGGGGACCAAGGAGGGCTTGCACAAATACGCGAAAGCCTTGAGCGGATGACCGAGCTTAAAGGGAGCGACCGCTACCAGCGGCCCTCATTATGGTATATCGATGCCTGTATTGAGCTGGGTGAGCTTGATGCCGCAGAAGACTATTTGGATCAATGCCTTGTGATCGCCCGCGAGCGTACCACGCTGTTTTTGCCTGAGCTAGCGACGCTGCTGGCGAGCGTTCGGCATCAGCTTGGACATCCTGCGAATGAGGTTAGGGCGCTTGCCGAGATGGCCATCAGCCAATCCCGAGAAAATGGGAACCGCCACCAGGAGCTGGCGGCGCTTGAACTATGGTTGATGCACATTGAGCCGGGCGACCTTACTGCCAAAGAGTCGTTCCGACATTTGCTGAATGATGTTAGCCATAGCGATGCGCCGGTGCTGGTGCGTTGGGTGAGCCTGCTGGATCGTCGTTTGACCCAGCCTGCGGGTGTAGAAGGTTAGGGGTTATCCCGTTGCTGTTTCGAGGTGCGCAAGAGTGGCGAGTGCCTGATCACGGTGCTCGCCACAAATGTTGGCATCAAAGTTAAAGTTGGCGCATACGGCGGGGCGGCTTGCATCGCCAAAAAGCCGACATAGATTCTGCTCATCCAACTGAATGCAGCGAACCCCAGCAGGCTTGCCTTGAGGCATCCCTGGAATCGGTGAGCTGATGGACGGCGCTATACAGCAAGCTCCGCAACCCGCCCGGCAGCCAGCGCTTTGCTTAACGATGATACCTGCCTCGCTCATGGCGTAAATTCCGCAAAGGCGCCTTTGTTAATCCCCTCGAATGCTTGAACGCGTGTGGCGTGGCCGCTTTCATCGGCGATGCTACGTGCCAGCCAGATGGCGATATTCTCAACGGTAGTGGGGCCCGGCAATACCGCACAGCGGTCTGCTGGCAGGCGAATGGAAAAGTCTCCCTGGGCGGCCTGGTAACGACAGGTCAAGAACACATCGTCCTGGTGTGCAATATCCGCTTGCTCAAGTAGGTAGCGGTTATCCAGCCAGTGCGCCCAGCGAGCTTCCAGCTCAGGTTGACGCGTGCCCGATTGCCAAATAGAGAGTCTGGAGCGGTGGCCGTGGGCAATACGTTGGCAATTGCCCTGGTGTCGTTTAAGGCCATGGCTATAGCCATAGGCTGCTCCGGTCGTAGCTTCATCACTTAACGTTAGTGTGACACGGTCAACATTGACGGGGCGCTCTGCGGTCAACTCGCCACTTAAATGCGCCGCTACCTCTTCAAGCGTAATAGATACCCAGGGAAGCAGGCTAAAGGCTTCGACAGGGCCACGAATCTTCAGGGGATAAGGCGTTTCGGTGCGAACGCAGAGGCCTTCCTCGCATTCAGTAATGCTTACACCGGGTGCCTGCGTGGGCACCAGGAGCGTATGGTCGAGGCCGTTGTCCAGGGTGTGTTTGATCCAGGGCTTTACCTCGCCAAAATCAAATAGCATGCCGTCTTCACCCAAGGCGCCTTCAAGGAGCGCATCTACTTGCCAGCTGCAGCCGATGAGTCCGCGCGTCGGGCACCAAACAGAGACATCCATATGGGTTAACTGATTTACAAAGAGAGCCATTAGTCAAACCCTGCGATTTTATGAATTTGAAGCGTAAGGCGCCATTGTGGGTTAGCCATACAGTAATCCGTTGCCTGGGCGATGGTATCGGACTGTTGCCCTAACGGGCTTACATCCATGGGCTGCAAAAAGAAGTGAGTAAACGCAAGGTCCTCAAAGGCTGGGGGCAATGCGTCAGCTTGCGGATAAACAAGTTTTAATTCATTTCCCTGCATAATGGCCAAAGGGTTACTACCTTTGGGGCTAACGCATAACCAATCAATACCGGGAGGGGGCAGCAGCGTACCGTTCGTTTCAACGGCTACTTCAAAGCCCTGCTGGTGTAGCTTGTCAATTAACGGTGTATCCAGTTGGAGCAGAGGCTCACCGCCGGTAAACACCACATACGGGGTGGCATTCGCGCTACCTTTTGGCCAGAGCGCATTAATATGCGCAGCCAGCTCGGCCGCTGTTGAGAACTGTCCGCCGTTCTGTCCGTCAGTACCGATAAAATCGGTATCGCAAAAGGTGCATTTTGCATGAGCGCGATCCACTTCACGGCCTGACCACAAATTACAGCCACTAAAACGGCAAAAAACGCTGGCACGACCCGCTTGTGCGCCTTCGCCCTGTAGCGTGTAAAAGGCTTCTTTAACGTGGTACATCAGCGATTCACCTGAGCTGTCGCATCGTAAGCCAAAGGGTCGAGCACATTGTTAGCGGCAAAGGCCTCCAAGCGCTCTCGGCAGCTGCCGCACTGACCACACGCTAACGCACGTCCTTCATAACAGGTCCAGGTATGCTGGTAATCAAGCCCCATGGACAGGCCATCGCGTAAAATATCCGCTTTTGATGAGTAGAGGTAAGGGGCATGCAGCGTAACGTGCTCAAAGTTGGCAATACCCGCCACGTGATTCATGGCATCGACAAACTCGGGGCGGCAATCCGGGTATAAAACATGGTCACCGCCATGGGCGCCATAATCCACGCGCCCAGCGCCTATATTGACCGCTTTGGCAATCGCCAGGGACAGTAAAATCATATTGCGATTGGGAACGACAGTGGCGCGCAAATTATCATCTGCGTAGTCACCCGTCGGCATGGCCTGGTCGGCGTTGGTCAGTGCGGAGTTATCGATCAAACCGTGAATGGCTCGAATGTCGACTACCTGGTGAGGAATACCCAACTGACGGCACACGTGCGTAGCCACATCCAACTCGCGTGCGTGACGTTGGCCATAGTCAAAAGATAGTGCGTGAACCTCCAGACCTTCACGCAGTGCGCGGTGAAGCACCGTATAGGAGTCCATGCCGCCGGAATAGATAACCACCGTCGCTGTCGGTGACGTAGAAGGGAGAGAAAACGTACTGGACATAAATAGTGCTCGCTGTCGGAGAATTTTTCGTGCGCGATAAGGCTGCACGGAGTGCCGGGGTCCGGTCCGGGAGGGCGGCAGTTTACGCAATGAGAACGTATCTGACCAGCCGTAGTCTGAATGATCGTCTCTCCTTGTTCGCCATTCCCGATAAATTGAGCAGCATGCTACGCTCATTGTTTTGCTAAGCTTATCGTTTCCGGCGGTTACAGATGGTGTTTCGGTTTACAGGTAGCTTAGCGGTTAACAGTTAGTTTTCAGCGGTTCGAGGGGATCATGGCCACCATAGAGCACAGTGAAATTGTTAAAGCATCACCTGAGCGCGTATTTGAGCTATTGCGCCGCGTGGAAGATTTTGCTGATTATTCTGATTTAATACGTTCCATTGATGTATTGGGGGGCGACCGCTATCGTTGGCATGTCCGTGCAGTAGGTATGGACTGGGCATTTGACGTGGAAGTGACAGAGATTCAGGCGCCCCATACGCTGGCTTGGGAGTCGCTTGATGGGGTGAAAAATCAGGGGCGCTACCGGCTGCGTGAAGTGCCAGAAGGAACGGAAGTATCGCTTACGCTTGGTTATGAAATTCATAATCGCTTTATGGAAAAAGCCGTTAATAAAGCAGCGAAGCCGCTCGTAGGTAAAGTGAGCCGACAAATTCTTGAGCGTGTTGAGGCCAGGCTGAATGCGTAATGCCTTTCGTCTTGTGTGGCGTTTGGCGATAGCCGTTGGCATGATAGCCATACTGGCGTGTATGTGGTTTTGGCACTCGCCGGATTTAATGGCGGTCAGGCATACCGTTGACGAATGGACACATCATCCCGCAGTAGTGGTTGGGGTGGTTGTCCTTATGGCCGTTACCCTGGCTGCCGGGTTGCCCGGGAGTATTGGCTTTTGGCTAATTGCGCCCTTTTACCCACCTGTCGTTGCCACCATTATGCTGACACTTGGAAGTGTGGCGGGCGCATTCGGTGGCCATCAGTTAGCAGCACGTACCCGTAGCGCATGGCAACCTAAAGGGCTAACCCTAAAAGTCATGCAAACGCTTCAGGACAGGGGAGATCTATTAACCCAGTGCGCACTTCGTGTCTTGCCGGGTTTTCCTCACGCGGTGATCAACTTTGCAGCTGGGCTATGCCGTGTGCCACTGTCGATTTTTCTTCTTGCGGCAACGCTAGGCCTATCGATTAAGTGGGGCGTATACAGCAGCGCTATTCATGGGGCGCTTGAAGCGATAGAGGAAGAAAATGCACTTCAGTTTGAGGTGCTGCTACCGCTTGTTGCTCTTACGGTACTATTGCTTGTTGGTGCTTGGGTCAAGCGCCGCTCGAAAGCGGCGCCAGCGCGTTAACTCCCTTGGTGCATGGCAACGTCCAACTCGTCGACTAGCTCGGCCCAGTCAGCGTCGTCTTCAATGGCTTCACGAAGAAATTCCGCTTGGCCTTCATTCCAACAGGGCGCATCGGAAAGCACCATCTCTTTGGGCAAAGGGCGATGGCGCTTGATGAAAACTTCAATCGACTCAGCGTCTGATGGCAGGCCCAGTTGTTCGAAAAGATCACTAAAAAGATGTACCGGTTTTTCCATAATTACGGGCTCCGTCAACTGGTTAGCATTGATTAAACATAGCGTAAATTACGGATATCACCACGCTTATTAGCGTTCGCCGACTAATGAAGCGAGAAAGCGTTGCCGCTGTGTCTCTACATCAAGCGGTTGAGCTAAAAGATGGACCAGTTTGGTAAAGGTGGCTTCTGGTGTCATGGCATCGCCTGAGAGCACGCCTGCATCTGTTAACCCCTCGCCCGCAGCGTATGCTCCCATATGAACGCTGCCTTCAGGGCAAAGGCTTATCGCCGCTAGCAATTTCCCCTCACCGGCCGCGCTAGCCAGTACATTCAATAGGGCTGGATCGTTAGGCAGATTGCCCGCTCCCCACAACTGGATAACAGCGCCTTTAACGCGTGAATCTCCAAGCCAGGCTTCCAGTTGCCAAGCGGCCAAACCGGGCCAGAGCGCGATACGAACCACTTCGCCTTTATCCAACCCTTGGTAGCTGGGGAGTTCAAAGCGTGGCGCGCCACGCTGTTGAGAGGCAAGCCCACGGCTTGGGTAGTAAACAAAGTCATTGCCTACTCGCTCACCAAGTAGCGGGTAACCTGGAGAGGTGAAGGCTGTTAGTGCGTCACTGTGCAGCTTTATAGCTCGTACGCCACGCAATAACCGGTTTGCAAAATAAATAGCGACTTCCTGAAGCTCGGCGTTTGCCGCAAACCGCAGCGCGCCATGAATATTATCAAGAGCATCACTGTTGGGTGCTTCCAGGGGGCGCATTGCGCCGGTTACAACGACGGGGCGCTCTAGGCCTTGCAATTGATAGGCAAGGCTAGCGGCCGTCCAGCTAAGCGTATCGGTACCATGAATCACGACAAAACCCCGGTAATCCGTTAACCGGGTGGCGATGTCACTGGCTAACTGCTGCCACTGAAGTGGGGTCGCCGCGCTGGAATCAATCAGCGTGGTATAACTAATAACATCATAAGCAGGAAGCGATTGCTGTTGGGCAATGGGGAGCTTGCCAAGCGCGGTCGCCATGCGTTGGGCAAAGTTCGCGCCGGGAGTCAGCCCATTGGCACTTTGCTGCATGCCGATGGTGCCGCCCGTATAAATAACCAAAATGCGTTCGTGGGTGGGAGCCGTTGCGGTTAAAGGTGAGAAGCTACTCATCACGGATTTCCTGGCGTAAATATTTGAAGGCCAAGCACTAAAACTCCTGTTTGATTCCAGTGCAGGTTAGTAACGGTGAACCAGAAGCGTGCCGCTTTGATCGTCCAGCTGGCGCGTGCGGCCAGCCAATAGGGCGAATCCACAGCAAACACCTACCAACGAGATCAAAAGCCAGGCAATTTGGTCTGCATGAACGCCGGATTGGAGCAGCAAGCCGACACTAAAAGGCCCAATAGCGGCAATGGTATATCCTCCGCCTTGTACCAGGCCGGAAAGTTGTCCTGCAAGGCGTGATGTCGCTGTTCTTAATACCAGCAGGCTGAGGGCCAGGCTAAAACTGCCGCCTTGGCCAAGGCCTAACAAGATGGCGCCAGGCCATTTCCAGGCTAAGGGCGCTATAAGTAGCAGCCAAAGCCCTAGGGCCGTACTAAACAGTACAAGCAAGAGCGCCGGGCGCTGGTCTGACCCCATGCGGGCAAGCCAGGGTGCCCCCAAGGCTGAAACGAGTTGACACATGATCGAAATAGCCATTGTCCAACCCGCGCTGGCCTCATCATAGCCACGATCGACAAGCAGCGTTGGCAGCCATCCAAAAACGATATATGCCATGGATGATTGAATGCCCATGAACAGCATTACTTGCCACGTGAGCGGTTTGCGTAACAGTTTAAGAAGTCCCGAAGATGGCGGCTGAGGCATACCATGAGAGGAAGTCGAGGGCATTTGGCATTGCCAGAGAATCAGAGCAAATAGCGCCAGTAACGACCAGCTCATCAAACTTGCCTGCCAACTGCCCAGCCACACTGTCAGCGGCACGCTAAATCCCGCTCCCAACGCGCCTCCCAAGCAGAGTGCCATCGTGTAGAGGCCCGTCAAAAGATCAGCACTTTCGGGTAGCTCGCGTTTCACCAGTGCGGGCAGTAGAGTGCCGCTAATGCCTATGGCGGCGCCCGCCATTGCGGAGCCTATAAACAGGACGCCGGGCAACGGTAAACCGCGCAGAATCAAACCTGCAGCCAACAGTAGTAGCGCAGCACTAAGCGCCCGCTCGCTACCTAGCCGTTTTGCTAAAAGCGGCGCAATAGGAGCAGCCAGGCCTAAAAACAGCACGGGGAGTGTTGTCAGTACGCCCGCTGCCGCGGGTGAGAGCCCGGCAGCTTCCTGAAGACGCGTCAGCAAGGGGGCCACTGAGGAAAGGGCAGGGCGTAAATTTAGCCCCACCACAACCATCAGTAAAATAAAGGTAACGGAACGTCGAGACAACATTGTGCGGCCTACTTGAGGTAAGGGCGTAAATCGCCGCGGACTGCATCCAGTAGCGTGATGAAGTGATAATCCTGTGGTGTTTCAATGGAGTCCACACGGACACTAGTGCGCATACCTTGATTGATATCCAGCTTATCGAAAATCTCAAGTGTCACTTTCTGAGCAGGTTTGTCACCTGGCGCCAGAATGCCATCTTCAAGGGTAAAGGTTTCGATTAACGTGGCGCGCACGCGGGTGCTGTTGTCTTCGCTGAGTACACGGCGAATAAACAGCCAGCCTTCGCAAGGTAGCGCTACATTATCGTCACGCTCGCGTAGGAACAGCGTCCGGTAGCAAGCGCCTTCGTTAGCGGCTTTCTCCGCCATGCTGCGGTAGGCTTGTATGACCTGCTTTGAAGAGGCGCGTGCATCTTCCAGGCGTTGCACGATTCCCTGGTGTTCACGACTAAGCTGTTCTTGGCGTTGAAAACTGAGCCACTGCCGATATTCATTAATAAGTTGAGAAGATGACATGATCGCTCCCTGATAATGTAGTAGCCAACGTAGTGGAATATGCGAGGGCATAACCTTCGCATATTCCTTGTTAGCAGGCTAGCGGCGTGCGCGCCGACGGCGCTCGCCGTTGGCATTTCCATTATCGCTAGTTGGTTTGCGTCGTGCTTGAGGTTGGCGCTGGCGACGACCATTCTCAATGGGCTCTGGTTTGATCGTGGGATCTGGCTCAAACCCGGGCTCTATATGTTTGGGTAGGTTTTGCTTGATCAGCCGCTCGATATTGCCCAGCAAACCGTGCTCGTCCACACACACCAGTGATACTGCTTCACCATTGCTACCCGCTCGGCCTGTCCGGCCAATGCGGTGGACATAGTCTTCCGCCACATTGGGCAGGTCGAAGTTAACCACGTGGGGAAGCTCGCTAATATCCAGCCCACGTGCGGCGATATCCGTCGCGACTAATACTTGCAAGTCACCACTTTTAAAAGCCCCCAGCGCACGGGTACGAGCGCCCTGACTTTTGTTGCCATGAATAGCCATGGCAGGAATATTCTGTTTTGAAAGCTGTTCGGCAAGCCGGTTGGCGCCATGTTTGGTACGGGTGAAAACCAGCACCTGGAACCAGCCGTGGCGCTGAATCAAATGCGCCAACAGCTCGCGCTTTTTTTCGCGGTCTACGCGATAAACCGCTTGGAGAATTTTCTCGGCGGTTGTGTTGCGTGGAGCCACTTCAATAAGGGCGGGGTTATTGAGCAACTGCTGCGCCAGCGTCTGAATTTCATTTGAAAACGTGGCGGAAAATAGCAGGTTTTGGCGCTGTTTGGGCACTAGGCGTAGTACACGTTTAATATCGTGAATAAAGCCCATATCCAACATGCGGTCGGCTTCATCAAGCACTAGAATTTCGATGGCTGAAAGGTCAACGTGGCCCTGCTGCTGAAGGTCCAGCAGGCGGCCGGGGGTGGCAATCAGTACGTCCAGACCTGCTTTAAGTGCATCGACCTGGGGCTGTTGGCCTACACCACCAAAAATAGTGTGCGAGCGTAAAGAGAGATGCTTCCCATAGGTGGATACACTTTCACCTACCTGTGCAGCAAGCTCCCGAGTAGGCGTCAATACCAGCGCACGCACCTGACGTTTGCCTGGCCGTTTTCCACCGGAAAGACGCTGTAGCATGGGTAGGGTAAAGCCGGCCGTTTTACCCGTGCCCGTTTGGGCGCTTGCGAGCAAGTCGCGACCTTCTAATACGACAGGAATAGCCTTTAATTGGATCGGAGTAGGCTGGGTGTAGCCTTGCGCCGTAACGGCGTGTAATAAATCTTCTTGCAGACCAAGTTCAGAAAAGCTCATGCGTTCTCCGCAGCCACCTAACAAGGCAACAGCTGCTTAAAAGCGTTGTTGCTAGGCGTAATTTTTCAAAAGACGAGAATGGTTATCCTCGCGACAGCAAAGCTTGCCAAGCCGCGATGATCGTTGATTACCCACGTATGACCATAACGAAAAAAAGTGGTCAGTATGGAAGAGACGGGCATTTGACTGTGGGTGTTACGCTATCGCAACACTCAAAATATACCCGTCAGTGTAACATGAAGATTACCTCAGACGGGCATACTTGTGGTGATTGGTTGGCGGGCTCTCAAGCGCTTTGGTTATTTCATCCCGCTTAAACCGGCTAATGGAAATAGCTACCCTGACGTATTTGATCGGCAATTTGTCTCGCAACATCCTCCCAGCTAGCGCTTAGGGCACGTACCAGGGCGGGGTAGCCGTCCTCATCCAGTATTGTTTGCGCAGAAAAACTCTTCATGGCCAACAATTCATCACTTGGGCTGCGTAGCTGCCACTGCCCGGCCACCACCGCTAAACCATCGTAGCGGCCTTGAAATTGATCAACATCAAGCCGCAGGGTGAGCGCTTCAGGTTGGCTGCTGTCATCACGGACTACGCGAATAAGCGGTAGCTCTTGCGACAACTGTGTCCGTAAGCTGCGTGCAAGCTGTCGGTCAATGCTTTCGGCCCATTGATGCTCTCGCGCCTGGTTAAGCGTAATGTCATCCAGTTGCATGACGATGCCATCGACATCGAGATAGTGAGCAAGGCGTGGCGAGCGCAGCTGTAGCGTGCCTTGGGGGCTACTTGGTATATTGGCCAGCCCGTTACTGGGTAGCATATAACGCGCCGGGGGCGTCACACTGCTTGCGCAAGCAGCCAGCATGAGCGATAGGGACATTAGCAATAAGGATTTTAAAACGAGTATACGCATAATATTCCCCTGTTTAGCGCGGTGCACGCGGTATAGGATCTTGAGTATCCAGATTATCAAACAGCAGCGCCCGCGGATTATCGTTCAGTGTGCGGGTTAGTGGTTGAAGATCGCGCATTAATCGATCCAGGCGCTCGATGGCCGACGTCAGGTCCTGGTAAGCCGGTGAGGAAGGCGACACGCCCTGGAGGGTGCTTTGAAGCTCGTTAAGCGTAGCATTGAGGTTGCCGCCTACTGCACGAGTTTCAGGGTCGCTTAGCAGCTGGTTGAGCGACTCGCTGACACCGCGGACCTCATTAAGCATGCTTTCAGAGGCTTGTAAGCTACTGTCCATGCCCGCCAGTAAGGGCTCCACTTCAAGCGCGTTCAGCTTGTCGAGTAGATCGGTAATTTGGGATTGGATTTGGGAAAAACCACCCGACACCGTGGGGAAAACCGTGCGGCCAGAGAAAGTCGACGCAATGTAGTCCTCGTCGGTGTCTCGCTGAAAGTTCAGATCCACAAATAAAGCGCCGGTTAGCAGGTTACCGTTTTTAAGCGACGCACGAAGGCCAAGTGTAAACATGCGGTTAAAGCGCTCTTCCCACTCTTCCAAATCAATATCCGAATTCTCGATGCCAAGCCGCTGGGGCTCAAGGCGAATGAGTACGGGGATGGCGAAGCTTGCGCGTGAGCTTGGCTGTGGTGATGTAAAGTTCCAGGGGACAGCGGCCACGGTGCCTATACGAACACCTCGAAACTCGACGGGCGCACCGCGTGAAAGGCCGCGAACGGTGTCATCCACTAACAGAACGTATTCCAGGTACTGATTGAAGGTACCCTCGCGAGCATCATCCTCATCCCCGTACAGATTAAAGCGGGCGCCCGCTTCTACAGGGCGTCCCATTGGTAAGTCTTCGGGCACCCCAAACGTGACACCTCCTCCTAACAGGGTTTCAAGTGATTCAACGTTAACCCGAAAGCCATTTGAATCAAGGCGTAGGTCAATGCCGCTCGAGGACCAGAAGCGGGTGCTGTCGGTCACCAGCAGTGCATAGGGCTCTTCGATAAATACCTGGTGATGCATGGTGCGTGATTCGGGGTCGAAACTTGCTTCTTCAACGCGGCCCACCGTATAGCCCTGGTAGGAAACCGGGTCGCCGACACGCAACGAATTGCCGAGTTGACTAATGAGATTGATATTGATGCCGGCCATTCCGGCCGTGGCGACAGGGGGGACGTCGCTTACCGGAAAGTTACGCCGCTGTTCTTCAGAGCTTCCGGGCTCAAGCTGTATATAAGCGCCAGAGAGGACAGTACTCAGGCCGCTAATCCCTTCACGCCCGATACGAGGCTTTACCACCCAAAAGCGGCTATCTTCACGCAACAAGGCTTCAGCCTGAGGCTGAATGCGTGCTGTAATCACAGCACTGCTTAGGTCTTCAGAGAGCTGGACATTTTGCACGAGGCCGATTTCAACGTTGCGGCTGCGGATGGAGGTATTTCCCGCTTCGATACCTTCGGCGTTGTTCATGGTTAATGTGATAAGTGTGCCGCGGCTGGTGTAATTATCGTACACCAGCCATAGCCCAATAATGATAGCCACAAAAGGCACAATCCAAATAGGGGAGATGCGTGATTGCGGCGAAGGCCTGGCTTTGTTCATGTCAGGCTCTTGCTTGTTAGCTATGGGGGTGTCGTTACCCATTAATGGCTCCCAGAGTGGCTATTATTTGATGTGGACGCTGCCTTGGTAGGAGCATCCCATATTAAGCGGGGGTCAAACGTCATGGCGGCTAGCATTGTCAATACCACGACCGAGCCAAACGCCAGCGCGGCAGGACCTGGCGTGAACGACATAAGTGAGCCAGCGCGTATCAAGGCAACCAGAATAGCCACTACAAAAACATCGACCATCGACCATCGTCCGATAAACTCGGTAATGCGATAAAGCCGCGTACGGCTGATGGTATTGGGTTGGCTGTTGCCTCGGACGACAATACATAGCCATGAAAGCGCCAGCAGTTTACCGACAGGCACAATAATGCTGGCAACGAAAATAACGGTGGCGACTGGCCATGAGCCCATCTGAATCAGTTCAACGACGCCTCCTATGATGGTCGAAGAACCGCTATGCCCCAGACTCGTCGTGGTCATAATAGGGTAAACATTCGCAGGGATATACATGACAGTCGCTGCGCCTAGCAGTGCCCAGGTGCGTTGTAAGCTATAGGGGAGTCGGGAGTGAAGTTTCTCATGACATCGAATGCAGCGAGATTTATGTCCTGGGGTGAGTGAATTGACAAGCCCACAGGTTGGACAGCCTGTTAGGCGCTGACTAGCGGCGGTTGCTCCTGTTTGGGTGCCCTCTGGCGCCAAGGGTTCTCCTTCGAGGGAAAACCACATCCAATCGGCATCAATGGACTGGATGGTCATTAATAAAAGTACCGCAAAGATGCAAAAACCCCAGAAGGAGATACCCAACTCAATTTGCGCCATACCGGCTATTTTAATCAGGCTTACCAGCGCCCCTATAATAAAGACATCCGCCATCATCCAGGGCGTCAAGTGGGCAAGTGAGCGGGCAATGTCGCGACTATAGGCGAGTGGCTTGCCGTGTAAAAGCCCCAGCTGCAGCCAAATCACGCTAAGCAGATAAAGGGTCGGCAGCACAACGATGGTCATGATGACGATAATGGCCACGACCGGTTGGTGAAAGGCAATTAACGTGGTGGCCGTTTGTGACAGCTCTATGCGATTGCCGACGCCACTAACGCTGAAGCTTACAAACGGAAACGAAATAGCCACGATTAATGCAATTAATGCCGCAATGGCAAGTGCCATACTGCGCTGAGCGGGGTAGCGGTGGCGTTTTACGAGTACATGTGAGCAGCGCGGGCAGCTGGCCTTTTCGCCCGAGCATAAGGGGGGCAGCGCGGATACCCAGTCGCACTCATGGCAGGCGCGTAAACGTCGACGCTGAACGCGAGACTCAGGTGGTTGCCGATCCACTAGAGGCGCATTAACGGAAAGTGGGGAACGCTTTAATAAACGGAAGTGGGGCAAAGGGGACACTCTCACTGCGAATGCGATGTAAACCGAATGAACACCGGGCCTTTTTTATATCAAACCCAAATAGATCCATGCTGGCATAACCCGATGCTTGACCCGACTGAAGGGTTAGTCAAGGATGCAGCCGCGATAGTGCCTAATATTCTGCCATAAGGAAATAAAATGTTGCTTCCACTTGTAGCTGTAGTGATGGGACTGGTGTTGCTCATCTGGAGTGCTGAGAAATTTATTGATGGCGCAGCTGCAACGTCACGTTGGCTCGGTCTTTCGCCTTTATTGATTGGTATGTTGGTCATTGGATTCGGTACCTCAGCCCCTGAGATGATGGTGTCAGTATTGGCAGCCTTGCAGGGGAATCCCGGGCTTGCAGTAGGGAATGCCTATGGTTCCAATATTGCTAATATTGGTTTGGTATTGGGTTTTGTTGCACTCATTGCACCGTTAGCTGTGCACTCCAGCGTCATCCGCAAAGAGATGCCGATTTTAATTCTGGTCACACTGATCACTGGGATTATGCTCTGGGATGGTTGGGTGTCTCGCTGGGAAGCGGCCCTTTTATTGGTAGCCCTCGTCATATTTATCGGCGTAAGCATCTTTCGTTCAAAAAAGCAAAAGGACGATGCGCTGGTTGAGGAAGTCGCTGAGACGCTGGACAGTAACCCCATGTCGCGTGGTAAAGCGATTATGTGGACGTTGGTTGGGTTGGTGTTCTTGGTTGCAAGCTCGCGTATGTTGGTTTGGGGAGCGGTAGAAATTGCGCAACGTTTTGGCGTGAGTGACTTGATTATCGGGCTAACCGTCGTAGCCGTTGGTACCTCACTGCCCGAGCTTGCTTCTTCGATTAGCGCGCTGCGCCGTAAAGAGCACGATATGGTGCTGGGTAACGTTGTTGGTTCTAACTTGTTTAATAGCCTTGCTGTAGTGGGGCTTGCGGGGGTTATTGCACCTATTGATGCTGGGCGGGAAGTGCTGGTGCGTGATTGGAGCATTATGACCTGCATGACCCTGCTAATGGTTCTCTTCGCATTTTCCTGGAAAGGACGTCCGCGTCGAATTAATCGCCTCGAAGGCGCTGTTCTTTTTACGCTTTTTATTGCGTATACCGGATATATGATAAGCGTTGTCGTATTATCTTAATGAATAATTGGCATTATTTGATGTGCGTCAATGCGACACGCTTTGCGAAAGATAGATCGGTGTATAATGAGATGTAAGCCAGTAAAATGGCAATATAAATAAAAACAGGCTAGATGCTTATAATTAAAGGCTGAATCTTTAAGTTTCAGCTAAGCTTGCGTTAACAAAAACTGGGGTATTAATTCAGGTTAGGAGCGTGCAATGGAACTCGATCCCTTAATGCTGTCGCGAATACAATTCGCGTTTGTTATCTGTTTTCACACGATCTTTCCGGTTTTCACCATTGGGTTGGCCTCTTATATTGCGCTTTTACAAGCACTTTTTTTTAAGACGCAAAATCCTGCATGGGACCGTTTAGCACTGTTCTGGACGAAAGTATTTGCTGTGGTTTTTGGCATGGGGGTGGTGTCGGGAATCGTGATGTCGTTTCAGTTCGGTACGAACTGGAGTAATTTCTCTCTGGCGACCTCCAATTTTATAGGTCCCATGCTCAGTTATGAAGTTGTGACAGCCTTCTTCCTTGAAGCTGCCTTCCTTGGCATATTGCTGTTTGGCCGTGGAAAAGTGCCGCAGGGTATCCATTTGATGGCGGCTGCCTTGGTGGCGCTGGGCACCTTTATTTCAGCGTTCTGGATCCTCGCGGCAAACAGTTGGATGCATACACCGGCAGGCGTTGAGTTGATCGACAATCGTTTCCATGTGATCTCCTGGTTTGACGCGATTTTCAATCCCTCCTTCCCTCATCGCTTTGCACACATGGCTGTAGCTTCCTTTATCACCGGCGGGTTTGTCGTGGCAGGCGTTAGCGCCTGGTTTTTGTTGCGTGGAAGAGATCCAGAGGCTAACCGTCGTGCGCTTTCCATGTGCTTATGGTTGCTGCTTTTCCTGACGCCTCTTCAGGCGTTTATAGGCGACTCCCACGGGTTGAATACGCTCAAATATCAGCCAACGAAGGTCGCAGCAATGGAGGGGAACTGGGAAACATCTACCAGCGTGCCATTGCTCTTGTTTGCGCTGCCGGACCAGGAGGCGCAGAGAAACCTTTATGAGATTGGCATTCCTAACGTGGCCAGTCTCATACTTACCCATTCGCTGCATGGTGAAGTTCCAGGGCTTACGGCCGTGCCACCTGAAGACCAGCCTCCTGTTGCCATCGTATTTTGGGCGTTTCGGGTGATGGTTGGCATTGCCTTAATAATGATTGCTGTCTCCTTTGTAGGCTTATTCTTGCGGCGCAATCAACGTATTTATGAGAGTCAGCTGTTTTTGAAAACATTGGTCGGCATGATTTCTTTACCCTTCATTGCGGTTCTGGCTGGCTGGATCGTGACCGAAGTAGGTCGGTCCCCTTGGCTGGTATACAACATCATGTCTCATGCAGAGGGTGTGACACCTTCGCTAACAGGTTGGATGGCGCTGTTTACGCTTATTGGGTATGTGCTGGTATATGCGGTGGTTTTTTATGCCGGTATTTACTATCTAACCCGGGTGGTTCGCAACGGCATGTTGCCTGAGCAAGAACAGGCGTCTGTTAATAGGGATGCTGACCGTCCCAAGCGGCCGCTCTCTGCCGCCCACACCCCTTTTGATGATGACATTGATCCGGTGAGGAGCTAACCATGGAAATGTTTGATCTGTCGATTATTTGGGCTGGCATTATCGGGTTCGGCGTCATCATGTATGTACTGATGGATGGCTTTGATCTTGGCTTGGGGATTCTATTTCCCTTTGCGCCAGATGAAGAGGCTCGTGATGTCATGATGAACTCTGTGGCACCGGTCTGGGACGGTAACGAGACTTGGCTGGTTTTGGGGGGGGCTGGCTTGTTAGCGGCTTTTCCCTTGGTTTACTCGATTTTCTTACCGGCACTCTATATCGGTGTTTTCTTGATGCTGGCAGGGTTGATTTTTCGTGGCATTTCGTTCGAATTCCGCTTTAAGTCGCGCCGTAACCGCCACTGGTGGAATCGCTCCTTTGCCTGGGGTTCGGCGGTCGCTGCGTTCGCTCAAGGCGCTGTGGTTGGTGCATATATTCAGGGTTTTCAAACCGAAGGCTTTGTTTATACCGGGGGCGCCTTTGATTGGTTAACGCCGTTTACGGTGTTAACAGGCTTGGGGCTTATGGCAGGTTATGCGCTTTTGGGCTCAACCTGGCTGATTCTAAAATCGGAAGGCCACGTACAGGATTGGGCGTATAAAATCACGCCTATGCTGCTGGCAATGGTGCTGGTGGTCTTCGCCATTGTTAGTATCTGGACGCCGTTCGTGAACCCGGTTGTTTGGGATCGCTGGTTTGGTCATCTGCACTTGATCTGGATTTTCCCAGCGCTAGCGCTCTTCTTCGCCTTTCTTGTATACCGCTCGGTAAAGCAGCGCCGTGAGAGCTATCCCTTCCTTGCGACTATCGGTATTTATGTATTTACCTATCTGGGCTTGATCGTGAGCCAATGGCCGATGATAGTGCCGCCTAACTACACCTTGTGGGATGCGGCGTCAGCACCTGAGTCACAGCTTTTCTTGTTGATTGGTGTGCTCTTTGTTATCCCCTTTATCCTGATGTATACCGCATGGACGTATTGGGTATTTCGCGGCAAGGTGCGTGTAGGTGAAGGTTATCATTAAGCCAGAGGCTATCAGATGACGGAGCAGTCGCTAACCGCGCGCTCCTGGTTAAAAATGCTGGCAACCTTAGAGCGGCGAAGATTAAATCTCGCCGCTTTTCTTGGCATTTTAGCTGGGGTTCAAACGGTTATTATTGTAGTGGGATTGGCCTGGTTAGTAGAGCAGTTGGTTATTGATCAACAAGCGCCTTATCCGTTTTTAAACGTATTAATAGGGCTGGCGCTGTGCGTGCTTGGGCGCGGAGTATGCCTGTGGGGGCAAGAGGTAATAAGCCTGGAGGCTAGCCTACGTATCCGCCAATACGCCCGACGTCAACTGCTGGATAAATGCTGGACATTGGGTCCTGTGTGGTTGGCTTATCATCAAAGCGGCGCCTTGGCGACGCAGGCGGTAGAAAATATAGAGGCACTGGATGGCTATTTTTCGCGCTTCTATACGCAGCTAAGAATTACTTCTCTCTTACCGCTACTGATTCTATTGGTGGTGCTACGACTGGATTATGTCGTTGCTCTCTTCTTGTTGCTTTCTGCGCCCATTATCCCGCTATTCATGGCACTAGTAGGTATGGGAGCTGAGCGTATAAATCGGGACCAGTTTGCAGCGGTTGCACGGCTCTCTGCCCACTTTCTTGACCGTGTTCGTGGAATGTCGACGCTTCAGCTATTTGGTCGCACGGCGAGTGCTCATCAGGACGTTTGGTGGGCAACAGATGATTACCGTCGTTTAAGCATGCGAACGTTGCGCTTGGCTTTTTTATCGTCTGCAGTGCTCGAGTTTTTCGCGTCGGTCGCCATTGCCGTAGTAGCGATATACGTAGGGTTTGGCTTACTGGGATATATTGAGTACGGGCCTGCACCTTCTTTAACGCTCTTTACGGGCTTAGCCGTATTGCTGCTCGCTCCTGAGTTTTTCCAGCCGTTACGCACCTTGTCACAGCACTACCATGATCGTGCTACTGCTTTAGGTGCCGCAGAAAGCCTGGTAACGGTGCTGAATGAGTCGAGCATACAACGAAGTACGTTTGATGAGCCTGCAACTGATGACGATATTGCAGTGCTTCAAAATGTCAGCGTTGACTATCCGATCCGCGGCCGGGTGTTAGGGCCAATGGATCTGACGATCAAAAAAGGCAGTGTCATTGCGATTAGTGGTCCATCCGGGAGCGGGAAGTCGACACTGTTGGCGTTATTGGCCGGTTTTTTGACGCCATCAAGCGGCACGCTTCAGTTGGCTCAGCCGCGTTACGCGTGGCTGGACCAGCAGCCGGGCCTGTTGCATGGCACCTTGGCGGATAACTTGCGGCTGGCAAACCCTGATGCCGATACTCCCGCAATGCTTTCAGCACTTCACCAGGCTGGTTTGGAGGAGCTTCTAAACCAATTGCCTGATGGTTTGGATACCATGATAGGAGAGCGCGGAATGGGGTTATCGGGTGGTCAGGCCCAGCGGCTGGCGTTGGCGCGCATTTATTTAAGTGATGCTGATTTAATCCTGCTCGATGAGCCTACAGCAAGCCAGGATGCTGAAACCGAAGCCTCTGTGATTAGTGCATTGTTAGCATGGGCTGCACAGGGGCGTACGGTGATTATGGCAACGCATCACCCGGCTGCAATTAAGGCGGCTCAGCTCCACTTTTATATGCAGGACGGCCGTTTAAAGGAGGTGCGTGATGCAACCTAATGCGTCCTCACAAAAAAGTGAGCTGTCCCAAGCGCGCCAGGCATTGTCGCCCTGGGTGGCGTTAATGATGAAGCGTCGAAGGCGGTTCGCGATCGGCGCGCTCCTTATTTGCTTAACGCTTGCTGCGGGGCTTTCACTGCTGGGCCTTTCTGGGTGGTTTATTACCGCATGTGCATTAGCGGGCATCGCTTTTTTGCTTGGCTTACCTGTTCAGTTGGATGTGTACGTACCTGGCGGAGGAATACGCTTCTTTGCGCTATTACGTACTGTCGCCCGCTATATAGAACGTCTCTATAATCACGATACGGTGCTTCGCCTCTTGGCTGATTTACGCTACCGCGTGTTTGGCCAGCTTATGCGATTGGATGAGGCGGCGTTGCAGCGCGAGCGTGTCAGTGACTGGCTGGGACGTTTAACCGCTGATATAGATGCTCTCGACAATCTTTATCTTCGTTTGCTGATGCCACCCCTGGTTAGCTTGGTAGTTATTGTGGGGTTAACCCTCTTTATTGCTATTTGGTTGCCTGCGTTAGCGCTGTGGGTCGGCGTGGTTCTGCTGGTTCTGTGGGCGAGTGTTACCTATGGCATGGCGCGCTTGGGGTATGCGCACAGTCATCGCCAAGTGGCTGACCAGGAAGGGTTACGGCGGTTGGTCGTTGATCAGTTGCAGGCCTCAGCTGAGTTAATTGCCTATCGCAGCGCTGCGTGGCACCGTCAGCAGGTGGAGGCGCACGAAGATGCAGCGCTTGATAATCAACGGCGCCTTGGCCGAAGCGTTGCTATGGGTGATAGCCTCATTAGCGTTATTACCGGGTTGCTGCTGTTAAGCGTTGTATGGCTGGGTGGCGTGCTGGTGGCGAGTGGGGTAATAACCGGGCCTATTCTGGTGATGTTGCTGCTGGTGGTTCTAGGTGTGAATGAGGTTTTTGTACCGCTTCCGGGTGCTTTCGCTCGCTTGGGGGGCAGTGCCGCTGCAGCAGAGCGTTTAAATGCACTTGGGCCCGAGTGCCAGCAGAGTCAACACCAGTCATTTTCCGGGCAACAGCTTGACCTTGGGTTGCAGAAAGTCACGCATTGTTATCCTTCTAGCCTGATGCCAGCGCTTGATAGTGTATCGTTTCATCTGGCAACGGGGGAGTGGGCTATCATTACCGGGCGCTCAGGTGCGGGTAAAAGTACCCTGGCGGCGCTTTTGACGGGGCGGCTTGCTCCTTCTAAAGGTGTGGTTAATGTAGGAGGCTGCGTGCCTACTGCTGTGCCAGAGCAGGAGCGTTCGCAACACATTGCTTTGTTAACCCAGCAGGTAGACCTTTTCGATGCGTCATTGGAAGAAAATCTGCGCTTGGGGAATCCTGATGCTGATGATGAAGCGCTTTGGGATGTGCTGAAAGCAGTAGCGCTCGATGGGTGGGCTCAATCTCTTCCGGGCCAGTTGCAAACACCCGTAGGTGAGCGAGGGCAGCAACTGTCTGGTGGGCAGGCGCGGCGGGTGGCGCTGGCTCGGCTGTTGCTCATGGACCCTTCGGTGGTTATTTTAGACGAGCCTTTTGCGGCGATTGATCATGATACGGCCGTAATAGTAGCTACCACGCTTTCTCGCTGGTTAGTCGGGCGCACCACCATCTTCTTTGTTCACCATGAAGTGGGTAGCTTGCTAACGCGACAGATAACCCATCACTGGCACTTAAGTGCCGGGAAGCTCAACCCAGGTAAGTAATTGCTTGAGTTGGGCGTTAAGGAAAAATGATGCAGGATTTTTTACGTCACCTCCCTAAAGTCGAGCTTCACTTGCATATTGAAGGCTCGCTGGAACCGGAGCTTATGTTTGCTCTGGCAGAGCGAAACAGTATCGAATTACCTTATTCCTCCGTCGAGGAGGCCAAGGCAGCCTATCGGTTTAAAGATCTACAAGGTTTCTTGAATCTCTATTTCCAGGGCATGAGCGTTCTTCGTCATGAACAGGATTTTTATGACTTGGCGATGGATTATTTCAAGCGCGCTAGTAGTGAGGGTGTCGTCCATATCGATATACATTTTGATCCTCAGGCACATCTACAGCGCGGCGTTTCTCTGGACGTGGTCATGTCCGGATTATTGCGTGCCAAGCAAGAGGCAGAGCAGGCTCTGGATTTAAGTGTCGGAATGATCATGGCCTTTTTGCGTGACCGGCCTGCCGAAGAGGCACTTCAAGTGCTGGAGCAGGCAGCACCTTACTGGAGTGAGCTTGACGCCATTGGTCTGGATAGTGCTGAGCGCGACCATCCACCCTCAAAATTCGTTGCCGTATTTACGCGCGCCCAGGAGTTGGGCTTGGCTCGGGTGGCTCATGCAGGAGAGGAAGGGCCGGCCTCTTATATCATTGAGGCATTGGATTTGCTTGATGTGTGCCGCATTGATCACGGTATTCGCTGTCTGGAGAGTGGCGAGGCGGTGGAGCGTCTATATCAAAAGCAAACCGTGCTGACCGTATGCCCCTTATCCAACGTAAGCTTAAATGTGGTTGATAGCTTAACCGATCATCCTCTGCCGGCCCTTCTTGATAAAGGGCTTAATGTGACGATTAGCTCGGATGATCCGGCTTACTTTGGTGGTGGTCTATTGGCTAATCACATCGCTTGTGCTCAATCATTCGGCTGGGGTGAAGAGGCTTTCCTGACTCTTAACCGTAATGCCATAAAGGAAGCCTTTACAACGGAATCCAGGCGCCAAGAGCTGCTGGCCCGTCTTGATGTGGTCGAGTATTAGGCTGACTAGCGTATAAGGGCTATTGACTTAGCTTCTTGTATCAATGCGTTAGTGCTTTAAAGTAATTGCAAAAAGTTGTTGACCCATCAGGAAAAGTGGGTAGAATACGCCCCACATCGAACGGGCAGCGCCCTTCGGT
>NZ_JBQSVC010000021.1:0-62669 GCF_052376035.1 Halomonas sp. AOP7-E1-9
TCGAAAGCTATTCATACACTGGATCTGCGTGATTTAAGATAGAAAATCATTAAATCCAGCAGTGATACGCTCAATCCACCAAGCTCACTTTTGGCCAGTAAAGGGCCAATCCACTTTTCATCTACGAAGCCACGCCGTAAGCGACATGCTGAACGATAGGCACGCTCTTCCAGGCGCTCTCACCAGCTAGTAGCTCAGAAAAAATTGCGGCAACGAAAAAACAGGGCTGGTCTTGTTAGAAAAGGTACTGAGAAGAAGACAGGGTGGAAAGCCTCAGAAGCTATCAAAAGGTTTTCACCATACTTTCATGAGTAGCTTGCCTGAAGCCTTCATGTCGAAAATAATTTGAATTTTCGACATGAAGTAAAACTAGATAAGTCAAATCATAAAGAAACGATTAATCCCTTATTCACTACTGAGATTAAGCGAAGCTTCCAGGCTTTGTTTCGCCATGAAAGCTTCTGCTGTTGAGCGCTGCGGATCTACTTCAGAAAGCCAAGCTAAAACATCAGAGAGTCGGTACCTGACATTACGTCCACGACGCACGAACCGTGGAGCGGGCTCTCCTAACAGCAATCCAGTCACCCTACTTTTACGTGCAGTCGAAGGGGCCGCAGGAATCAAGCTGGGAAAGACGGCGCTTTCAGGCAATTCAATCAGCTCCGGACTGTAGCCTTGATGGTAAAGGCGAAATGCGTTATCCAAGATGTCTTCACTTTTCTTTTTGGTCATGACGGGAGCTCCTAGTAATTTACCCTTGTCATGTTGCCCAATCGAACTCTCAGCTTGTTGGGTGTAACTTACCCATTTTCGCAATTGAACAGCTGTACTTTTTTGGCTGGCTGCGTTGTCTGCATTTCGGGTGATTACTTCTAGTCCATCAAGGTATGCGGCGCGGTTTTACAAAATCATTTTAACCGATCCCTCTTCGTCTCACGCGATTTGCTTCTGCGGTTGCCGATAGGATTGCGGGGGGCGAAAAAGGCAAACTGTTGTTGCCAGCTGCGCCTTCTTGTTTCCGACGCGTGCCACCTATTTGCTACCTAAAATCTAACAAAACAAAAACGGCCACTTTAGCAATTAGCTAAGTGACCGTTTTATATGTCTTTTTTGGTCGGAGTGACAGGATTCGAACCTGCGACCTTTGCAACCCCATTGCAACGCGCTACCAAGCTGCGCCACACTCCGATGTCTTGTGCATTTCCCTCAAGACGGTGCGTATACTATCGCTTTATGCGCCAAATGAAAAGTTCTTTTTGCGCTTTCTTTTCAAGTATTTGGCATTAGGCATGGTCTGCATCTAGCAACAGGCGGTGCATCGCGTCATACACGCCGGGCGCAGTCACCAGCAGTTCATTAGGATACAGATCCTCAGGCACGCCTTCTGGAACGGTACCCAAGTGCCCTACGCTTGCCCCAGCTTCCCGGGCAATAACCCAGCCAGCAACAAAGTCCCAAGGCGAAACGCTTTCATAATAAGCACCCAAGCGTCCGCAGGCCACATCACATAAGTCCAACGCTGCTGCTCCATTGCGTCGTACATCTCGACAATGCGCCAGTACTTCATTCAAGCGTGCTAGTAGTTTTTGGCGGGCCTCTTTTTGATAAGGAAAGCCTGTACCTACCAGGGTTTCAGCTAGCCTCGTTACCTTACTGGCCTGGATAGGTTGCTGATTGCAATAAGCGCCCTGTCCTTCTGCCGCACTGAAAGTTTCATCCAGGAAAGGCGCATAGACCACACCCACCTTGGCTACCCCCTCTTCCATCCACCCAATGGACACCGCAACATGCCGTAACCCTTGCGCAAAGTTGACGGTGCCATCAATGGGGTCTACCACCCAAAGTTTAGAAACATCGGCATTTAACGCATGCGCGGGGGATAGTTCTTCACTGAGGAGCGCTTCATCAGGGAAGTAAGTGTTTAATCGTTCTCTTATTAACTGATCGACGGCCACGTCAACATCCGTAACTAACTCATCACCCGCTTTGAGCCGTTGTGAAAATGACTGGTCTGCGCGTGCCTGACGAATGAGCTCTCCTGCCTCATGGGCGATAGAAACGGCTACATCCAGGCGCTCTTTCAATGTATGCATTGCTCTTCTTTCCTTATACGCATTGCGAGGACGTTGAGCATAGTCACACAATATGACTTTTTAAGTCACGATGATGCAATAAAAGCGAGAAAATTAACGCAGTGCATTCACCAGAATATCTACTACTACACGCGTGGCCGCCTCAATCAACACTACATCAGCGCCTACTCGCTCCCATTCATAGCCAGGATAGCGCGGCAAGTGGTCGGCCAATGGACCGTCAAAGCGTTTTGCGATACCGGGTGGCAGCGGTTTGCCACGCTGAATTTGTCGTTGAATGCCGGGAGGCAGTGATTCAGCAGCGGGTGCATTATACTGGCGTAGCAGGCGCAGTAGCTCGCGTTCATTGACGCGTGGCAAATCCACATATCGCTTATTGTGGCTTTCACGCTTCGAACGTGAGCTTGCTTGCTGATGCCGCTGCTCTTGCCCATTATCGCGTACCCCATGGGCTGGCGCGTGGGCAGGCGGCTGTGCAAACGTGTTGCTGGCACCTATCAATCCTCCCAGACAGCTTACCAACACGGCTAGACTCGTTCGCTTCATTTGAAAACCTCTCACTAAACATATTGGCTAACACGGTTGCTTGTAGTGTAGTGAGGAAATACGCACAGAGTATGGAAATATAAAGATCATACGGGGTCTTTTAACATCCACTCCCTATCGGATACTAAGTGCCCACCACCACGATTTTTCCCGCTTCGATATTAATAATGCCCCCGCGCGTTGAAGTAATTCCTGATACATTCTTATTTACGTCATTACTCGTAAACGCTTCAAACAGCTCTTGTTTATAGCTATCAGTGCTAATATCACAGGCTTGAAAGCTGAAATCATCAGAAATAGCTGAGTCTGATTGAGCTGTTTTGGACAGCGAATAATTTACCAATGCCATACTCCGATAGGAAGCCAGCTCTCCCTCGCAGGCGGTTAAAGACGCTTTATCAAGGTAATTCCCATACTGGGGCACTGCCACTGCCATCAAAACGCCTACGATAGCAATGACGATCATGAGTTCTATCAATGTGAAGCCATCTTCGTCCCCTTTGATCTTGCCGCTATGCTTATCCAAGCTGCCCCCTGTTTATCGACATCACGCACATTTTTATTGAAATTACTAACTAGTCTTACAGCAGTATCACAGATACAATACTAATCATAATTAATCAATTTATTAGCCGAAAAATAGCGTTTTAATTTATGAGAGCAGGCGAATTATTGTTTGTTAGCAATCTTTCATGAGCAACAATTAATACTCTAATATCAAAAGCTTAAGAGATCATCTTTTTCGAGATTATTGATGGAATTTGAAGGATTAGCCAAGCGTTTAATTAACAGCGAGCTGCTAAGCATCGACCAGGCCGAAAAAGCAGAAACAGCGTCACTCGCCTTGGGAGTATCATTATTACGCTATGTAGCTGAACAAAGACTCGTGGACGCTAGCGCCGCCGCTTCTGCAGCTGCCTGGGAATATGGCTTTCCAGTGATTGATTTAGAGACTCTTCAGCTAGAAGCGCTGCCCACAGCTACCAGCTTTCCTGTCCATCTTTTAACATCCTTAAAAGTCCTGCCTCTGGCTCAACGGGGGCGTCATCTCACGGTCGCCATTTTCTGCCCATCAGTCCTGTCTCAACTTGATGAGCTAACATTCTCTCTAGATGTCGTTAGCATTGAAGGAATTTTGGCCCCGTTCGATCAGCTTGAGACCGTATTAAATAGCTACCTCACCCATCATAAATATGCCTCTTTAGGTTCCATCAAGCATCTGCCTGATTATAAATTGGCCTCTGAAGATGACGATTTTCAGCTTGAGGACATGGCCCAAAGCATAGAAGACGGGCCTGTCGTTGAATTCGTTAATAAAGTACTGCTGGACGCTATTGATCGGGGTGCTTCAGACATTCACTTCGAGCCCTATGAGCAACACTACCGTATTCGATTCAGGATTGACGGCGTGCTTATTGAAGTTGCTCAGCCACCACTGACAATGCGAAATCAGATAGCAGCACGCTTGAAGATCATGGCTCGCCTTGATATCTCGGAGCGTCGCCTTCCACAAGATGGAGCCATTAAATTCTCGGCAAAACGCCATCAAACGTTAGATTTGCGTATCAATTCATTGCCGACCGTTTACGGCGAGAAGGTCGTATTACGTCTGCTTGATCCTACCTCTCTTCAGCTTGGCATTGACCAATTGGGCTTTTCAGATACCCAGAGGGGGCTCTATGAAAAAGCACTCAAACAGCCCCAGGGAATGATTTTAGTCACAGGCCCTACTGGCAGTGGTAAAACGGTCTCACTCTATACGGGCATCGCACTACTCAATCAAGTAGAGCGGAATATCTGCACGGCAGAAGATCCTGTTGAAATCAAGGTAGCAGGTATTAATCAAGTGAACGTGCTACCCCACATTGGACTGGATTTTGCCAATGCACTGCGCGCCTTTCTCCGTCAGGATCCTGACGTAGTGATGGTAGGTGAAATACGCGATCTTGAAACGGCAGAGATTTCAATAAAAGCAGCACAAACAGGTCATCTTGTACTTTCAACCGTGCATACCAATTCTGCGGCAGATACCCTGACTCGCTTATGCAACATGGGAGTATCGCCGTTTAACATTGCAAGTTCGGTGAGCCTGATTATTGCACAACGCTTAGCTCGAAAATTATGCAGTCATTGCAAACAGCCTACAAACATCCCCATGGATGCCCTATCCAGCGAAGTTACCAATGAAGATACCCTTCAACAAGCAACCTTTTACCGTGCTGAAGGATGCAAAAAATGCACACATGGATACAAAGGCCGGGTGGGTATCTATGAAGTGGTTCCCGTTTCCGAAACAATTCGGCAGCTCATTATGCACAACGCGTCCGCACTTGAAATTAACGAGCAGATCAAAAAGGAAGGACATGCCAGCCTTCGCCAAAGCGGCTTTTATTACGTTATCCAAGGCATTACCAGCCTGGAGGAAATTAATCGTGTCATTAAGGAGTAACGTTTGACTCGATATGCCGTTAAACGTAAAGCCAAGTCACCCCGCTTGTATCGCTGGAAATGGACAGGGACGGTGGGCCAAACACGTTTACTACATGGTGAAATTATCGGCCACAGCAAGGTCGCCGTTACCGCCGAGCTACGTAAACAAAATATTGACGTGCGGCGTGTCGCTAAAAAAAGCGACCTGAGTAGCCAAGGACGTATAAAGCCTCGCGATATCATGATTTTTTCACGCCAGATGGCAACGATGATTCAAGCGGGCATCCCCCTATTACAGGCTTTTCAGGTAGTGGCTGAAAGCCTGAAAAAACCGTCGATGGTGGCGCTTGTTCATCAGCTAACCAATGACGTAGCATCAGGGACAAGCTTTTCTGACGCCTTACGATACCACCCTCAATATTTTGATCGTTTGTTTATTAATCTGGTTGATGCAGGCGAACAGTCCGGCACACTTGACAAAATGTTAGAGCAAAATGCGGTTTATAAGGAAAAACTAGAGTCCCTAAAGGGGCGTGTCAAAAAGGCGTTGTGGTATCCGACGACCGTTTTGCTGACCGGCATCGCGATTACACTGCTATTACTTATTAAAGTGGTACCTCAGTTTGAAAGCATGTTTCAAAGCTTTGACGCTGAGCTACCGGCGGTGACACAGCTAACCGTCGACTTATCGATGCTGGCCCAACAACTATGGCTACCTTTACTGGGAACAGCCACAACAGTGATTCTATTGCTGCGATGGCTGACGCGCCGCTCTCCAGCGCTTGTCTACCTGCTTCATCGCCTTTTGCTACGCATTCCAGTTATCGGCAACATCATTGATAAAGCAGCTGTTGCACGATTTTCCCGTACCTTGGCCACGACGTATGCATCCGGCATTCCTCTGGTAGAAGGGCTTGCAACTGCGGCTGGCTCAACGGGCAATAAGGTATATGAACAAGCGGCACTCCAGACACAAAAGGAGGTAGCAACAGGTCAGCAGCTGCATTTTTCAATGCGAATGACCAACCGTTTCCCTTCTTTAGCGATCCAGATGGTAAGCATTGGTGAAGAAGCCGGTGCCCTTGATACCATGCTCCACCGTGTAGCCAGTTACTACGAAGAAGACGTCGATAACCAGGTGGATGCGCTGACGTCTTTAATGGAGCCCCTCATTATCATTGTGCTGGGCATTTTGGTGGGGGGAATCGTCGTTTCTATGTATTTACCTATTTTTAATCTGGGTACCGTCATCTAGGTATTCTGAGGAGCATTATGAGTTCTCTTACGCTGAGCACCGGCCTGGTGGTTTGTTTGCTGGGCCTCTGCTTGGGTAGCTTTGCAAACGTTGTTATCACTCGTCTTCCTGTCATGCTAATGCGTCACTGGCGGCTTGAGGCTCGTGCGGCTCTTGAGCTGCCTATGGAACAAGCACCTCGCTTTAATATTGCGACACCTCGCTCACAATGCCCACGCTGCGAGAGTTCCATCGCCTGGCACGATAATATTCCCTTAATCGGCTGGGTTAAACGACGCGGCCGCTGTGCAAACTGCCACACCCGCATTAGCTTGCAGTATCCCCTTGTAGAATTAAGCAGCGGTGTACTGGCCCTAACAGTTGCGCTTCTGCAGGGCATAAACCTCTCCAGCCTGTTTATTTATGCAGCCTGCGTAACCCTTCTCGTACTGGCCGTGATCGATCTTCGCACCTACTTGTTACCGGATATTCTCACCCTTCCCTTGCTGTGGGCTGGCCTTGTCTATCAGCTCTTATTTCAGCCCTACTTATTAACCAATGCCGTCGTTGGTGCAATGGCGGGTTACCTGATCCTTTGGAGTTTTTACTGGCTATTTAAACTAACCACTGGAAAAGAGGGCATGGGGTATGGTGATTTTAAGCTTCTTGCCGCTCTTGGCGCTTGGTTGGGTTGGAGCTTCCTGCCCCTGCTCTTACTGCTCTCAGCCGGGATAGGTGCTGTTGTAGGCGTTGTGGCACAGACACGCTTTCCACACTTACGTGGCGCACCGCTTCCTTTTGGGCCTTTTCTCGCGTTAGCAGGCTGGGCATGCCTCCTGGCAGGACATGACCTTATCGCCCTTTATTTGTCCTTTTTCCCTGGGGTTTAATACAAACCAAGACGGTATATTGCATCTCATGTCCAAAGCGGCGCCTACATGGGCACAATGCACTATAGGTGCCGACTTTCTACGTAAAAACACGTAAAATAGCGTTTTAAAGAACGCAATAAAGGGTAGCTATGATTATTGGCTTAACCGGAGGCATTGGTTCGGGTAAATCAACCGTAGCGCGCGCGTTTGAATCGCTAGGGGCCAGCTGGGTAGATGCAGATATCGTTGCCCGTGAAATTGTGGCACCAGGTGAGCCTGCCTTAAGCGCTATTATTGATTATTTTGGTTCAGATATTGTCAAGCAAGATGGAACGCTTGATAGAGCCGCTTTGCGTTCAATTATCTTTGAAGATCCACCCAAGCGTGAATGGCTAGAGTCGCTTACTCATCCGGTTATCAGAGAACGGTTAGTTGCTCATTTAACCTCTCTATCCCACGATTCACCCTATGTACTTCTCGTTTCACCGTTACTTTTTGAGTCAGGACAAAACATGCTGGTCGCTCGAACAATTGTGGTTGACGTGCCCGCCGATGTTCAACTTTCCAGAACACTCGCTCGTGATGGCGTAAGCCCTAAACAGGTACGTGCCATTCTTGCAGCGCAAATGTCTCGTGAAGAGCGCTTGGCTAACGCCGACGATGTGATAGATAACAGCGGAGATTATGACTTTATGATGCGTCAGGTTGAGCGTCTGGACAGTATTTATCGCACTCGTTAATTCAATTTTATCTATATATTTCAGGATTGTTATGACTCACCCTGCTAATGATACTCCCATGGAAGTTAACTGCCCCCACTGCGGCCAAAAAGTGGCTTGGGCACCAGAGAGCACCTACCGCCCTTTTTGCAGCAAGCGCTGTCAATTAATTGATTTTGGCGCATGGGCTGAAGAGTCCCACCGTATCGCAGGCGAGCCAGCCATGGATGAGGCCGACCTGGATACCCTCCTGGCCCAAGCGGATAAAGATGCGCCTCTTTCTTAACGAATGGTTTTCACGGTGAGGTAAGTATTGGTCATGCAAGAGCCCGATGTAACCGCTTATCACTTATTGCATGAGCTTGATAAACGATTTGATAATCTGGTTTGCGCTATTGAAGCGGCGCTGGTGCTTTATGAAAGGCAACGCCCGGCGGCGTGGGTCATGCATCAGCCGTCCGTCGAATTAAACTGGCTGCGAAATGCACTGCTGGATATGTGGCACCTGGAAGGCCAGGACGGTCGTGAAACGCGTAATTACATAGGAGTGATTGCCGCTGGCACTCCCCTTATTGAGGCAGTTGGCACTATTAACCATGCTAAAACAGCAATTAGCGAGTTAATCCATAGGATAAAAGAGCTCTCTCCAAAAGCATTCGGAGAAATCAAGCAACGCCTGCCACAACGCCACCCTCAAGTAGATAATGTATTGCGCCGTACCGGGCTTGCCAAACTCCACCTGAAACAGTGTTGGCGACAAATACCGATTGCTGAAGCTCCGGTTTCGCGTATACGGCTTGCCTGGTACAGCAGCGGGCGCTCTATCAAGCGTCTCAGCGTGCAGGAAGCGGAGAAAAAGCTAATGCAACTGGATACCGAAGCGCCGCATATACGTATTCAACTGCGCAAGCTGGCTAGCCTTCCTGGCGACGAAGCGTTGGCACAAGTACAAGCGCAGGCGCCTTTGATGCGGGCGAACCTTTTTTTTACTGAGCCTTTACTCGACGGGCACTCACGGCGGGCGCTCAATATTGCCATGCCGCTGTTTGTGCCCGCTCCTGACCAACGCCTGCCCCATATCAACTTGCCGCCGCTACACCCCCCTACGGAACGCACACGGGCAAGAAGGCGCGATGAAAAGCTTGAGCACGAAGCGTTTTTACCCAGCTTGCGTATTTATCGCTACCGATCCTGATCAAAGGCCTAGCCACCAGAGAGCTCAGGCGGCGCTTGATGTTGTGGCCAGAGCTCATAAAACAACAGCGTTGAAATGAGTTCGTGCAGCTCCTGGTCCGATTGGTTGTACTCATCCATTAACGCTTTCAAGCGCTCTCCAAACAAGCGCTCTCGTTCTTGTGAGCGTTTTACTGCGTCATCTTCTTCTAACGCTGCCAATGAGCGTACCGGTGGCCCGGTTGGAATATCGAAGTCACTCTTAGGATCTTCCAACTGGCGCAAAGCTTGCGCAAATGCATCATCCAACTCACGAAACTTACGCAGCTTGTCACGTTCATCCGACTGTTTTGGAGTTTTGTGATATTTCATTGATGTTTCATTCATACCTTACTTGAAATGGTCGAAGTACCGCCACAACAGGTATTTCCACAAGAGATACCCAATGCCGCACAGCCAGCCTGGAAGTCTGCCGTGCATCTCGGTGCAGTGGAATTACCACCAAGCGGTGACAACAGGTTATCGGCCAATGCCAATAGCCTTACGAGAAAAGGTTCAACGTATCATTCACTAAAAACGTATAGGGCGTAAACGACAAAGCCTATATGCCGGCTAACTCACATCCCCGGAAACGCTATTAAAGGCACAGCTATCCAATAGCGTTTTAAAGGCAAGACGAGCAGCCACAGAACCGTACACAAAAAAAATCAAACAATAGTCAACACGATACGATGGGGCAAGCTATATGCACAAGCAACCCATGTATGCCAGACAGCAACTCGATATTCCCGGACAGCGCCCGCCTTTCAATAGCGATATCAAATCAGGCCAAGCCTGTTTTTAATAAACCATAAAAGAGCGTAGTGTACAAACAGAATACTCTCCACCCCTTTGCTCTTACCAGCATAAAACAGCAGCGAGACCGGTCTACTGCCGAGCCGATAGAAGCAGTTGAATATGCCACGGAGCTAGACAAGGAACGACTACAGGCTACTTAGCATGTTCATACAAAACCGTATTGCCAGAAAGGCGACGCGATGGGCTCAACAGATAGCCAGTATTGGGCGCATACCCGGAAATAGCAATGGTACTCACCGTATGCTGCATCAAATAGCCCATGAAGGCACGCCAACCGTCTAGCCTAGCTCGCAAGCGCCATGCATGCCTATGGCGACGCTATCCTTCCTGCAAGCTATGTCACAGCAACGACACGGCCATATCAGCGACACGATTACCAAACACGCTAAATAATTTCAAGCTGGCAAAGAGTGCAGCACTAACTTTTGCGGCGCTAAGCTAACGGGAGATATTTTTTTAATATTGAATAGCTATCGGGCCTATTGTGAGCCGCGCACCGGAAATCTGCCTCTTGTTAAAGCAAAACCGGCATTTCTTAAGAGAAGTGCCGGTAGTTGCTAATTAATCTTCCATGCTTTCCAGCCAGGACTCAACAGTTTCGTTACCGTATTCATCCTTCCAGCTACGCAAACCTTTATGGTTACCACCACGGGTTTCGATAATTTCGCCCGTATTGGGGTTTTTATACGTTTTTAGGCGACGCTTACGGCGACTAGCATTATTGCTGCCAGAAGCCTTGGTGCCACGTTGATCGTTTGTCGGATCCAGCAGGGCGATAACATCTGCAGGACGCTTACCAAATTCATTCATTAGCGCTTCAAGCTTAGCCTTGAATTCCAACTCGCTTTTTAAACGCTGGTCTCCTTCAAGACGCTGCAAGTCTTCTTGCAACTGCTTAAGTTGCTGCTCTTTTTGGATATATTCGTTTAGAAGTGACATGGGGAGTCCTTATACTTCAGATTTATCTTCTGGATATTGAATTGACACTCATCATATCCATTAGTTCAGAATGCGCGCTCATTATTACTTTAAAAGCACTAATTGACAATAGTCTAGTGTACTTTCATTCAATTACTAAGAGGTTTTTTAAGCGAATAGCGTAGATTTAAAAGTTTTTAAGCAGGTTGGTAAATCTAATTTAATACAACTAACTGGCTTAGAAAACAGCTTGTTAATAAGCAAAAAAGCGCCGCCCATAGGGCGACGCTTCTTAGAACCAGCGACTAAATAGCTTAGTCTTGGCCCATCTGCTGCTTGATCAGATCACCGATGGTGGTCGGGCCACCAGCTTCGGGTTCCTGGTCACGCAGTTTCTTCAGGTTCTGACGAGTATCGTCCTGCTCTTTCGCTTTGATCGACAGATTAATCTGACGGCTCTTGCGATCGACATTGATGATACGCGCTTCAACACTGTCGCCTTCATTCAGCACATTGCGCGCGTCTTCAACGCGGTCAGCACTGATTTCAGAGGCTTTGAGGATGGCAATAACATCGGTTGCCAGCTCAACGTGTGCTTCTTTTGCGTCTACTTCAACAATACGGCCAGTCACCATGCTGCCCTTATCGTTAACAGACAGGTATTCAGCAACAGGATCGGAATCCATTTGCTTGATACCTAAAGAGATGCGCTCACGCTCAGGATCGATAGACAGAATAACGGCTTCGGCTTCATCACCTTTCTTGAAGTTACGAACCGCTTCTTCGCCAGTTTCTGTCCAGGAAATGTCGGACAGGTGAACCAGACCATCGATACCACCTTCAAGGCCGATGAAGATACCGAAGTCAGTGATTGACTTAATGGTACCTGAAACACGGTCGCCCTTGTTGTATTCAGCGTTGAACGTTTCCCACGGGTTAGCAGTACACTGCTTGATACCCAGAGAAATACGACGACGCTCTTCGTCGATATCCAGCACCATGACGTCAACATCGTCGCCCACTTGGACAACTTTAGACGGATGGATATTTTTGTTGGTCCAGTCCATTTCAGAAACGTGAACCAGGCCTTCAACGCCCTCCTCCAGCTCAGCAAAGCAGCCGTAATCGGTCAGGTTAGTGACCACAGCGTGTACTTTGGTGCCTTCCGGGTAACGCTGCTTAATGTTGACCCACGGATCTTCGCCCAATTGCTTCAGACCCAGTGAAACGCGGTTGCGCTCACGGTCAAACTTAAGCACTTTAACGTTGATTTCATCGCCAACAGCAACGATTTCAGACGGGTGCTTAATACGCTTCCACGCCATATCGGTAATGTGCAGCAGGCCGTCAACACCACCCAGATCTACGAACGCGCCGTAGTCTGTCAGGTTCTTAACGATACCTTTGATCTGCTGGCCTTCTTGCAGCGTTGCCAGCAGCGCTTCGCGCTCGGCACTGTTTTCAGCTTCAAGTACAGCACGACGAGAAACAACAACGTTATTACGCTTCGGATCAAGCTTGATGACTTTAAAGTCCAGCTCTTTATTTTCCAAATGCGCAGTATCGCGAACCGGACGTACGTCGACCAAAGAACCCGGCAGGAAGGCACGGATAGAGTCGACATCGACAGTGAAGCCGCCTTTGACTTTACCGTTGATCACGCCTTTGATGATTTCGTCTTTCTCGAAGGCGGCTTCCAGAATCTTCCAAGCTTCTGCGCGCTTGGCTTTTTCACGGGACAGACGCGTTTCACCGAAGCCATCTTCTACGGCTTCTAGTGCAACGTGAACGTCGTCACCGATAGCGATGTTTAACTCGCCATTTTCATCGCGGAATTGTGCCGCCGGGATCTGGCCTTCAGATTTCAGACCAGCATTGACGGTAACCCAGTCGCCATCGATGTCGACAACTTGAGCCGCGACGATAGCGCCTGGCTCCATGTTAATGTCGTTAAGGGACTGTTCAAACAGTTCAGCAAAGCTTTCGCTCATGGTTTTCCTACGTGATCAACGTTGTTGAGGCATAAATGCCTTCTCCGTACCACCAGCGAGTACGGGCCTAATGTCACTCTGCCTTTGGAGGTGTTAACGCTGGTTAGACCTGACCGGGCTCTCTGATATGAACGATCATATGAACTGCCGCCCTGCCATGTCATGACACCTTTCCAAAAACGCCGCAAGGGAGAATCAGGTGCCGGATGCTAACCCTTTTTGGGCAAGCAATTCCGCCAACCGTTCAACCACTTCCGGTATGCTCAGACGCGTGGTATCAAGCGTAATGGCATCATCTGCCAGCTTGAGAGGTGCCACGCTGCGCTGCGTGTCGCGTGCATCGCGTGCCTGAATCTCCTTCAAAAGACTCGAAAGACTAGCATTCATACCCGCTTCCTGCAACTGAAGATGGCGGCGACGCGCTCGTTCCTCAGCACTAGCAGTTAGAAATATCTTTAGCGGCGCGTCTACAAATACGACGGTGCCCATATCACGGCCATCTGCGACAAGGCCTGGCGCCTTCTGAAAATCTCTTTGCCGCTGAAGCAGAGCCGCGCGCACAGCGGGAAGCGCAGCCACCTGGGAAGCCAACTCGCCAGTGTGCTCGGTCCGGATTGCCTGGCTTACCTCATCACCTTCAAGCAGCGTGCGGGGCTTACCATTTTCGATGGGAAATGCCACATCCAGCGATTCGGCTAATGCAGCAACAGCCGCTTCATCATCAAGCGCAATACCATGCTTAACCGCCGCGGTGGCGGTTAGCCTGTATAACGCTCCGCTGTCGAGCAAATGCCAGCCTAAACGCTCGGCAACCAAACTGCTGATGGTTCCCTTGCCTGCCCCACCTGGCCCGTCAATGGTCAGAACAGGGATAGGCTTAGTCATTCTCGCCCTCCACGTTAACCCCCATGCCGATTTTATTGGCAAGCTCAACGAAGGTTGGGAACGACGTAGCGACATTGGCGCAGTCATCAATAATAATGTCATCACTTGCGCGTAGTGCGGCAATGGCAAAGGCCATAGCGATACGATGGTCACCTAAACTATTAACGCGCCCACCACCGTAGCTTGCAACCTCGGCATTGGCGTTACCGATAATATCGATTCCGTCGTCAACCACGGTATGTTCAACGCCCAAAATCGCCAACCCGTCAGCCATGGCCTGAATACGGTCAGACTCTTTGACACGTAGCTCTTCTGCACCACGAAGACGCGTGGTGCCAGCAGCATTTGCCGCCGCAATAAACAGCGCAGGGAACTCGTCAATCGCCAAGGGCACTTGATCCACCGGGATATCAATACCTTTCAAGGGTGCATAGCGGATACGAATATCAGCAACCGGCTCGCCACCCACTTCAGCTTCGTTAAGAAGTTCAAGGTTGGCGCCCATTAACGTAAGAATATTAATAACACCGATGCGAGTCGGGTTGATACCGACATGCTCCAGGGTGATATCAGCACCCGGCGTTATTGCAGCCGCCACCATAAAGAACGTTGCCGATGAAATATCAGAAGGAACGTCAATGGGGCCAGCGCTCAAGGCACCGCCACCTTGCAACCAACAGGTGTCCCCTTCGCGTGACACAGAATAACCAAAACCATTAAGCATACGCTCGGTATGGTCACGCGTTGGTGCCGGCTCACGCACCCGCGTCTCACCTTCAGCATAAAGCCCAGCCAACAGCAGGCATGATTTCACTTGAGCACTTGCCATAGGCATATCGTAGAAAATACCTTTGAGCGCCGCGCCACCTTTAATTTTAAGCGGCGGCCGACCACCTTCAGCCGTCTCAATGGAGGCACCCATCAACCGCAACGGGTCCGCCACGCGCCCCATGGGGCGTTTGGTTAGCGACTCATCGCCGGTAAGCTCGCTATCAAATGCCTGCCCGGCTAAAAGCCCCGAGAACAGGCGCATCGCCGTTCCTGAGTTACCCACATAGAGCGGCCCGGCCGGAGCCTTAAGCCCCTTCATTCCCACGCCATGGATAGTGACACACCCATGGTGAGGCCCCTCAATCGCAACGCCCATCTCACGAAACGCTTGCAGCGTCGCCAGGCTATCTTCACCTTCAAGAAACCCTTTGACCTCGGTGACGCCTTGAGCCAGCGCTCCTAGCATAATAGAGCGGTGTGACATCGATTTGTCACCCGGCACGCGCAAATGGCCTTTCGCCTGGCCGCCGGGCCGAACTCGGTAGGTTACCTTGCCTTGTGGTTGCATATTGTATTCCGCTTGGTAGCTGGTTTTATTCAATAACGTATCAAAGTAATGGCGTGCGTGGCTGGCACGATCAAAGGTCGCAATAAGGGCATCGCTATCGCCTCGCTCAATCGCGTGACGTAACTGAGCCAGGCCTTCTTCAAAATCATCTAAAGATGCCAGAACCGCCTCACGGTTAGCCGTAAAAATATCCCGCCACATGACCGGGTCGCTGCCTGCGATGCGCGTAAAGTCGCGAAAACCACCGGCGGCATAACGGAAAATCTCAAGCCGCTCATCCTGACGGGCTAGCGTATCCACCAGAGAAAAAGCCAGTAAGTGGGGTAAATGACTAGTGCGTGCAAGGACCTGATCATGGCGCTCAACGTCCATCTCCAACACATTCGCGCCGCAGGCCTGCCACAACGCACGCACGCGCGCCAACGCATCACAATCGACCCCTGGCTCAGGCGTCAAAATAACGTTGTGATCAGCAAAAAGCCGCGGATTAGCTGCCGCCACACCACTCTTTTCTGACCCCGCAATAGGATGCCCCAACACCATATTGGCTGGCACCGCACCAAACACACGCTCGGCGCAGTCACGAATAGTGGCTTTGGTACTGCCCACATCGGTTAGCACCACATTGGCCGCCGCTTGCGAAAGCACGCCTGCCAACGATGCCATCACCGGCTCCATGGCAAGCACGGGCACCGCGAGGACGATCATGGTCGCGCCTGCCACCTGGTCAGCGAGAGTGACGCCCCCCGTATCGATTAACCCCATCTCGACACCGCGAGCGATTTCATCTTCGCTGGGATCGCAAGCCACAATCACGCCATTAAACCCTGAGGCGCGCAGCGCTGCTGCGAGTGACCCACCAATCAAGCCGAGACCAACGATCAATAGCCGCTGTTCATTACAGGAAGGTGCTTCAACGACCGATGATGCCATAGCGGTCACAGCACGCCCTGCGGATAGGAACCTAAAACGCGAAGTTCCGAGGCGCGCAACCTTACCTCTTCCAACACGGCAGCAACGCGCGGTTCGTCAGCGTGGCCCTTAAAATCGATAAAGAAAACATAGTTCCATACGCCCGTACGTGATGGGCGCGTCTCGATGCGCGTTAAATCAATATTATGCCGATGGAAAGGCTCAAGCAGGTCGTGCAGTGCACCAGGTTGGTTACGCATGGCCACGACAATGGAGGTTTTATCATCCCCTGCCATTGGCACACGCTCACTACCAATAATCAAAAACCGGGTCGAGTTATCCGGGCGGTCTTCAATTTTGTCAGCTACGCGCTCAAGCCCATACAGTTTGGCCGCCATATCACCTGCAATGGCCGCACTGTGCCATTCAGTTTTGACCAGCTTGGCAGCCTCTGCATTCGAGGAAACAGGAACCCGTTCGGCGTGTGGGTAATGTGCATCCAGCCACTTTCGGCATTGACCAAACGACTGGGGATGCGAATAAATGCGGGAGATTTTATCGCGACGCGTCGTATCACTGATCAGCAGGTGATGGTGAATGCGTAGCACCACCTCGCCACAAATATGGATAGACGAATCCATAAACGTATCGAGGGTATGATTTACAACGCCTTCTGTTGAATTTTCAACAGGCACTACGCCATAGTTAACGGCACCCGCTTCTACTTCACGAAACACTTCATCGATAGCTGCCATGGGTAGGCTAATGGCGCTTTCGCCAAAGTGCTTTAGTGCCGCCTGCTGAGTAAACGTCCCTTCAGGACCCAGATAAGCGACTTTGATCGGCTGCTCAAGTGCCAAGCAAGCCGACATGATTTCTCGAAACAGCCGCGCCATTTCTTCAGAATCCAGCGGCCCCTTGTTAAGCGACATAATCCGTCGCAGCACTTGCGCTTCACGCTCAGGACGATAAAACACCGCATCCTTATCGTGAGCCAGCTTTACATGCGCCACTTTTTGAGCACAGTCAGCGCGCTCACTGATCAGGCGTAGTATATCGCCATCAAGTTGATCGATACGTTGGCGCAGGTCGTCCAGATTGATCGACGAGTCGGACATGATTATTAGCCTCTTCGCTGTTCAAAATCAGCCATAAAAGCAACCAGCGCATCAACGGCTTCTTCGGGTACTGCGTTATACAAGCTGGCACGCATACCGCCCACGCTACGGTGCCCCTTTAGATTCAGTAGCCCCGCTTGGTCGGCCTCTTGCAAGAACGCTTTATCGAGGGCTGAATCAGCCAGCACAAACGGCACGTTCATACGCGAGCGATTAGCCACTGCAATGGGGTTGCTATAGAAATCGCTGGCATCAATCGCGCCATAAAGCTTTGCTGCTTTACGCTGATTAATGGCATCCATAGCCACCAGGCCACCGACATCATCACGTAACCACTGGAATACAAGCCCTGCCAGGTACCACGCATAGGTTGGCGGCGTATTCACCATTGACCCAGCGTCTGCGAGCATTTGGTAATCAAACAGCGACGGAGTATTGGGGACCGCCCGGCCGAGCAAATCATCACGCACTACGGCAAGGGTTAGACCTGCCGGCCCAATATTTTTTTGGGCCCCAGCAAAGATAACGCCAAAGTCTGCAACATTAATGGGCTTGGACAAAATATTGGAGGACATATCACAGACCAACGGCACATGCTGGCCATCTTCACGTACAACCTGCGGCGTATAGTCAAATTCAAGCCCGCCAATCGTCTCATTGGAGGTGTAGTGCAGATAGGCCGCATCCGCACTTAGCGTCAACGCATCCTGGGAAGGTACAGCCACATGCCCACCCGCCTCACTGTTTCCAGCCAAGTGGCATGCATAGCCAAGTCGCTTGACTTCGCTAATCGCTTTTTTGCCCCAAATGCCCGTTTGGATAAAGTTGGCACTACCGCCCTGGCCCAGCAGGTTCATTGGCAGCATGGCAAACTGCATGCTGGCGCCCCCCTGCAGGAACAGCACCTTATAGTTGTCGGGCACACTTAGCAGCTGACGGAAATCGGCTTCCGCCTGCTCAGCAATGGCTATAAATTCATCGCTGCGATGGCTCATCTCCATAACGGATAAGCCACGCCCTTGGTAATCTACCAGCTCGTTGCGGGCTCTTTCGAGCACCGCAACAGGCAGGGCCGCTGGCCCTGCACAAAAGTTATAGTGACGTGTCATCAGTCGCCGTATCCTGTGCGCTGTCGCCCGCGTTGTCTGGCTCACCCTCTTCATCCAGTGCTTCAAGCTCACTGTCACCAGGCTCATCAACACGAACTGTTTTAACCAGTTTTTCTTCTTTACCCAGACGGATCAGCATAACGCCCTGGGTGTTGCGTGAGGTGGTAGACACCTCTTCCACACGCGTACGTACCATCGTCCCGCGGTCTGTAATCAGCATCATCTCATCGCTGTCATAAACCTGCATGGCCGCCACAAGGGCACCGTTACGCTCGCTGGTCTGCATGGCGATAACCCCTTGGCCACCACGACCGCGCAGCGGGAACTCTTCCAGGCGTGTGCGCTTGCCATAACCATTTTCGCTGGCCGTTAGAATGTAGATCTGGCCTTCTGCCTGGGTGCTTTCAGCAACGGTTTCTTCTGCCACATCAACATCCGTATCAGCCTCAGCATCAATCTGCTGACTCTTGGGAATGATCAGACTGATAACCTCAGCACCCTCTGCCAAGCGCATGCCACGCACACCGCGAGCGGTACGGCCCATTGCGCGAACATTGCCCTCTTCAAAACGGATCGCCTTACCGTTAGAAGAGAGCATCATGGCGTGGTCAGCGCCTGACGTAATAGCAGCACCCACCAGGCGGTCGCCCTCTTCAAGGTCAATGGCAATCAGGCCAACGCTGCGCGGACGCGAGAACTGCTCCAGGCTGGTGCGTTTCACCGTACCATTGGCGGTCGCGAAGAAAATATAGTGCTCAGGGTCGTAGTCACGCACCGGCAAGATGGCGTTAACCGACTCACCCTCTTCAAGCGGCAGCATATTGACCAGCGGTTTACCGCGCGAACCACGGCTCGCTGAAGGCATCTCGTAAACTTTCAGCCAGTACACTTTACCGCGGTTGGAGAACAGCAGAACGGTGTCATGGGTCGACGCGACGAGCAGATGCTCAATCACATCCTCATCTTTCATCGATGTTGCCGACTTACCGCGCCCACCACGCCGCTGTGCCTGGTAATCCGAAAGCGGCTGAGTTTTGGCATAGCCGGAACGCGACACGGTCACCACCATGTCTTCTTCGGCGATCAAATCTTCAATTGAGAGATCCAGATGGCTTGCCTGAATCTCTGTACGCCGGTCATTACCATACTGGTCGCGCACGGCATGCAGCTCTTCACGAATCACTTCCATTAGCCGGTCGGCCGAGGCAAGAATTTCGGTGAGTTCTGCAATTTTCTCAAGAATAGAGAGGTACTCATTGAGCAGCTTCTCAGTCTCAAGACCGGTCAGACGATGTAGGCGCAGCTCAAGGATAGCTTGCGCTTGAGCAGGCGATAGGCGGTATTCGGTCGCGGAAGGATTAAGGCCAAAGCTTTCATCCAGCTCTTCGGGCTTGCACGAGGTAGCGCCTGCACGCTCAAGCATGCCGGTAACCTGCCCCGGTTGCCATGTTTTCGCCAGCAGCTTCTCTTTCGCCTCGGCTGCGCTGGGCGAGGCTTTGATCATCTCGATGATGTCGTCAATGTTCGAGATAGCCACCGCCAGACCTTCAAGAAGGTGACCACGCTCACGGGCTTTTTTAAGCTCAAAGAGCGTCCGGCGCGTCACTACCTCACGGCGGTGACGGATAAACGCCTCTAACATCTCTTTTAGGTTCAACGTGCGGGGCTGGCCATTCTCCAACGCCACCATGTTGATACCAAACACATTTTGAAGCTGTGTCTGAGCAAAGAGATTATTAACGACGACTTCACCCGATTCGCCACGTTTAATCTCAATAACCACGCGCAAGCCGTCCTTGTCCGACTCGTCGCGCAGTTCGGCAATGCCTTCGATCTTTTTCTCTTTAACCAGCTCGGCGATTTTTTCAATCAAGCGCGCCTTGTTCACCTGATAAGGCAGCTCGGTAATGATGATGTGGTCACGGCCGGTTTTATCATGGTGCTCAATTGTATGGCTAGCGCGCACATGGATGCGGCCACGCCCGGTGCGATACGCATCTAAAATGCCAGCGCGGCCGTTGATAATCCCCGCCGTGGGGAAATCAGGGCCAGGAATGTACGCCATCAAGTCATCCACCGACAGCGTGTAGTCATCAATCAGCGCTAAACAGCCGTCAATCACTTCGCGCATATTATGCGGCGGAATATTGGTTGCCATGCCCACGGCAATGCCCGACGAGCCGTTAATCAGCAGGTTGGGAACTTTAGTAGGCAAAACGGCAGGGATGCGTTCGGTGCCGTCGTAGTTATCGACCCAATCGACGGTATCTTTCTCAAGATCGGCAAGAAGCTCGTGCGACAGACGCGACATGCGCACTTCGGTATAACGCATGGCAGCAGCGTTATCACCATCGATAGAACCGAAGTTACCCTGGCCATCGACCAGAACGTGGCGCATTGAGAAGTGCTGCGCCATACGTACGATAGTGTCGTAAACCGCACTATCACCATGCGGGTGATATTTACCGATGACATCGCCGACAACACGCGCCGATTTCTTGTACGGTTTATTCCAGTCATTCCCCAGTTCATGCATGGCGAAGAGCACACGCCTATGAACAGGTTTCAAACCGTCACGCACATCGGGTAGCGCGCGGCCGATAATGACACTCATCGCATAGTCGAGATACGACTGTTTGAGCTCGTCTTCAATATTGACGGGCAAGATTTCTCTGGCGATGTCACCCATGAAAGTCAGATCCTTTGCACTGCATTGGCACTGCGAGAGTTGAAAGCGCTAAAAGTACCGCCTTTAAAAAAAGACGATGCGCAGATACTGCTACATCATACCACTGCATCCGCACCAAGGGCAGCCAGGACACTCCCCTTGATTATTAAGGCGTAAACTGCTCTTTGGTAAGTAGTAATGCATTCAGCCGCTCGGCAAGCTCATTTTCAATCACCGAGGCTTTATTCGCCCGCATATCGAGAAGCACAAACGTAAGATCGGCCTGTGCAACTAATACGCCATCGCTGCGATAGATGCGGTGATGACACAGCGCACGGCGTTCTCCTACCTCGACGATCCCCGTCAGAACAGTCAGGTCATCGCCCTGAACGGCGGCGGCGCGGTAGTCAATATTCAGGTTCACCACCACAAATGCCCGCCCCGCCTGATGGAGCTCACTAATCATCGCTGGGTGCTCATCAAAAAACGCCCAGCGCCCCTCCTCCATAAACTCAAGATAGCGTGCATTATTGACATGCCCGTAGCCGTCCAAGTGGTAGCCACGTACACGCAGCTGAACGCGAGAAGGTAATACCGTCATCACAACTCCTTTTAATAAACACAAGCGCAAGCCAACAGGCTCATTAGCCACTACCTCAATCAAACACAGGTTTAAAACACATACAACTTATACCTAAGCGGCAAGGTGCTGGCAGGAACGCCCCGCTTTCGACATAATGTGCCACCTTTTGGATAGGACTGGTGACATGTGGTTTAAGCACCTGCATTTATATCGCCTACATGGCGCCCCTGAGCTCGACAGTTCAACGCTTGCCGACGCATTGCAAGCACATGCGGCCAAACCGCTCGGCAATGCGGATGCTCGCCGACTAGGCTGGACAGCACCAGCAGGCCGCCTTGGCGGCGGTCAACTGCTACACGAAATTCAGGGCCACCGGCTGTTATCCGTACTGCGTCAAGAACGCCTGCTACCTGCCTCTGTTGTCAAAGAGGAAGTCGACGAGCAGGTCGCTGATATAGAAGCACGCGAAGGTCGCAAGGTGACTCGCAAAGAGAAAACCGCGCTTAAAGAGCAGGTGACGGAAGCGCTTCTGCCTCGTGCCTTTGTACGCAGCCAAAAAATTGACCTTTGGTGGGACACACGACGCCACTTGATCGGCATCAATGCCAGCTCTCGTACCCGTGCTGAAGACTTGCTAGACCTGTTACGAGAAACCTTAGGCAGCCTCAAGGCAACGCCCTTGTCATCCCAAACACTGCCTATTCGTGCGATGACGACATGGCTTGGCGACCCCGCAAGCCGCCCGGCAGATTTACAGCTGGGTGACCAGGTGGAACTTAAAGCCAAAGGCGACGATGGCGTACTCCGCGCTCGCCAAGTCGACCTGGATAGCGATGAGATACAGCAGCTACTTGAGAGCGGACGCCAGGCAAGCAAGCTCGCCATGAGCCTTGAAGGCCGATTGAGCTTCGTTTTGCATGATGACCTGGCTCTGAAATCGTTGCGTTTTGGTGATGCCTTGATTGAAGAGGCCGACCATGCTGACGACGGCGATGACGCTCTGGCCCGGCTTGAAACCGACTTTATTTTGATGGCCCAAGCGTTATCCAATGACATTGTTCGTCTGATAGAGTGGCTGGGTGGTGAAAACAAGCAGGAACCTGCTGCCCCGTTAGGTAACTAAAGGGTTGATCGCGCTGCTATGAATTGTTCTTTATTGTTTATCATCCAACGGATCGCATGACTCATCACAACGACGCACCCAACGCACTGAACGCCGCTGACCCATGGGCGGATATACGCCCTTATACAGACAACGAAGTGGCCGATGTTCTCGCGCACCTGGCCCGCGATAGCGAGCTTCTTGATGCGCTTACTCGTTTTCGCCTTCCCCGCATGGCGCGCTGGGTTCCGCCGCTTGCCCGAAAGCTTGCAAGCCACGCGATACAGCGTGAAGTAAAAGGTGTGGCAACGGTGCGCGATTTTCAAATGCGCATCGCAAGCTACATGGATCGCATGATCCGCACCACTACCGACGCGTTTGAAGTGGCAGGCTTGGACAAGCTCGACCCAAATAGTGCTTATCTGTTTATTGGTAACCACCGGGATATTTCGCTCGACCCCGCGTTCGTTAACTACGCACTCTACCAGGCGGGCCGCGATACGGTGCGCATTGCCATTGGCGACAACCTGCTTAAAAAGCCCTATGTCACCGATCTAATGCGGCTCAATAAAAGCTTTATCGTCCCCAGAAGTGCGCGCGGAAAGCGTGCAATGCTGGCAGCGTACCAACAGCTTTCTGCTTATATTCGTTACTCAATTACCGATGACCAGCACTCCATCTGGATGGCTCAGCGTGAAGGCCGCGCCAAAAACGGCATTGACCGCACCGACCCCGCTATTATCAAGATGCTGACCATGGCCAAGCGTAATGCCGAGCGAGACATGATGTTTGGTGAAGCGGTAGCCGAACTCAAGCTGGTGCCTGTCTCGATTAGCTATGAATATGACCCTTGCGACGTGCAAAAAGCGCAGGAGCTACACGACGTGGCAACAGAAGGTAGCTATGCTAAAAGTGAATTTGAAGATATTCGCTCTATCGTTGCTGGCATTACCGGTGATAAAGGCAGAGTACAGCTGCGTTTTGGCTCCCCGGTAGGCGCCGACATGGCGACTCCCGATGAAGTAGCCGCAGAGATTGATCGTCAGGTTATCGGTGGTTACCGCCTCTTCCCAAGCCACTATTTAGCCCTGGAAGCACTCGGTGAAGCGCCGGAGTTAGTTGCCCGTAAAACCATCACTCGCCAGGACCGCGAACGCTTCCAGGCGCGAATGGCGGCGGTGCCGGAGAATCTGCGTCCTTACTGGCTGGCTCAGTATGCCAATCCGGTAAAACACAAAGCAGGCCGTTTAACGTTAACGTAGTAGGCTAAATCACTGGTCTAAACGTAGACAAGCCATACTCGCTGCACTAAAAATGCTATGGTCAATGCATGGACTGGCTTCGCTTGATAATCAGCTCAAGCGCCGCGTTAAGGAGACTCTTATGTCTGCATCAGAAATTCAAAAAACACGTATTATTAATGAACTGCGCGGTTTCATACGCAAACTGCTTCAAGATCCTGACATTCTTGGTCAGTCGCTGGTAATCGCGCGTCAGCAATTAAGCGAAGGCAGCAGCCCGGCTGTAATGGCGCGAATCGCCAATGAGATATCTGGCACTACCAGTGTCCACATTCCGGAAGATCCTGCCGAGCATTCAGAGGCTGACAAACTGTTTTTAGAGCTTTTAAAAGAGGTCGTGCAAGAAGAGCAAGCACTTTACTAACCACCCGACATCAAGACTGCACGCGCTTTAACGTCAATTTAAACGCCTGCATCGTACCTTGTTACCGGCCATCTGCCGGCTAACTTCGCCGTTTTATTGTTATCGTCTAACCGGAATTATCATTCACCATGTCTAACTCTGCCACGCGCAATATTCTGGTGACCAGCGCGCTCCCCTACGCTAACGGAGCGATCCACCTCGGTCACTTACTTGAATATATCCAAACCGATATCTGGGTACGTTTTCAGAAAAGCCGTGGCCAGCAGTGCTACTACGTTTGCGCCGACGACGCTCATGGTACGGCCATCATGCTGCGTGCCGAGCAGGAAGGTATTACGCCTGAAGCTTTGATTGACCGCGTCTCACGCGATCACCAGGAAGACTTCGCTCGCTTCAACGTTGACTTTGACAACTACCATTCCACGCATTCGGAAGAGAACCGGCACCTCAGTGAGGTTATCTATAAGCGTCTGCGTGATAAAGGCCATATCGCCACCCGCGATATAGAGCAGATGTACGACCCGCAAAAAGGCCTGTTCCTGGCGGACCGTTTCATCAAAGGCACCTGCCCGAAATGCGGCACCGACGACCAGTACGGTGATAATTGCGAAAAGTGTGGTGCCACTTACACCCCCGCTGACTTGATCAATCCGGTATCCGCCATTTCCGGCGCAATCCCGGAAGTACGCTCTTCAACCCATTACTTCTTTAAATTGCCGGACTTTGCCGAGTTCCTGCAGCGTTGGATCAACGATGGCCACGTGCAGCCACAGATTCGTAACAAGCTGATGGAGTGGTTTGAATCAGGCTTTAACGAATGGGATATCTCCCGTGATGCGCCCTATTTCGGGTTTGAAATCCCCGATGCGCCGGGCAAATACTTTTATGTATGGCTTGATGCCCCTATCGGTTACTTAGCCAGCTTCAAGAATTTGTGTGATCGTGACGGCATTGATTTCGATAGCTACTGGAATAAAGACTCCAACGCCGAGGTCTACCACTTTATTGGGAAAGACATTGTCTATTTCCACGCGCTTTTCTGGCCAGCCATGCTGCATGGCGCTGATTTACGCACGCCCACCGCGGTAAATTGCCACGGCTTTTTGACCGTAGATGGCGCCAAAATGTCGAAGTCGCGCGGCACCTTTATCAAAGCTGCGACCTATGCCGATTACTTGAATCCCGAGTACTTGCGCTATTACTTCGCTGCAAAGCTGACGTCCAAAGTGGACGACCTGGACCTCAACCTGGATGATTTTGCCGCACGGGTTAATTCAGACCTCGTGGGTAAAGTGGTTAACATTGCCAGCCGCTGCGCCGGGTTCGTTAAAAAGTTAGGTGGCGGCACCCTTTCAGCGCACTGCGCCGAACCGCAGATGGTCGCCCGATTTATTGCCGCGGGCGATGACATTGCCGATGATTTTGAAGCACGCGAATTTAGCCGTGCCATGCGTAAAATCATGGAGCTGGCGGATGAAGCCAATACCTACATTGCTGAGAAAGAGCCTTGGGCGCTCGCTAAGCAAGATGGCCGTGACCAAGAAGTGCTTGAGATTTGTTCCGTCGGCATCAACCTCTTCCGCCAGCTGATGGTGTACTTAGCCCCCGTGGTACCCACCATGGCCGCTCAGGCACAAGTCTTCTTGAAGCTTGATTCGCTTAACTGGGAAAGCCGTCATAATGTGCTGGTTAATCATGAGGTGGAGAAATTCAAACCTCTTATGACCCGCGTAGAGCGTGACAAAATTGACGCCATGATTGAAGCCTCCAAGGAGGACCTGGTGGAAGAGCAAAAGCTTAAAGAAGCTCCCAAAGGGGCTCTAGCAGATGACCCCATTGCCGCTGAAATTAGCTTTGACGACTTTGCCAAGGTAGATCTGCGCATTGCCCGGATTACTAAGGCGCAGTACGTAGAGGGCGCGGACAAGCTGCTGCAATTAACGCTGGATTTAGGCGGTGAAACCCGCAATGTTTTCTCCGGCATTCGCAGCGCCTATGCGCCTGAGGCGCTTGAGGGACGTCTTACCGTCATGGCAGCCAACCTTGCGCCGCGTAAAATGCGTTTTGGTCTTTCCGAAGGCATGGTGCTTGCCTCCGCCAATAAAGACGGCATTTATCTGCTTTCACCTGACGCTGGTGCCGAACCCGGCCAACGTGTAATGTAGCCGACCTTCAAGCACTTCCGGGGGGATAGAGACGACCAAGCTCTACCCCTTCTTACGTGTATTGCTTAATAAACCTTTTAAAAGACTCTCCGTTTAGGCCTGATTATGCGCCGGCACTTCTCTCAATCACTGCGTTTCCAATTGTTAGTAGCGTTGAGTGATGTGCTATTGCTCACCCCATGCTCGTTAGTCATGATGAGCATCGCCGATCAAGTGCTTTCTAATGCCAAAACGGCAGGACATCATCAGGTCAAGATATTCACACCGCCTAACGCTGGTTTTTCTGTTGTCAGTCACGATACGTCGCTATGAGTGAGTTATTCATCATTTTGATCAGCACCGCGCTGGTCAATAATTTTGTCTTGGTGCAGTTTTTGGGGCTCTGTCCGTTTATGGGGGTTTCCAATAAACTGGAATCTGCCATGGGCATGTCGCTGGCAACCACCTTCGTGTTAACACTCGCCTCTGCTGCCAGCTACGTTGTCTATTACGGCTTGTTGGTGCCGCTGGATGTAACCTATTTGCGCACCATCAGCTTTATTGTAGTGATTGCTGCGGTTGTCCAGTTCACCGAGATTATGGTGCGCCATTTAAGCCCGCTGCTGCATCAAGTGCTGGGCATCTTTCTGCCCTTGATCACGACCAACTGTGCGGTGTTGGGTGTTGCCCTGCTCTCGCTCAACCGCGAGTTAAGCTTTTTCCATACTACGCTTTATGGGCTTGGGGCGGCACTCGGTTTTTCATTGATTCTGGTGCTGTTTGCCGCCATGCGTGAGCGTTTGGCCGGGGCGGATATTCCCAAACCGTTCAAGGGTGCGGCTATTGCCATGATCACTGCCAGCTTGATGTCACTCGCCTTTCTCGGTTTTTCCGGTTTAACCCAAGGGTAATTCAATACCATGAGCGATACGTTTTCTCTCTGGGGTATTGTCAGCGCCATTGGCATACTCACTGGCCTGGGGGTCGGCTTCGGCGCCCTTTTAGGGGCTGTTAGCGAGCGTTTCAAGGGCGATGAGCACCCGCTTGTCGATCAGATTGATGCGCTGCTCCCCCAAACTCAGTGCGGCCAATGCGGTTACCCAGGCTGCCGCCCTTACGCCGAAGCGGTTAATGAGGGCGACGCACTCAACAAGTGCCCGCCCGGTGGCGAGGCAACCATTCATGCCTTGGCAGATCTACTAGGCCGTGAGCCTGAGCCACTTGATGGCGAGGTGCCCAGCGAAGCCAATGTGGCATATATCCGCGAGGCAGAGTGCATTGGCTGCACCAAGTGCATTCAGGCGTGTCCAGTGGATGCCATTATTGGCGCGGCCAAGCAGATGCACACCGTGATTGAGGATGAGTGCACAGGCTGTGACTTATGCGTTGACCCATGCCCGGTAGACTGTATCGACATGCTGCCCCGGAGCACGCCGCTTGGCCAGTGGCAGCCCGTTGTTTTACCCACTGGCGTCATTGCAAGCGACCGTACACCAGCAACAAGGGGGCCAGATGGCACACCCATTTGATTTCCCAGGCGGCATCTACCCACCGGAGCGAAAGGACCGTTCAACGCTATCACCGTTGCAACGTGCCCCGTTACCGTCGCAGGTCATCCTTCCTCTGTGCCAGCATAGCGGCCGCCCCGCCACCCCCTGCGTGGCCCGGGGCGATCATGTTCGCGTTGGCAGCCTGATCGCCAAGCGCGATGGTTTGATATCCGCAGATGTTCACGCGACAGTGAGTGGCACGGTTGGTCATGTTGATAGCGACGCTATTCACATAGACAGCGATGGTCAGGATACCCGGCAATACCTGCCCCCGCTTGATTGGCGCACGACGGATACGGCTACGCTGCTTATGCGGCTGGATGAGAGCGGTGTGGTCGGGTTAGGTGGTGCTGGGTTCCCGACCCATATCAAGGCTCGCGTGATTGAGCGCCATGCTATCAACACGCTGGTGATTAACGCCGCCGAATGCGAGCCTTACATTACGGCCGATGACCTCACATTACGGAATTATCCAAGCGACGTGCTGGAAGGCGCACAGCTCATCGCTGCCTTATGCGGTGCCCAGCAGATCATCATCGGCATTGAAGATAATAAGCCCGAGGCCATTGCCGCCTTGGAGCATGCTCTTCCAGACAGCCAGCCCGCCCGCGTGACGCTGACCGTTATCCCTACTCGCTACCCAAGTGGCAGCGAGCGACAGTTAATTAACAAGCTATTGAACCGAACGGTACCCAGCCAAGGCCTACCGGCAGATGTTGGGGTGCTTTGCCACAACCCCGGCACGCTACTGGCAGCACTTTACGCGGTGCGTGATGGCCAACCGCTGGTTGAGCGGATGGTGACGCTAACCGGGGAAGCCATTACTCAACCGGGTAACTACTGGGTGCGTTTGGGGACGTCTATTGAGACGCTTTTATCCCATGCAAGGCTTGATAGCACCCGGCTCAGCCGCGTAATCCTGGGTGGACCGATGATGGGCACCTCACTTGAAACGCTTAATACGCCCGTCACAAAGACCACCAACTGCCTGATTGCGGCAACGCCTGACGAACTGCCGCCTGCGCCGATGGAATCACCCTGTATTCGCTGCGGGGCGTGTGAAAGTGTATGCCCCGCCCAGCTTCTTCCTCAGCAGTTGCACTGGTACGCCCGCGCCCAGGACGACGACAAGCTAACGAGCCATCACCTTTTTGACTGCATCGAATGTGGCGCCTGCAGCTATGTTTGCCCCAGCCATATTCCGCTGGTCGATGATTACCGCGACGCCAAACGTCGCCTTCGCTACCAACAAATTGAAGCAGCCAAGGCTGAACATGCCAAGCATCGCTTCGAGTTTCGCCAGGCACGCTTGGCCCGGGAAGAAGCAGAAAAACAGGCGCGCCGCCAGGCTCGGCTAGCGCACAACAAGCCCACCGACGGCAACGCCAGTAACGAAAGCACCAGCGCGCCTCCAGCCGACTTGCGTAGCCTTCGCATAGCCCAAACGGCGGCCAAGGCAGCGGTTAGAAAAGCCGAAAAAGTGCTCGCGCGGGCAGCCCAGCAAGAGCCACAGCAACCTCATGAAGACCTGGAAACGCTGCTGGCAACCGCTCAGGAAAACCTTAAGGCCGCCGATTTTCAGCTGGCGCAAGCGCGTGAAAGTGCTAAAGCACCGACCACGGAGGACACCCCATGAGCATGTTTCACGCATCACAAGTAAGCGCCTCCTCTGCCAAGTCAACAACACCAGCAACGGCGTCATTAATGCGCTGGGTGGTGATTGGCACGCTGCCTGGCGTGTTGGCCATGACGTATTACTTTGGCTTGGGCGTGCTCAGCAATATCACCCTGGCGGCCATTATGGGAGCTCTTCTGGAGGCGGGCATGCTGCGTCTTCGCAACCGCCCCATCGCACCAGCCTTAACGGATACCAGCGCTCTACTTACCGGCGTACTGCTGGGTGCCTCGCTCCCCCCGGCAAGCCCTTGGTGGCTAATTGGGGTCGGCATGATAGCCGCGGTAGTGATTGCCAAGCAGCTGTATGGTGGCTTGGGGCATAATCCATTTAATCCGGCCATGGCAGGCTATGCGCTATTGCTGGTCTCATTCCCTACGTACATGACGCTATGGGCGCCACCTCAGCCACTCATTAGCGATACGCTTTGGACCCAAATTCTCGGAACACTGCCTACTTCACAGCTTGATGCGCTTAGCGGTGCAACGCCATTGGATGCGTTCAAACATAAAACCGAAGGGCTCTCTGCCCAGCAGTTCTGGTTAAGCGCTCCGCTACCCGATCAAACGCTCACTGCCTGGTACAGCATCAGCCTAGCCTGGCTTGTAGGCGGGGTGCTGCTGCTGTTTAAACGGATTATTAGCTGGCACATCCCCATCGCCCTGTTAGGTAGCGTGTTAGCGCTGGCAGCGCTGTTTCATCTGATTGACCCTAACCGTTTTGCATCGCCTCTTTTTCACCTGCTAACCGGTGCGGCGCTGTTTGGGGCTTTCTTTATTGCCACCGATCCGGTATCCGCGGCGACCAGCCAGCGCGGCAAATTGCTGTATGGCATGGGCATTGGGGTGCTGATAATTGTGATTCGTAATCTAGGGGGCTACCCAGATGCGGTGGCCTTTGCCGTTTTGTTGATGAATCTGTGCGTCCCATTGATTGATCTGTACACCATGCCACGTCCTGCAGGCCACTCAAAAGGCGCGCCAGGAGCATTACGATGACGCCCATTATCGCCATGCGGCGTGGCGCTTTAACGCTGGGTATCTTCGCGCTCGTGACGGCAGGCAGCGTCGCGGTAACCCGTGCTTTAACGGCTGATCGTATTACTGAGCATCAGCAGGCTTACCAGCTCCGCCAGCTGCAAGCGGTACTGCCCCAAGCATTAGCCAATACACCGACGGATCAAGTGCTAAACAGTACCTTCAACTTGCCCAATGCCGCCGCCCTGGGACACCGAACACCAGTGACAGGCTGGCAAATCAGCCGTGGGGATCACCGCGCTACTATTCTGCCAGTGGTGACGCGCCAGGGTTACAGTGGAGAAATTGGTTTACTGGTAGGGATAGATGAGCAGCAGCGTATTAGCGGTGTACGCGTGACCTACCATCAGGAAACCCCTGGCCTCGGTGATAAGATTGAGCGCCAGCGCAGCGACTGGATTACCCACTTTAACGGATTAAGCCTTGATGAACTGCCACCAAATGCCTGGGCCGTTAAAAAAGAGGGCGGCCAGTTTGATGGTTTTACCGGTGCAACCATTACGCCTCGCGCCGTTATTGAGGCTGTTCATAACGCTTTAGAGTACGTCGCCAATACGCCACTACCAGGTAACATTGAGGAGCCTATTCAATGAGCCAATGGCAAACGCTGACCCGTGAAGGACTTTGGACCAATAACCCGGCATTAGTACAATTGCTGGGGCTGTGTCCACTGCTGGCCGTCAGCACAGCCGTGGTTAACTCGCTAGGGTTAGCTATCGCCACACTGTTTGTCATGGTAGGCGCCAATACCGCCGTATCGCTGGTACGTCACCGGGTTCCGAATGCCGTTCGGCTACCGGCCTTTGTCATGATCATCGCGGCGTTTGTTACCTGTGCTGAGCTATTGATGGCCGCCTATGCCTATCCGCTCTATCAACTGCTGGGTATTTTTATTCCGCTAATCGTCACCAACTGCGCCATTTTAGGGCGTGCCGATGCGTTTGCCTCCCGCCAACCGGTAGGGCTTGCAGCGCTTGATGGCCTGATGATGGGCGTTGGTTTCGGTAGCGTTTTAGTGCTACTTGGCGGGCTGCGTGAGCTATTGGGCCAAGGCACGCTATTTAGTGATATGGCGTTGCTGCTTGGTCCTATCGCGGCCAATTGGCAACTTACCCTGGTAGACGACTATCAATTTCTGTTTTTCGTGCTGCCACCTGGCGCATTTTTTGTGGCCGGGATGCTGATCGCGCTAAAAAACGTGATAGACCAACGACGCGCCGCACGCGCCTTGTCTTCAGCGGCCACCCCACGAACAGAGCGCCGCGTCCGGGTCACCGGCATCATCAAGTAACCGTAGAGACACGCTATGAATGCCCAAAAGCGTCATGAAATTTTTGCTCGCCTTCAGGCAGCAGACCCGCACCCGACAACAGAGCTCAACTGGACTACCTCTTTTGAGCTGCTTGCGGCGGTTTTACTTTCCGCACAAGCCACCGATGTCGGCGTCAATAAAGCCACCGCACGGCTCTACCCCGTTGCCAATACGCCCCAGGCTATTATTGACTTGGGGATTGATCAGCTTAGAGCGCATATCAAGACCATCGGCCTGTATAACACCAAAGCAGAGAACTTGATGAAGACCTGCCATATTCTGGTCAACCAGCACGGCGGCGTCGTGCCCGACACGCGCAGTGCGTTAGAAGCACTGCCAGGGGTTGGGCGTAAAACCGCCAATGTGATTCTGAATACGGCGTTCGGGCAGCCAACCATTGCCGTCGATACACATATCTTTCGTGTATCGAACCGTACCGGCATCGCCAAAGGTAAAAATGTCGTTGAAGTCGAGCAGAAGTTAATACGCCATGTGCCCAAGGAGTTTAAGCAGGATGCTCACCACTGGTTGATTCTCCACGGTCGATACACCTGCATTGCGCGCAAACCTCGTTGCGGAAGCTGTATTATAGAAGACCTGTGCGAGTACCCCGACAAAATCGAACTCGCCTAGCTTACGTTAACAGGAGACTCCTATGCCGATGCCTGCCACTTTGCTACATGACCAACCCATTGAGCAGCGTATTGACGCACTATTTGCGCTCTCCCGCCAGCACGCTGACCACTTTGGCAGTGCAGGCGCCTGGCTTTCACGCCAACGCTACCTGGCGCAACACCCTACGTCGATTGTGGTTATGAAATGTATGGATGGACGTATTCATATCCCACACGCCACCCGCACACCGCTCGGCATTATTACCCCATTTCGCAACCTTGGGGGGATTTTCGATTTGGGTTGGCCGTATTTGGGTGAGCTACTTACCGACACCGTTATTGAAGCCGCCAACGCGGGGCGAGCCACGCTTTTATTGATTACTTACCACTTTTCCGAGGGTAATCCGGCGCGAGGATGCGCCGGATTCGCTTGCGACACCCAAGCCGCCAAAGCACACGCGCATACGATTGCCCACCAGGCCGGTCAGCTATTTGGTGAAGACCATCAGCAGGTGTACCCGTTAGTGTGTGGCTTTGAAACGGATAGCGACGCTCTCATCCTTCACGGTCAGGACGACGCAGTATTGGATGTGCGCGAATGGATTGGGCAGCCCACAGAAGCACTTACCGCGCATCTACAGGCTATTTTCCCTGATATGCCTGCGGACATACGCCGGGATTTACTGCCTTTATTGAAAGGTAACCTAGCGCATGTCAATGATCTTCAGGGCGTTGAACGCGAACTGGATATCGAGCATCGTGAGTGGGCAATTTGTATTGGGCGTGGGTTCGACTTTTTGCACTTGCCTAATACAGCACTGATTATTGGGCCTTACGGGCCTGACCTGGCTGAACCGATTGGTACTGCCGCCACGATTATTGAAGCCAATATGCAGGCTGGCAAGATCCCCGATGATGGTTTTATGCTGCTTGCCTCAACACCGTATCAGCATAGCGGTGTTGATCGTGCCCGGGCGATGCTGAAGTCGCGTTTTTTATCCGAGTTCGCCGAGCACGTCATTCGGCGGGAGCATCCGCACCTTGCCCAAAAAATGCGCCGCCATACGGCTGTCGTTCACTGGCCAACCCGACGGCTAGATTCCCTGGACTAGCGCGGTAGCGATAAGCCTGGCTGTAATAGTGCGCGGTACGCATCACGCCAGGCGGGCCATTCCCAAGCCTGCGTATTTATCTCCCCAGGCCGTGAATCGGGTGTGCTAAGCCACGCATGCAAACGCTTATAAAGACCGTCTGGCGTACCATCATAACGGTAAGCATCCGGATATAGCTCAGGAAAACAGAGCCTATCGGGCACTAGCGGTAATGCTCCACGCTGGGCAGCTTCCATAATGGCCAAGCCCTGAAACTCATGCCAGGTCGTCGAGACTACAATCCCGGCGGTCGCCAACAGCTCGCGGTATTGCGGTTCCGGCTGCGGGCCCCAGGCCACACTATGCGCTGCTAGTTTCTCTTGGGCGATATCAAAAATAGGTGGTGTTTGCCGAAAACGCTGACCCAATACGGCTAACTCAAAATCAATGCCCTGCTCGCTTAGCGCTATTAACGTATTGAAAAAGTCATCCGGGTTTTTGTCATACTCCCAGCGATGGTTCCACACAATACGCCGTGAAACCCGGCCATCAGCATGCGTTTCGGCCAGCGGTGAAATCGGTACGGGCAGCACGTGAGCACGTGAGCGTAAGGCCTCAAGCGGCTTGGCCGCGGGCAGGTTTTCGGGCATTTTCTTTAAGAATTCCCGCACGCCGGTAAAAAACGAGTCGCGGTTATAGGCGGTGTTAAAAACAACGGTATCGGCAGCAAGCGCTGCATAGAGATTGACCATTTTTGCTTCTACCTGAGGCATCTGATCACTCGATTCCGGGTAGGCGAACTGGTTTTCGTGAAAATAGACAATTTTTCTGGCCTGACCCAAATGAGGGAAAAGCCCCAGAAGCGTCGCCAAATCCACCATCGACGTTGCCAATACAACGTCATAGGCTTGGCTAAGTGTGTCATGCTCTTTTAGCCACCAGCTAAGCGGGTTTCCGCGAATTCGCCAGGCAAAATGACGCGGCGGTAAATTTAATGTTTTCCATGTTATCTCAGGGAGATGGGCCATTAAACTGTCTGCCCAGTAACGGTGGCTCACCGCTTCGTACGCTGAAAGTAATAAAACGCGCATTAAAACCCTTGTTTTAAAAGCTCTGACATTAAAAACCCTGGTACTCCAGCTTATCAGCCAGCGATTCTAACACGTCGACCCCTTGTACATCGGTCGCTAACCACGGCAGCGTGGGTCGGGGAAATTGCTTAAATAACGTATCAATGCGTTCAAGATAAGTGGCCTCCTGCACACGTCGTGCCTGCAAAAAGGCACCGTCCGCTTCTTTAGGTATCACCCGGTTAACCAGTACGCCCGCCACGTTGATATTAACCTCTTCCAAGGCGCTGACGGCTCGCTGCGTCTCAAGGATAGGCAGTCGCTCCGGCGTCATGACGAATAAAAAGCTGCACGCCTTGGCATCCTCTATACGACGCCGTGCCTGGTGAAACAGCCGCCGACGGTTGATCAGCGTTTCCGCTACCTCGCGGGTACGCTCATCCAGACCGGAAAGCGCATCTTCTGTGGGGTTATCAAAGGGAGTAGCCACATCCTGCCCACGTGATGGAGTGAGATGCTTAAGCACACCGCTCAATTCAGCCGATTTGCGATTATGTGTCAGCAGTCCATCCGTCCAGGCCGCCATGGCTTCGGGCAGGGTTAAAAGGCGCAGCGTATGTCCAGTGGGCGCCGTATCGATAATCACCAAGTCATAAGGCGCATCGTCATCCAGAATCAGCCGCGCCAACCGCTCAAGCAGGGCCGCTTCCTGAGTGCCGGGGGATTGACGCGTCAGGCGCATTTGCCGCTCTAGCTCCTGCATCATTTCAGGCGCGGCGAAGCGGCGCATTTGCTGGGTAACTCTATTTAAATGCGCTTCAACCTCACTATCAGGATCAATCTCCATGGCATCCAGATTAGGCAGCAAGCGACGCGGTGTATCGCCTAACGTTTGATCAAACACATCACCCAGGCTATGGGCGGGGTCAGTTGAAACCACCAGCACGCGCTTGTTACGCCTGGCCGCAAGAATTGCCAAAGAGGCCGCGACGGTTGTTTTACCCACACCGCCTTTACCGCCTACCCACAGCAGGCGGCGGTTGAGAACTGATTGCATAGGTTACCTGTTCATGGGCTTATTTAGCGGGCTAGCAACAGCGAAAATGGTCCAGCGGCGAATGCTCCATGCCCATTCGCGTATGCCAGTCATGAAAACGCTCAAGCAGCAGCGGCTGCAATTCCAGTGTGTAGTAGGCGGCGGGGTTGGGTACACCCATCATTTCTGAAAAAACCAGCAGCATGAACAGGTCATCTTCATCACGGCGCGCCCGCGCAATCGCCCCTCGATAGCGAGCGCTATAGACCTCTTCGGTAAAAAAGCGGGCCTGCCCCAGCCAGGCCCGCAACGTATCACGTTTGGATGACATTATGATGCCCTCTTTATTTAGTCACCTTGGGCTGCCATTTCGGCACGCGAGCGTTTAAGCGCTGCGGCACACTCCATCGCAACGAGAATGGCCGCCATCAGCACCACAATATCCATCACCAGCAGGAACATGTTGCCTTGGTCCCAGAAAGTGCGAAGCTGAATGAGTAATGCCAATATGGTCATTACCAGCAAAAAGCACAGGGGCGCCAAGGTGTACCACATGGGCCGCCGCAGACGTACCAGCATGACGGTAATAATCAGCAGCGTTAACCCGGCAAGCAACTGGTTGGTAGTGCCAAAAAGCGGCCAGATAATCAAACCGCCAGAACCATCCGCGCCGCCAGCCCCGAATGCCAACAACAAGCAGGTTCCCACCGCCAGCCCTGTCGCAAGTGCCGGTTTTTTCATCCACGGCTGGTTATAAATATCCCCCCACTCCTGGAAAATATAGCGCTGCAAGCGTAAGCCAGTATCCATGGTGGTACCTGCAAAAAGAGCGGCCATTACCGTTAGCAGCGTCGCGGCAGTAGCCTCAGGCAGCCCAATACCGTTATGAATAATAAATGCGCCCCCTTCCACAAAGGCGTTAACGCCGCCCTGGCCAAAGGCGCTGTACATGGCCTGCCAATCGCCAAATGTCGCAAACCCTGCCGTCGCGGCCAAAATAGCCGCTAGTGCTAGCATCCCCTCGCCTACCGCCCCAAAGTAGCCCACGAACCGCGCATCGGTTTCTTTATTAAGCTGTTTGGACGTTGTACCTGAAGATACCAGCCCGTGGAAACCCGATATTGCCCCGCAGGCAATCGTTACAAAAAGCAGCGGAATCATCGAAGGCGTGCCGGCAGGCACATTGCTGTTAAAGGCAGGCGCAACCAGCGTTGGGTTAAGCAGCACCAGCGCTCCATAAAGAATCAGCAGGCCGATAAATAGCTGCAAACCATTGATATAGTCTCGTGGCTGCAGCAGCATCCATACGGGCAATAGCGAAGCAATGGCTGCATAGCCAAACAAAATCACAATCCAGATAGCGTTACCCGACAGCCCAGCGACTTCAGCAGGCATTTGAACAGGCACCATCGGGCCAATACCAATAAGCGCATAAAGCGCGATGACGCCTAATACCGATACCACAGCTAGGCTCAGTATCCGCCGGTAGATCAGTTGGCCAATGATCAGTGCCACAAAAATCGCCCCCCAAACCGGTACCACTGCACTAGGAAAGTTCATCATTAATCCGGCAATCACCACGGCAAACACGGCATTAACCATGAGCAGCACAAGGAAAATAACGATCATAAAAATGCTGCGTGCCCGTTTGCCGACTACATCGCCCGTTAAGGCGCCTACCGATTTGGCCTTATTGCGTACGCTGGCCCATATAGCGCCAAAATCGTGTACACCTGCAAAAAAGATGGTGCCGAACACCACCCATAAAAAAGCAGGTGCCCAGCCCCATATCACCGCAATGGCAGGGCCTACTATGGGTGCCGCTCCCGCTACTGAGGTAAAGTGATGCCCCCAGAGCACAAAACGGTTGGTCGGCACATAGTCGATGCCATCCTCAAATTCATGGGCAGGGGTTTTGAAATCAGGGTCTAACTGATAGATCTTTTGAGCAATAAATTTAGAGTACAACACGTATCCTAACGCCATTGCCCCAAGTCCGATTAACAGCAAGATAACAGCACTCATATGCGCGGCTCCTTTGGCAAGATTGTTCTTTATTATTAAAACCAAGGCACGTATAGGTTAGGTGTTTCTGTTTATATGTTGGTACGGCTTCTTGATTACGTCTATGTCTAAATCTCTTTAACACCGATTATTCACCCTAAAGTTGTAAACTGGTACCCGCACTCGCTTTCTATTCGGCCAAGGTCGTCTTGGCCTGCCTTGCATCGCTACCTACACTCGTAGTGAGTGAGATAAACGTTTTTAAATAACAACCAGTCGGTGGGCTCCATGACAAAAGTGCTAGTGGTCGATGATGAACCGAACATCGTCCTGTCGATTGAATTTTTAATGGAGCAGGCAGGGTTTGATGTCATCAGCGCGCTGGATGGCGAACAAGCCCTTGAGTGTGTGGCGGCCAACGAACCAGATGTAGTGTTACTGGATATTAGCCTTCCCGGGATTAGCGGGTTTGATGTATTGGAAGCACTACGCAGCCATACCGCTACGGCACAGCTGCCGGTGATTATGCTCACCGCCCATGGCCGTGAAGCGGAGCGTGAAAAGGGCTTTGCGCTGGGCGCTAACGCCTATATTACCAAGCCATTTTCAACACAGGCGCTGGTTGAGAAAGTGCAAATCCTGCTGGGTGAGGAAACCTCATGACACCAAAGACACTGCCTAAACGGCAGCGTTTGGTGGGTGCCTGGCTACTGCTTAGCGGCTTGAGCCTCTTGGGAGGGGCTTTATTTGCTGCTTGGCTGGAAAGCCAGTTGAACGTGCGTGGTGGCTACCGGCTTATCCTCTGGGCAGGTTGCTTTTCAGGCGGCATCACACTTTTCTTAGTGGGCTTGCTGCTTGAACGTCTGCTTTTTACGCCGCTACGCAATCTGCAAGCACAGCTTGCCCGATTGGCCGCCAACCCTGATACCGAAGACACTTGGCCCCTGCAAGGCTGGCTGAAGGGCCTGGCACCTGATCTACGCCGGGTACAAGAGAGCTGGCACTCGGACCGTCATTCATTGCATAAAGCCCGTGCCGAGGGCGCCCAAAGCGCAACCCGTACCCGTAAAGCGCTTGAGGCGCTGCTGCAGGTACTGGAAACGCCTCTTCTGCTTTACGATAAGCACCGCCGTTTAATGCTGTTCAACCAAGCGGCTGAGCACTTTTTTGTGAATACGCAAGGCCTGGGCTTAGGTAAGCGTCTGGAAGCCCTATTGCCGCTTGCAAGTTTGCAACAACTCCTTGAGCAACTGCCCGCTAATGGCACTCCGCGTGAGCTTTTGGTGCCGTGTGATCAGCGCTGGTTAAAAGTCATTATCCGTCGGGTGCCTGAAATCCAAGGTGAAACACTAATAACCTGCAGCGATGCCACGGCGGCCTGGGCCAGTGAACGGGGTGAGCGGGCTGATCTTGCACGTATGCTCACACCTCTGCGCCAACATACGGCAAGCCTGGTAACGGCGACGGATGCACTCAGCCAACTGCGTCAATCAGCGCATGAAAGTGGCTCGCTTGCTCAGCGGCTAGAGCAAGTAGTGCGCGAAGAGAGTAGCGCCCTTGGTGAAACAGTCGCCAACGTCAGTGAACTTGTTGAAGCCATGCAGCAGCAGGGTGAGCGGCTTACCTCAATATGGTCCAATGACTTTTGGCAGATGCTGGATGATTACCTGGACCCTGCCCACCGCCTGATCACCCCCATTGGAATGCCAGTCTGGTTTAAAGGCGATGCCCCTGCGTTGATGGCTCTTTTTGGATCGCTGGTTAAACACCTGAGTGATTACATCACGGGTAGTGTGTTTGAAGGCGAAGTGTCGCTTAGCCCGAAACACACCTACCTCGACCTTGTATGGAAGGGCAAACCAATACCCGAGAGCGAGCTTACCAAGTGGCTAATGCACCCCTTGAACACGCTCCCCTTGAGCCCAAGTGCGGCGGATGTATTACGCCAGCACGCAAGCGATGCCTGGAGCACGCAAGACACCGACGGCCAGCACGCACGCTTGCGACTACCACTTCTTGGCGTGGCGCAAAATGCGGCTCCGCGCTCTGCACCACCTCGGCCAGAATTTCATGATTTTGGTATCGCAGACTTGCCCTCTCCCGATACCACGCTCGCTAATTGCGCTCTGCGTAGCCTGGAACTGGTGATTTTTGATACCGAAACAACCGGGCTTGAGCTGCGCAGAGGCGATACGGTGATCAGCCTCGGTGCCTGTCGTATTGTGAATGGGCGCTTATTAGCCAGCGATGTGTTCGATCACTACGTTAACCCACACAAGCCGATTCCTGCCGCCAGTACCGCGATTCATGGCATCACAGATAGCGACGTTAACGAAGCCCCGCGCCTGGAACAGGTGCTACCACACTTTCGTGATTATATTGGAGAGGCTGTCCTGCTCGCCCATAACGCTTCGTTTGATATGCTCGCGATCAGCCAAAAAGGTGTGCTGTTCGACATGCCCGTACTGGATACATTATTAATCTCCCGTGCGCTTGATGAAGGGCTCGATGGCCATGACCTGGACAGCCTGGTGCAGCGGTATGGTTTGACACTGCCACCTGGCCTTCGCCATACGGCGCTGGGCGATGCTCGCGTAACCGGCGAGCTCTGGCTTGCATTACTGCCGCGTTTGGAAGCACGCGGAATTACCACTCTTGAGCAGCTACTCGCCTTACAAGCCAGTGCGTTTGATAAAGAGGATGCCAGCGCCTCATGATGCCTTCAAATTCACGCTACCGAGAACGCTTACTTGGGCTAGTCACTCTGGCACTGATGCTTTTCTGTCCGCCACTGCTTCTAGTGATTGATCGCCTGCCCTCGGTAGGTATCGGTTGGCTCCCCCTTTATCTTTTCTGCAGTTGGGCGTTCATCATTGGCCTAAGCGCATGGCTGATGGAACCTACTAAAAGGCGATAATCATGCGAACGGATGCGCTGATACTAAGTGCGGTGTTCGGCTATTTAGGCCTGCTTTTTCTAGTAGCGGCCTGGGGCGACCGCCGGGCGGTGCAAGGCCGTTCGATTATTAACTCACCAACGGTGTATGCGCTTTCCATTGCCGTTTACTGTACGGCATGGACGTTCTACGGCAGTGTCGGGCGCGCGGCGCAGTTTGGCCCAAGTTTTTTACTTATCTATTTAGGGCCAACGCTTGCGATGATGCTATCGCCTTTTATCATCCGCAAAATGGTGCGCATTGCCGCACGCCAACGGCTCACCTCCATTGCTGACTTTATTAGTGCCCGCTATGGCAAAAGTGCCAGTCTTGGCGCGCTAGTGGCGCTCATATCGCTAATTACCATTACGCCGTATATAGCCCTACAGCTAAAGGCCATTACGGTGAGCCATGCGGTACTCATTAGCTACCCACAAAGCGCTGAGTCGATTCTCTATAATGAGCGTTTCTGGATGGACCGCTCCTTGTGGGTTGCTTTGGTACTGGCCGTTTTTATTATTTTATTCGGCACACGCCATCTGGATGCCAGCGAGCGTCATGAAGGCATGGTAGCGGCTATTGCGCTGGAGTCTATTGTCAAACTGGTGGCTTTTCTAGCGGTGGGGATTTTTGTTGTCTTTATCCTGTTTGAGGGGGCAGGTTCGCTGTTTACTCAGGTCGCCCAAACGCCTGCTTTAAGCCAATTAATGCACCTGGAAAGCGTTCCAGGTGGAGCAACCGGCTGGGTAGGCATGTTGGTCCTTGCCTTTCTGGCGTTCCTAACCCTGCCACGTCAGTTCCAGGTGCTGGTGGTTGAAAATATCGATGAGCGCCATCTTGCCAGGGCCAGTTGGCTATTCCCCCTGTATTTACTCCTGATCAACCTATTTGTGATCCCTATTGCACTGGCCGGTTTACTACTCGACGCGGGAGACCCAGACAGCTTTGTGCTGACCCTGCCGCTTTCCGCGGGGCTTGAAGGGCTTCCCCTTCTGGTCTTTATTGGCGGGCTTTCTGCGGCAACGGGCATGGTTATTGTTGAAACCATTGCGCTCTCCACTATGGTCAGCAACCAACTGATCATGCCGCTCTTGCTACGTTTTAAGGCGCTGCATACAGACAGTAAAGGCGGGCTTGCCCGGTGGCTTTTAAGAATACGCCGGGTCGCCATCGTACTTATCTTGCTACTCGGCTATCTCTACCACGCGCTCATCGGCGACTCCTACAGTTTAGTCACCATCGGCCTGGTATCTTTCGTCGGCGCGGCACAGTTCGCACCGGCCCTGCTAATTGGCCTTTATTGGCGTGGCGCCACCCGGCTTGGGGCAGTGTATGGCCTAATCGGTGGATTCTTCATGTGGAGCTACACCCTGCTCCTGCCTGGGTTTGCTCAGTCCGGATGGCTGGATAGCGCACTACTCACCGAAGGCCCTTGGGGTATTAGCTGGCTGACGCCCTATGCGCTTTTTGGGTTGGAAGAATGGGACATTTATACGCACTCCCTTCTCTGGAGCATGTTTGTCAACGCAGGTCTGTTAGTGAGTATTTCACTGTTTACGCGCTCCACCCCGCTTGAACAAACCCAGGCCGCCCTGTTTACCGAGGCGCTGCACCCCAACCTGCCCACCACTTCGCTTCAACGTGGCCAAACAACGCAAGGTGCTCTGCATGAGCTATTGGTGCGCTACTTAGGGCTTAAAGCGGCGCAGCAGGTTTTTTCAACGCACACCCAAACCCTTAGCACATTGCAAAAAGACCAGCCTGCCGCTGATGAACTTATCATGCGCGCAGAACAGGCCTTGGCAGGCTCACTGGGTAATGCGTCAGCGCGCGTATTGATCAACTCGGTGGTTCGCGGTGAAGCACTCGATATTGAGTCATTGCTCAGCATGCTGGACATCACCACGCAAACGCTGGAGTACAACCGTCGTTTAAAACAAAAATCGGATGAGCTGACGCGAATCGGCAAGGATTTACAAAGCGCCAATGATCGACTCCGTGAACTGGACCGTTTAAAGGATGAGTTTGTAGCGATGGTGAGTCATGAGCTGCGCACCCCGCTCACCTCCATTCGCGCATTTGCAGAAATCCTGTCAGGTTCTCAGGCCGTTCCCGAGGAAAAGCGACAGCACTTTTTGCACGTCATGGTACTTGAGAGCCAACGCCTTTCACGGCTGATTGATGAAATTCTGGATCTTGCTCGCCTGGAGAGCGGCCGTATGACGTTTGATGCAAAAACGCTGGATCTAGCAGCGCTTACCGACCATAGCCTTGAAGCGATTGCGCGACTACAAGAGCAACGTAATGTCCACCTTGAAATCACTATTTTAGAACGACCCGCCAACGTTATTGGCGACCCGGACCGGCTGGAGCAAATTATTATCAATCTGCTGGATAACGCGAGCAAATTTGCCGACCCGGCAGACCCACACGTCTTGCTGCGCTTGTATAAACAGAATCAACACGTTTATTTATGCGTCGAAGATAATGGCGCAGGCATTGAGCCAAGCGCACGTGAACATGTATTCGAGAAATTCCACCAGCTACAGCCGGGCGATACGTCCACCGGTGGTCGCCCTAAAGGCAGTGGTTTAGGCTTACCTATCAGCCGGGCAATTGCTGTTCACATGGGTGGCAGGCTTTGGGTAGAGGATGCCCAAGTACTCAAGGGCGCCTGCTTTGTATTGACACTACCAGAAGCAGAGCCTAACAAAGGCACGCCTGCGCCTTAGGCGCTTGGCGTTTGCTGGTTATCCGCCATTGTTGGCTCACTGCCCGCATGACGAGGGTCAGGCTTAAACATTTCATCGCCCACTTCATCAATAAAACGTTGTGCCTTGGTCACCATCATGGCGTCGCAAGCATCGCGACCAGGCAGCATATCGGAACGCTCAAAGCGAAGTTCACGCGGCTCACCATTGCTATCAGCCTTACTAATCCAACCACTGACGCGGTATTGACCGCTTTGTTGATCGGGCTGAGAAACGATCGAATAGCCTTTGTATTCCACCGGTTCCGCGGCATTGGTGACCGCCTTAGTGGCCGACTTACTGTCGCCACCCAACAGTCCTGAAAAGAGCTTTTTAAACATACGGGCTCCTCGCGTTAGAAAAAAGCGGCAGGAAAACCCTGCCGCTTTTGATCGGAATTAGCTCTGCTGACGGCCTTTGCCAGCGGCGATCCGTAAACGTAATGCATTCAGCTTGATAAAGCCTTCCGCGTCTTTCTGGTCGTAAGCACCGGCGTCATCTTCAAACGTTGCGATGGACTCGTCGAACAACGACTGCTCGGACTTACGTCCTACTACGGTGGCGTTACCTTTATAGAGCTTCATGCGCACAACGCCCGAGACGTTTGCCTGCGTCTCATCAATAGCGGCTTGCAGCATGCGGCGCTCGGGGCTCCACCAGTAGCCGTTGTAGATCACTTCTGCGTATTTCGGCATTAGCTGATCTTTGAGGTGGGCTTCTTCACGATCAAGCGTCAGCGATTCAATGGCACGGTGGGCGCGAAGCATGATGGTGCCGCCAGGTGTTTCGTAGCAGCCACGCGACTTCATGCCCACGTAACGGTTCTCTACGATATCCAGACGGCCAATGCCGTTATCGCCACCTACCTTATTGAGCTTCTCAAGCACTTCGTGCGGCTTGTGCGCTTCGCCGTCGATGGCAACGATATCGCCTTTCTCGAACGTCAACTCAACATACGTAGGCTGATCCGGGGCGGCTTCAGGCGATACGCTCCAACGCCACATATCGTCCTCAGCTTCGGCCCACGGATCTTCCAAAATGCCGCCTTCGTAGGAGATATGCAGCAGGTTGGCGTCCATGGAGTACGGCGATTTCTTCTTCTTGCTGGAGAAGTCGACCGGGATATTGTGCTCTTCGCAGTAAGCCATCAGCTTTTCACGAGACGTTAGATCCCACTCGCGCCACGGCGCAATCACTTTAACGCCAGGTTTCAGTGCGTAACCGCCCAGCTCAAAGCGCACCTGGTCGTTACCTTTACCGGTTGCACCGTGAGAGATAGCGTCGGCGCCGGTTTCATTGGCGATTTCGATCAACCGCTTGGCGATTAGCGGGCGTGCAATGGAGGTGCCCAGCAAATACTCGCCTTCATAAACGGTATTGGCACGGAACATGGGGAAGACATAGTCGCGTACAAACTCTTCGCGCAAATCTTCAATGTAAATTTCTTTAACACCTAGTGCCTGTGCCTTCGCGCGTGCCGGCTCGACTTCTTCGCCTTGACCGATGTCGGCAGTAAAGGTCACTACCTCGCAGTTGTAAGTTTCTTGCAACCACTTAACGATTACAGAGGTGTCCAGGCCGCCTGAATATGCCAGCACAACCTTTTTGACATCGGACATTCTTTGCTCCTTGTTTATAAAACTGTTTATAAAACCACGTGTGTGAAACGACGCTCACCAGCGAATACGGCGCCTTTAAGCGCACAACATATCAAAGTAAACGCCAAGTATAGCGTTCTCTATGGCTAGCGAATACCGTCAGCGACGCCTTATACAGAAAGCTGCTAGAATCACACCATCCAGGAGGCGGCTTACCGCCCATTTTTGACGATTACTCGCTGTACTAAGGAGAGCTGCATGAGCGAGGCAATTGCCCGCGAATTAATGGCCCAACGTTTTCGCAGTTATCTGCCGGTTGTCATTGATTTAGAAACGGGCGGCTTCAATGCCCACAGTGATGCCGTGCTTGAAATTGCAGCCGTCACGCTCACCATGGACCCGGAAGGAAATCTGCTGCCTGATGCGACCTACGCTTATCACATTCAACCTTTTGAAGGGGCCAATGTCGAACAGTCAGCGCTGGACTTTACCGGTATCAATCTGGATGACCCACTACGCCGCCAGGTAGCGCTCAGCGAAACAGAAGCGCTGGGTGAAATTTTCCGCCCTATACGCAAATCTATAAAAGCCCACGGATGTTCGCGCGCCATTTTAGTCGGCCATAATGCTGCTTTTGATCAGGGGTTTCTTAACGCTGCCGCTAATCGCTGCAACGTTAAACGCAATCCGTTCCACCCTTTCTCAAGTTTTGACACCGCGACGCTAGCAGGCCTTGTTTACGGCCAAACCGTACTGGCCCGAGCCTGCCGTGCGGCCGGTATCGAATTTGACAATAAAGCAGCACACTCAGCACGCTACGATACCGAACGCACGGCGGAGTTATTCTGCGCCATGGTTAACCGTTATAAAGACCTGGGTGGATGGCGCCTGGCCCAACGAGAGCAGGACATGGACGACGGTGAATAACCCGTTGGCTGGATGCAGTGACGTGGGCTTTACGCTAAACTTCGCCACTTTACATGCACTGTTGATGAAGGCGTTCAACGCTTTCTGTGTGCTTTATTTTTTCGCTTTTCAAAAGATGAGACGTTTCAATGGCTCAGTATAATGCCTTTTACGCCCAGTCAGGCGGCGTTACCGCCGTTATTAACGCCAGCGCCTGCGGCGTTATCGAAGCATGCCGACAAGCTCCCGAACAAATTGGCAAGGTATACGCGGGCCATAACGGCATTATTGGCGCATTAACCGAAGACCTCATTGATGTTACTCAGGAAAGCGACGAAGCGATTGCCGCATTACGCTATACGCCCGGCGGTGCATTCGGTTCTTGCCGCTATAAGCTAAAAGATATAGATACCCATCGCACTCAGTACGAGCGGTTAATTGAGGTATTTAAGGCACATAATATTCGCTACTTCTTCTATAACGGTGGTGGCGACAGTGCCGACACTTGCCTGAAGATCTCTCAACTTTCAGAAAAGCTGGGCTACCCGCTAACCGCTATTCACGTGCCTAAAACCGTGGATAACGACCTGCCGATTACCGATAACAGCCCGGGTTTTGGTAGCGTTGCCAAATATATTGCCACCTCTACTCGTGAAACCTCTCTCGATATCGCCTCCATGTGCGCAACATCTACCAAAGTCTTCGTACTTGAAGTGATGGGGCGCCATGCCGGCTGGATTGCAGCGGCTGGCGGATTAGCCGGTGAAGGCGAAGGTGAACCGCCTCACTTGATTATTTTCCCCGAGATCGCCTTCAACCGTAAAGCCGTCATGGCGCGGGTCGAGGAAAGCGTGAAACAGAACGGCTACTGCGTCATCGTGGTATCAGAAGGCGCTCGTTATGAAGACGGCACCTTCCTGGCCGATGCAGGCAATACCGATGCCTTTGGTCATCGCCAGTTGGGTGGTGTTGCGCCTACGCTTGCCGGCATGATCAAGCAAGACCTGGGCTACAAGTATCACTGGGCCGTCGCTGACTACTTACAGCGTGCAGCTCGCCACCTGGCCTCGAAAACAGACGTTGAACAAGCCTACGCGGTTGGCCGTGAAGCCGTGACGCTCGCGCTGGCAGGCAAGAACTCGATGATGCCCGCGATTCGCCGTATTTCTCAATCACCCTATCAGTGGGATGTCATTTCCGCGCCGTTGGCCCAGATTGCCAACCAGGAAAAGTTCATGCCGCGCGATTTTATCAGCGAAAGCGGCTTTGCGATTACCCAGGCATGCCGTGATTACCTCTCACCGTTGATTCAAGGCGAAGACTTCCCGCCCTTTGAGAACGGCTTGCCCAAAGTGGCTAAGCTGAAACTTGCCAAAGTGGACCAAAAACTCCCCACGTTTACGCTATAAGGTGCCACCCCTTTCGGGGTTGCCAACGGCGGTAACCAAAACGGGCGATGATTATCTCATCGCCCGTTTTTTTAGCTAGCACATCACCTTAATAGCCACGAAAGTACCAATAGCAGCAGCAACACACCGGCGACGCCTTGCCAGAAATGACGACGTGGCTCCTGGCGAGTGTCCTCTTGAACAGGCAAACGGCCTAGCGGAACTCGCAGTGCATGCAGAAACTCTGACTGACGCCTAAAGCGCAGCGCACGCTGTGGGTCCAATGCACGCCGTAAGGCATCATCCAGCTCTTGGGTAATTTCCGGGTTATGAGTTCGCGAGCTGCGATAGCTAAGTTCTTCTAAATCCGTATGACTGCGCAACTTGTTCGGGGTAAGTTGGTAAGGTAGCTCTCCGGTTAACAGCCAGTAGACGGTTGAAGCGAGGGAGTACTGATCGCTGCGACGGCCAATGCTATCTTCCAATGCATACTCAGGTGCGGTGTGTTCGTTAAAACCAATTTGGCGCAACAACTCACCTGAATGCCGGTGACCGTCGACCTCACGCATATGGCACGCGCTAAAATCGTTGAGCATCAGCTTACCGTGGCTATCAATTAAAATATTATCCGGCGTAATCTGCTGATGAATAATGTCGCGGTGGTGCAGCGCCTGCACGGCCTTACCCAGCTGGTTTGCGATATCCAAGCGCTGGACAAGGCTGGCCTGAGGATGCCGCTCGGCCCACTGGCGCAACGTGTCCCCTTCAACATGCTGCATCAAGTAGTAAAGATAGCGGCGTGGTCTTGAGGGCTTTACGACCTTAGCGATAAAAGGCGAATTAACCCGCTCAACGATCCACTGCTGAAGCAGGAAATGCTCCAGATAGGCATTACGGAGCGATAGCTCAGGGCTTGGCGCCTTCATTGCCATTTCACGCTCGGTATGCACGTCTCTTACCCGATAGACACGAGACTGCGCATTACGCGACAGTACTTCTATTACTTCCAACCCATCAAGCCGCTCGCCTGGCGCAAGTTCAGGCGGAATCGGCAAATCACCGTAAATCAGCCCCGGGTCGTCCGGTGACTCTTCCGGCAACTCATCAATACGCACCAATTGAAAGCAAAATTGATCCCCTCCGTAGCCTCGCTCTTGAGCGCGCTGCTTAGCTTCACTGGCCAGGCGTTCGCAAGCGGCATCAAGGTCACTGGCATCCTGGCGAATCAAGCGTACGTAGTCAGAAGGCAACAGCGTACCGCGCACGCCACGCGTGGTGAACAGAAAAATATCGCCCTGTTTAAGGCCCAAATGGGTATAGTCGATGTCCACACTGCCATCCATTCCCAGCGCCCGGGACGGATAGTGGTAGCCGCCAATATCGGTCACATGGTCTCGCGTTAGCTGTTCAAACTCAGCGCCTCGCAAGCGAAACACCAGCGTGTCCCCCATATGAAACAGGTGCGCTTCGCACTTACGAAAGACAACCACCGACATTGAGGAAACAAAGCCACCCTCTTTTACATGCTGGCTTTGGCTGTAACACCAGCTATTGAGTGCACGTAGCACGCGTGTTGCTGACGTTTTAGTGTCCCAATGGTCAGGCGTAGAAAAGTAATCCGCTAAAAAGCCACGCACACTTAAATCACCCGCCTGTTTGGCCAGCGTATTGCGCGACACAGAGTCGCTGATAACGGCGCAGCCCCCTTTGACCTTTAATAGCGGTGCATCAGGGAAACGCACCGACATGGAGCTGCGATGCAAACGTCGGTCAGGCGCAACAAACGCTTGACCATAACTGATCAGCAACTGGGCATGCCCCACTCATCCTCCTTGGCGAACCGCTCAACAGAATTTCATGACAAAACTTCATGACAGAATTTCATGACAAAACTTCATGGTCGCTATAATACACGCAACGGCTTTACTGCGATGCCCACCAAACGTCGCGACCACTGCGATAAAAGCAAATTACCGCTACCATTAAGCGATAGCGTCGGCGCTGCGCCCATGTTGCATTGGCAATCGCCCAGCCATCTTCGTATAATTCCCGACTATTCGTGCAACGCATCAATTGCTTAGCCACTGCAACACCCAAGAACTTCTAAGGACTCAACGATGAACTTCGATAACATCCCAGCTGGAAAGGATTTGCCGAACGATATTTACGTGGCGATCGAGATTCCTGCGAACCACTCGCCTATCAAATACGAAATTGATAAGGATATGGGCGCACTCTTGGTTGATCGTTTTATGGCGACCCCGATGTTCTACCCCGCCAACTACGGCTTTATTCCCCATACGCTGGCTGATGATGGCGATGCACTCGACGCCTTAGTAGTAACACCGCACCCGGTAGCGCCTGGCAGCATTATTCGTGCGCGCCCCATCGGCATCCTGAACATGACCGATGAAGCAGGTGAAGATGCCAAGCTGGTATGCGTACCGCACCCCAAACTCAGCACGCTTTATGATGACGTACAGGAAGTTACCGACCTGCCCGAGCTTCTGCGTCAACAAATCGCCCACTTCTTTGAAAACTACAAAGACCTTGAAAAAGGCAAGTGGGTAAAAGTTGAGTCCTGGGAAGGCGTTGAAGCAGCGCGTAAAGCTATTGAAAAATCAGCGGCCGCTTACCAAAAGGCGTAAGTGAACTAAACGCGCTGTTTTGTCTCTATTAAGAAGGCCGCCAATAGGCGGCCTTCTTATTACACTCACTAGCCATTTTTTATCACTGCGCGCGGATCTTTCACAAGTGCTACCAAGCGCTCGTTCCATATTATGCGCCATGTTAATGCGGGTGCTTTTCAGCCATATCGCCGTTAAGGATGTATCGTGTTATCCGTCAAACGATTAGGTTTATTCTGGCTACTCTGCTGGCTACCGTTATTCGCCCACGCACAATGGTTTTCATCCAGCAGCAACGATCAGTTTCTGCCCGTAATGGAGGCATTTCAGCCTACCGCTTGGCACGATGGCGAAACACTTTATATCGGCATTCAAAGTGCTGAAGGCTATTACCTTTACCGACATCAGTTTGACGTTAAAAGCCAAACGCCTTCTGTGGCACTGGGTAGCCCTGCTCTACCCGAAGGCACCTTTACCAATGACGAATTTATGGGCGATGTCTACACCTTTCGCGACATACTGGTGTTTGAGACACCGCTTGAACACGTTTATTCAGGCCCCATCGACATTGAGCTTACCTTTCAAGGCTGCGCCGATGCCGGGCTTTGCTACCCACCTGAACAGGTACCTCTACAGGCCGCTGAGTCACAGCCGCCTGCTCAATATACCCAATGGTTAGCCGAAAACAGCCACCCATCAACTGGCGTTGCCGCGCCTGCCCAAGCGGCGAGCAGCGCTGAGCCGGAAAACCTCAACACTTCTCGTCAAGCGCTGAACACACCGCAAAGTGCCGACAGCCGCTTTAGCGCCTTACTAAGCGAGGCAAGCCTGCCGCTGGCCTTGGGTCTTTTCTTTATTGCCGGGCTGGGTTTAACATTTACGCCCTGCGTTTTACCCATGATTCCCATTCTTTCCTCGATCATCGTTGGTCAAAATCCAACTAAACCGCGTGCGTTTGTTCTTTCGGCAAGCTATGTGTTGGGCATGGCGACGACCTACGCCGTTGTCGGTGTCTTAATGGGACTCTTTGGGGCAGGCCTAAACTTGCAGGCCCGCCTTCAGTCGGCGCCTGTATTAATAGCGTTTGGGTTACTTTTCACGCTGTTTGCGCTCGCCATGTTTGGCGCCTTCGAGTTACGTTTCTCGTCACGCATGACCCACCGCATCGAGGCGTGGCAAGCTCGGGCGCAACGCAGTGGCCCGGGAGGGCTCGCCTTGGCAGGCGCGCTTTCGGTACTGGTGGTATCGCCCTGCGTTACCGCGCCGCTTGCCGGTGCGTTGGTCTTTATTTCCTCTACCGGCGACGCTGCTATTGGGGGCGCGGTTCTTTTTGCGCTGGGTCTTGGCATGGGGTTGCCGCTGCTACTGGTCGGCACGCTGGGCGTTACCCTACTGCCGCGAACAGGCGCCTGGATGAACGGCGTTAAAACCGGCTTTGGTTTATTGCTGCTGGGTGTGGCCATTTGGATGATCGAGCGTCTTGTAGCCGGGCCTGTAGGACTCTTGCTCTGGGCAGCACTGGCGATAGGCAGCGCGCTGGCGCTGGGCGCGTTACGTCTGAACCCACCGTTAGGTTGGTCGCGTGCGCGACAAACGCTGGGATTGATGCTGCTTGCCTGGGGGGTTGCCCTCGTTTTGGGCGCAGCTCAGGGCAATAATAACCCGCTTCAACCGCTGCACTTTTCCCATAGCGCTACAGCCACTCAAGAAACGGCACTTGATTTTGTAACCGTGGATAGCCTGGATGAACTACGCTCAGCTCTTGCTCAGGCAGACAGTGCCCATCAACCCGCCTTTGTCCACTTCACCGCTGACTGGTGTATTTCATGCAAAGTGATGGAGCGTGAAGTTTATCCAGACCCACGTGTTATTGAGGCGTTGGAAGGCTTCACGCTAATTGCCGTCGATGTCACCGATACGACCCCTGAAAGTAGACAGCTACTTAACCAGTACCAGCTTTTTGGGCCGCCCAGCCTGCTGTTCTTTGATCAAGGCGCAGAAATACGCCCAGCGCGGATCCAAGGGGAGGTCACCGCCAATGCGCTTGCAGAGCATCTTTCATCCTTAAAACAGTGGCTATTAAGCTAAAAGCCTGAACTTTATTTGTACCTTGGGGGCAATTGTTGAGTACCGATAACAGCATGCTCTTCGCTAAACGGTAAAGATAGCCATCAAGGCATACCGCGTTTTATGCCTCGGCTCTGCACTGGACTAGCGCTGGACATGTTCCGCTTTTTTCGGCAAACTCCGCCTCCACATTAGTTAAATGCTCGATTTTTAAGCTGTTAGAGGGGTAACGTTCGCCATCATGCTGCGTTCTCTTCTTTTCTTAACTTGGTTTACTGCGCGCTAAATATTGCGATACTTAAGCGTTATCACTAGCGTGTTAGGCAGCAACCTTCATCTATCTACGGGGCCCAATATGGATATTCGCAAAGTAAAAAAACTGATCGAACTGCTCGAAGAATCCAACATTAGCGAAATTGAAATTCAGGAAGGCGAAGAGTCAGTACGCATCAGCCGTCATCCTAACGGTGCTACCTGGCAGCCCCAGCCAATGCCCCAGTATTCCCAACCTTTTGCAGCGCCTGCACCGGCTCCCGCAGCACCTACAACGCCAAGCGTTGACGCGGAGCCTGCCAGCGCAAGCTTCCGCGGTGAAGCCGTTAACTCTCCGATGGTCGGCACCTTCTACCGCAGCCCGGCACCGGGTGCAAAATCGTTTGTTGAAGTAGGCGACACCGTTAAGCAAGGCGACACGGTATGTATCGTTGAAGCGATGAAAATGATGAATCAGATTGAAGCTGATCGCGACGGCGTGGTTGAAGCCATCCTGGTGGAAGATGGTGAGCCGGTGGAATTTGATCAACCCATGATCGTCCTCGCTTAATCTTTCACATCAACACGGGTGGACTCTCCCATGCTGGACAAGGTACTTATCGCGAACCGCGGCGAGATAGCCCTACGTATTCTACGGGCATGTAAAGAGCTGGGCATCAAAACCGTCGCCGTACACTCCAAGGCTGACCGCGAGCTGATGCACGTACGCTTGGCGGATGAGGCAGTGTGCATTGGCCCGGCCTCTTCGGCCCAGTCGTACTTGAATATTCCCGCGCTGATTAGCGCTGCCGAAGTGACCGACTCAAGCGCCATTCATCCCGGCTATGGCTTTTTGTCTGAAAATGCCAATTTTGCCGAGCAAGTTGAGCGCTCCGGCTTTACCTTTATTGGTCCGCGCGCTGAAACCATTCGCTTAATGGGCGACAAAGTGAGTGCCATTGAAGCCATGAAGAAGGCGGGCGTACCTACCGTACCTGGCTCTGATGGCCCCCTGGGCGATGATGAGGCCGCAAGCCTGGCGGCTGGCGTGCGTATAGGCTATCCCGTTATTATCAAGGCAGCGGCTGGTGGCGGTGGTCGTGGCATGCGGGTCGTGCATTCAGAAGACCAGTTACTGTCCGCCATTAGCATTACCCAAAACGAAGCCCAGGCAGCGTTTGGCGATGGCACGGTTTACATGGAAAAATTCCTTGAGAAACCGCGCCATGTGGAAGTACAAGTTCTGGCCGATGGTCAGGGCAATGCGATCCACCTCTATGACCGCGACTGCTCTTTGCAACGCCGCCATCAAAAAGTACTTGAAGAAGCGCCTGCCCCCGGCCTCGACCCGAAAGCACGTGCCGACGTACTGGAAGCGTGCCGCCAGGCCTGTATTGAAATTAACTACCGCGGCGCCGGTACGTTCGAGTTCCTGTACGAAGATGGCAAGTTCTTCTTTATCGAGATGAACACACGTGTTCAGGTTGAGCATCCGGTAACGGAAATGGTCACCGGCGTGGATATCGTCAAAGAACAGCTGCGTATTGCGTCAGGCTTGCCACTGTCGATTCGCCAGGAAGACGTTAAGCTTAACGGCCACGCGTTTGAATGTCGGATCAACGCGGAAGACTCACGCACGTTCATGCCATCACCAGGCAAAGTGACGCTGTATCACGCCCCAGGCGGCTTGGGCGTGCGCATGGATTCTCACCTGTATACAGGCTATACCGTTCCGCCACACTACGACTCACTGATTGGCAAGCTGATCACCTGGGGCGAGGATCGTGAGATCGCGTTAACGCGCATGCGTAATGCGCTGGATGAGCTGCTGGTCGAAGGTATCAAAACCAATATTGACCTACAGAAAGACCTGGTGCGCGATAGCCAATTCCGCCAGGGCGGTGTCAACATTCACTATCTAGAAAAGAAACTTGCCGGCTAAACGCTCCATGTGCCAAGCAAGCATTTCATAGTGTTGCCGAGTAATACCCAACGGGGTGGCCAAGCCCACCCCGTTATCGATTATGCCTACCGCGGAGACTCCCCATGCCTTGGCTGCAACTCAAAGCCCACGTAGCACCTGAACAGGCTGAACTTCTGGAAGAGCTACTGCTTGAAGAGGGAGCTACCGCCATTGGGCTTCAGGATGCCCATGATGACCCCGTCTTTGAGCCAGAACGCGGCACCACGCCGCTTTGGCAGGACACCATTCTGACCGGCCTGTACGATGACCTGGAGGGCGTGGAAAGCATGCTGGCCCGCATCGAAAGCGCTTGGGCGCAACAAATGCCCGATGAATCCTGCCCCACCATTGAGTATGAGCTGCTGGCCGACCGCGACTGGGAACGCGAGTGGATGGATGACTTCAAACCGCTCCAGATGGGCCAGCGCTTATGGATTGTTCCTAGCTGGCATACGCCGCCTGAAGCAGGCGCAGTCAATCTAATTTTAGACCCAGGCTTAGCCTTCGGCACTGGCACTCATCCCACGACTGCGCTGTGCCTTGAATGGCTTGATCAGTTAGCGGTTGATGGCACACTTGGCGACAAGAACGTGCTGGATATTGGCTGTGGCTCGGGCATTCTCGCCATTGCCGCGCTTAAGCTAGGTGCTCAGCACGCCGATGGCACGGATATTGACCCTCAGGCGCTGCAGGCTAGCCGCGATAACGCCGAACGCAATCATATTGCAGAGCAAAATCTCGCGCTCTATTATCCGGAGCAGTTAACAGGCGGCCCTTACCCGATTGTCACTGCGAATATTTTAGCCGGCCCCCTGGTGGAGTTAGCGCCAACGATTGCGGGACATGTCGCGCCGAAGGGGCTTCTTGCGCTGTCAGGCATTCTTGCCAACCAGGCCCAGGACGTGCTTAAGGCCTACGAAGCAGAAGGCATAATGATGGATGAACCTGTCATTCGTGAAGGCTGGGTGAGACTAACAGGCCATCGACCCGGTTAATCTTCAAAACAGCCTTCATTCCGCTTCCGAGTAGGCGTATCATACGCCCCCCTGAACGCCTACTCGCTTATCCAGCAGCGCAAACTCTATGACATTAGCCACGCAACAATCGACATCTATCGGCCCTTACAGCTTGCCCAATCAGGTCATACTGGCGCCGATGGCAGGCGTGACCGACCGCCCTTTTCGCCAGCTTTGCCGGCGGCTGGGCGCTGGCTGGGTAGTAGGCGAAATGGTCACCTCAGACCCCAGCCTGTGGCATACCCGAAAGTCCCAACTACGGATGGACCATACGGGTGAGCCCGACCCACGGGTCGTGCAAATTGCCGGTGGCGACGCCCAGATGCTTGCTCAGGCGGCACGCCTTAACGTCGAACTGGGCGCTCAGATTATCGATATCAATATGGGCTGCCCGGCAAAGAAGGTCTGCAACAAGGCGGCTGGCTCAGCGCTACTGCGCGATGAGGCCTTGGTAGCCGATATTTTAGATGCGGTGGTCAAGGCGGTGGATGTGCCGGTTACCTTGAAAATCCGTACCGGTTGGTGCGCCGAATCCAACAATGGCGTGAGAATTGCTCGGTTGGCAGAAGATGCAGGCATTCAGGCGCTCGCCGTTCATGGCCGACATCGCGAACAGCGCTATACTGGTTGGGCAGAGTACGACACGATCGCCGATATCAAATCGTGTCTGTCCATCCCAGTGATTGCCAATGGTGATATTACAAGTCCTGAAAAAGCAGCCGATGTCCTACGCTATACCGGCGCGAATGCGGTAATGATTGGACGTGGCGCCCAGGGTAATCCTTGGATTTTCAAGCAAATAACCCATTATCTACAGCATGGCGAGCAGTTGGCTTTGCCAAGCCTGGAGGAGCGTCGTCACGTGCTGGCCGGGCATGTAGCGGCGCTGCACGCCTTTTATGGCGACACGATGGGTGTACGCATTGCGCGCAAGCATATTGGCTGGTATCTCGAAAGTGATCTGCGCTTTTGCGATACAAAGCGCCGCGAGCTAAAACAGCAATTCAATGCGTTGGCATCACCTGAAACACAATTTGATTGGATTAACGACGCCATGGCGTTTGACGCAGACAAGCGTCTATTAGCCAAAGGAACCCATGCTGCATGAACGAACGCGATCTTCTTTCTAGCGAGTTACCCTCGCGACTAGCGGGTACGCTCGCTGACCCAGCGGCAAGCGCCCCGCCGCAGCCGTTAAGAGAGGCCGTGGAGTCTGCCATGCGCCGCTACTTCGAGCATCTCGATGGCAGTCAGGCCACCGACCTGTACGCCATGGTGATGGCCGAAGTAGAAGCGCCGCTGCTGGCCTGCGTGCTGGAGCATACCGAAGGCAACCAGACACGCGCCGCTGATGTACTGGGATTAAACCGCGGTACACTGCGCAAGAAACTCAAGATTTACGGTCTTATCGAAGGTGACGCCCCATAACCATGGGGCGTTGTTGTTTTTATTGTTCCACTCTGCACACGAGCTTATTCATGGTTGATAGTACCGCTACTCCTGTTCGCCGCGCGCTGTTAAGCGTGTCCGATAAAACGGGTATTGTTGAGTTTGCCCGCAGCCTTACCGAGCGCGGCATTGAGCTACTGTCCACGGGCGGCACCTTCCGCTTGTTACAGGAAAATGCCATCCCGGTCACCGAAGTGTCCGAACATACGGGCTTCCCTGAGATCATGGATGGCCGAGTGAAAACGCTGCATCCTAAAATTCACGGCGGTATTCTGGCGCGCCGTGGTCAGGATGACGCGGTAATGGCTGACAACGATATCACCCCGATTGACATGGTCGTGGTTAATCTCTACCCGTTTGCAGCCACCGTTGCCAAACCTGACTGCAGCCTGGAAGACGCCATCGAAAATATCGATATCGGCGGCCCTACGATGGTCCGTGCCTGCGCTAAAAACCACGCGTACACCACTATTGTAGTTAACGCCGACGACTACACGCGCGTGCTTGAAGAACTGGCCGCCAATGATGGCCAGGTGAGCACCGCTACACGCTTTGACCTTGCGGTTAAAGCGTTTGAGCACACCGCGGGCTACGACGGCGCTATTGCCGAGTACTTGGGCCGTAAAGTCAGCGAGAGTGATGCCACCTTCGCGCGTACCTTTAATCTTCAGTTGCATAAAAAGCAGGACATGCGCTACGGCGAAAATCCGCATCAGCAGGCTGCCTTTTACGTTGACCCTACAGCGTCTGAACCCAGTGTTGCGACAGCTACCATGCTGCAAGGCAAACCGCTTTCATTTAACAATGTTGCCGATACCGATGCGGCTTTTGAGTGCGTCAAGGCGTTTGATGAAAGGGCGTGCGTGATTGTTAAACACGCTAACCCCTGTGGCGTTGCCATCGGCGCTACGGCGCTTGAGGCTTATGACAAAGCGTTTGCAACTGACCCTACCAGTGCTTTCGGCGGCATTATTGCCTTCAACACACCGCTTGAAGCCGATACCGCGCGAGCAATTGTTGACCGTCAGTTTGTTGAGGTCATTATTGCACCCGGGGTGAGCGATGAGGCCGTTGCGATTATCGCTGAAAAGAAAAACGTCCGCCTGCTGGATGTCAGCGCTCATGGGCCTGGCAACCTCCAGCCCGCCTTTGATTTCAAGCGGGTTAACGGAGGTTTGCTGGTACAAGAGCGTGACCAGGGCATGGTGACTCGCGACGAGCTTACTGTGGTCAGCGAGCGTGCACCTTCAGAACAGGAACTGCGCGATTTGGCGTTCGCATGGCGCGTTGCCAAATTCGTCAAATCCAATGCCATTGTGTATGCCAAAGCCGGCCAAACCATTGGCGTGGGCGCAGGCCAGATGAGTCGCGTGTACTCCGCTAAAATTGCGGGCATTAAAGCGGCCGACGAAAACCTTTCTGTACCTGGTTCCGTTATGGCGTCTGATGCCTTCTTCCCCTTCCGTGATGGCATTGATGCCGCCGCCGCTGCGGGCATTACCGCCGTTATTCAGCCTGGTGGCTCCATGCGCGACCAGGAAGTGATTGATGCTGCCAACGAAGCGGGCATTGCCATGGTCTTCACCGGAATGCGCCACTTCCGTCACTAAACTGTGCTTTAGCGCTAGCACCATAAAAACCTCGCAAGCACTGCTTGCGAGGTTTTTTTATGAATATAACGCTCAGAATGCCTTAACCGACACTAGCCAAGGTCAATGCATAAATACTTGGTTTCCAAGTACTCCTCCAGCCCCTGATGACCACCTTCACGGCCAAGCCCTGACGCCTTGACACCACCAAACGGCGCCGACGCATTGGAAATAGCCCCGGTATTAATGCCCACCATGCCGTATTCAAGCGCGTCAGCCACGCGCCATACACGAGCAAGATCGCTGGAGTAGAAATAGGACGCCAGCCCATACTGCGTATCATTGGCCATTTCGATAGCGGTCTCTTCGTCGTCGAACGGGAACACCGCCGCTAGCGGGCCAAACGTCTCTTCCTGAGCAACCTTCATGCTGGCATCGGCAAAGCTGATTAACGTAGGCGTGAAGAAGTTACCGCCTAACGGATGCGGATGACCGCCCAGCAGCAACTCAGCACCTTTATCAATAGCGTCCTGAACGTGTTCGCTGACTTTCTTGACCCCATTTTCATCAATGAGCGGGCCAATATTGTTGCCTGGCTGAGCACCATCGCCAACATGCAGCTCACTGTTCATGGCAACCGCGAGCTTTTCGCAAAACGCGTTAATTACACTGGACTGAACTAAAAACCGATTGGTGCAAATGCACGTTTGGCCTGCATTGCGGAACTTGGCTGCCATCGCGCCCTCAACGGCGGCATCAAGGTCAGCATCTTCAAAAACGATAAACGGCGCGTTTCCGCCCAGCTCAAGCGATATTTTTTGCACATGCTGCGCCGCTTTTTCCATCAGCGTCCGGCCTACTTCCGTAGAGCCAGTAAAGGTGATTTTACGCACCTTGGGCGACTGGGTTAGCGCTTCAGCAATGTCAGCGGCGCTGCCTGGCACCACATTAAAGACGCCGCGGGGTATCCCTGCTCGCTCAGCCAAGAGCGCCAGCGCCGTTGCCGAGAAAGGTGTTTGGCTAGCGGGCTTAACGATAATGGTACAACCTGCTGCTAGCGCTGCACCTGCTTTACGCGTGATCATCGCTGCGGGGAAATTCCACGGAGTAATCGCTCCTACAACGCCCACCGGCTGTTTGGTTACCACAATACGCTGGTTGGCTTTTGCTGCAGGAATGGTCTCGCCATATACACGCCGCGCCTCTTCGGCAAACCAGCGCAGAAAGCTGGCGGCGTAAGCAATTTCGCCCTCAGCCTCTTTAACCGGCTTGCCCTGCTCATAGGTCATCAGCAGTGCAAGGTCGTGCTGATGCTCAAGCATTAGGTCATGCCACTTAAGCAACATGTCGGCCCGCTCTTGAGCGGTCAATGCCCGCCAGGCAGGCAAAGCAGCATCAGCCGCCTCAATGGCACGTTCGGTTTCAGCTTTACCTAATCGCGGCATATCCCCCACCGGTTTGCCTGTGGCGGGGTTAATAACGTTAATTTGTTCTCCACTTTCAGCCGCTACCCAACTGCCGTCGATATAGGCAAAGGGGCAATACAGCTGTGTCTCTTTTAGCGCTTCCATGACAGACTCCTGGCCAAAGGATGGCCCTGTGGGCTCATATTTACGCTTTCATGCTAAGACGAAACGGCGTATTTAACCAAGTGTTTGGCAAATATGGTCATCCTGGCCGTGGAGAAATTCGTTTAGTTAATAAGCGTTAGAAATTCCTGGCGCGTCGCGGGGTTGTCACGGAATCCACCCAGCATTACCGATGACGACATGCTCGAATTCTGCTTCTCAACGCCGCGCATCATCATGCATAAATGGCGCGCCTCAACGACAACCGCTACTCCTTTCGCACCGGTTACCTGCTGGACGGCATCGGCAATTTCACGAGTCAGGCTTTCCTGAATCTGCATACGCCGCGCATACATATCAACGATGCGCGCAAATTTGGAAAGCCCTAATACCTTGCCATCAGGTAAGTAGGCAATATGACACTTGCCAATAAACGGCAATAAGTGGTGCTCACACATTGAGTAAAGCTCAATGTTTTTTACTAACACCATTTCATCGGTCTTCGATTCAAACACCGCGCCGTTGATAATCTCTTCCAGCGACTGCTGATAGCCCGCGTTTAAAAACTGCATGGCTTTGGCTGCACGCTTTGGTGTATCCCGCAGCCCTTCGCGGTCCGGATTTTCGCCAAGGGCGGTAATAATTTGGCGATAGTGCTGGGCGATATCGTCGGTCATAGTCATTCTCATTAAAGCGGTGCCCGCTCACTCGCTCGTTATTGCTTTATCAAGTAACCAGCACGCAAGCAAAACAACCTTACAAAACAATGCCCAAGCATACAGAAACCACTAAACGTACCAAAGGCGATTTATGCGCTTATTTTAACGTACCTGGCCACTCGGTGGCAGCGTCGCAACGACTTTTAAGGCGCTCAACGTATAATTTTTACGACAACAGAGGGGTCAAAAGATCTATTAAGCCAACCAAACAGGACGCTCAAGCTGCAAACACTGCTGTTCTAACTGACGGATATGCTGATCCCAGTAGCCGCTATCTGCCATCCATGGAAAAGCACGCGGAAACGCTGGATCGTCCCAGCGCGAAACTAACCAGGCGCTATGCCGAATCAAGCGATAAGCCCTTAGCGGCTCAATGAGCGACATCTGTTCATGAGGAAACGCTAGTGACTCCTCATAGCCTTCACTAATCTCACTTAGCTGCGCCCGCCAGCTATCCGGCTCATCAGTGGGCAGCAACATCCATATATCCTGTATGGCGGGCGCCATCGCACAGTCATCAAAATCGACCAGGGAAAAATGCTCATCTCGACCCAGTACGTTCCCTAAATGACAATCACCGTGGCAACGTATTAACGATGCTGGGTCCAACGCCTTGGGCGCCAACCGATGCTGCAGCTTTTGAATCACCGCGTCATACGCCCGAAGCTGAAACTTGTCGAGCCATTGGCTGCCCACAACGCGCTGTCGTGCCACTTCTATACCGCTTTCCAGCTCCAAACGCGGGCGGTGTTGAAATGCCTTGCGCTGCGATACGTTATGCAGCTGACCTAACACTTCGCCCAGCGCAAAGAGGTGTTCAGGATTATCAAGCTCAGGCGCTTGGCCTGCACACTGGGGGAAAAGAGCAAAGCGAAACGCTGCGTAATGATGCAATGACTGCCCCGCGCTATTACGCCAGGGTGCGACAACCGACACCCCGGCCTCGCTTAATTCCTTTAAAAAATCATGCTCCTCTTGAATCGCAGCATCCGACCAGCGCTCGGGACGGTAAAACTTGATTACCCAGTGACGGGCATCATCATCACGAAACATCAATACACGGTTTTCATAACTGTTGAGCGCAAAAGGCTCGCCTGCGGGCCAAATATCAACCGATTCGGCCGCCGACATAACCGTGTCGGGCGAAAGCGCACTAAAAGGATGTGACATGGATCGCTCCTGCATAACGGGGCGCCTATCTTATCAACTATTGCATGGAAACGTTCTGACGAACGCCCCACTATCGATGCACTGAGCCTTTGCTTTTAGTACACCTTCTTCGGGGAACGCCTGGAGGAAAAGGGCACGAAGATAACAACACATAGCTTTAAACCGTGCAGCCTAGAGAAATTTACATGACAAAAGCAGGCTAATCTGATTTATGTATTTCTATATTTTGTGCCCAACTTAAGACTCGTTTACGATCGCGCCTGCTATTCATACGATGCGTATCCACGTCACAGGGGTTGAGCTGCCGAGCGGGCTCAGCCGAAATATCAAGATGAAAATGGCGTGCGGCGCCAACCGGCATGTCTTCTGAGCCATAGATGGCAATCACCCGAATTTCAAGCTGAGGTTTCTGCTGTTTAATAGTGTCTTCTTTTAAACCCCAGTGCTGAAGGAGCCGCTTCAGGATCCTGTCAAATGATTGAATATGAATGTAATCACCCGAATTAAGCGGGCCCTGGTGGGTACGGAAAGCGGCTTCATGCTCTTCATCGCCCTGCTGTTGGTATTCAACAATATCGAGCTCGTAATCTCTTTCCTGGGCATGTAGCACAGCCACCAGGTGCTGAATATAGATAGCCTCATTGCTCATATTACTTATTAAGCATAAGGCCTCCAGCCCAACGCCCTTGCCCCGGTTAATAATAATTCGCGGACGTCGCTGCCGAACATAGCCGTTATAAAGAAGCTGAGCATAGAAAACCCAAACAAACAGGGTAAGGACGCTGGCAATAGCAGAAATTGCCTGGGCGTGCTCATTGAGCCATCCCATGATTGAGATCCTTCTCAAAGCAATAATGAAATATCAAGCTAGCGCAACCGCGAGCAAAAGTCAGGCGGGCAGGAAGGAGGGTAGCGAAAAATAGA
>NZ_JBQSVC010000022.1:0-60841 GCF_052376035.1 Halomonas sp. AOP7-E1-9
GCGGGATATCGTCATAAATGATCTCACCAGAGTAACCTGGGTAGTCCGTCACGAAACGTACTTCAATATGTAAAACGCCCTCTTTGCGAACGGCTTTATAAGGCTCAGCATAGGCGTGACCACTGGCGGTGGGCGCGCGCTCAGCATTAAGTGCAAATGCTGACGTGCTGGCTAGTGTTGTCATTAACAGCAGTGAAAGCGTGTTATGAAGCTTCATATCTGACTCTTTTCGGGGTAGTGAGTGGATGGTCGTTGGCGAAGTGATATCAGTCAGTGGTTACCAACGGAACAGAGCCACCCGAAGGCGGCTCTGTTGTACTTGCTATACTTGCCTATTTATTCAGCTTCGATACCGAAAGCGTTTAGGCCCGCGCGGAATACGTCGGTGTTGTCGATCCAGTAGTGGCTGTCTTCGTCTACTTCATAGCGGGAAAGACCGTCTTCTGCCTGAGCAATGTCAAAGAAGAACTCAGCGCCCGCGCCGTGGGCATACAACGGTACCAGCTCACGCGTGTGGGTATCGGAATGCCAACGTACCAAGGGTAGCGCGCCAGCACCCTGATTAACGATCGGGCTATAGGCATTCACATCAGAGTCAGGACCTTGAAGCAAACCGTTACCGTGATCAGTCGTTACAATGATCAAGGTATCGTCCCAGGAACTGTTGTTTTCTACCCACTCAACGGCCGCTTCCACAGCTTCGTTGAAGTCGATTTGCTCTTCGATAATACGCGGCAGGTTGTTAGCGTGAGCAGCCCAATCCACAGCGCCACCCTCAACCATCAGGAAAAAGCCATTTTCGTTGCCGTTTTCACTGGCATTGAGCACGTTCAAAGCGCCGCCCGTCAGTGTGGCAAGGCTTGGTGACGTATCCAGTAGATTACCGCCGGTTACGCCGGGGCGGCTGTATTGCAGCGTCTGAATGTTCTGCACCAGGCCCAGTACTTTGTCCTTGGGAAGATCCAACTCACCAGCAGCCAGAGCTTCAAAATCGTCCTTGCTTTCGATAAAGGCGTAATCCGTTTCGCCGCCTACCAAGCGCTGGTAGGTCTCTTCGCCACCGATAAAGCGGAAATCGCTCTCACCGGGGTTATCGACATGCTCGCCGGCTGCATCGTAATAGGGGTGCCCGGTACCGATGGCGACAGTGGCAAGGCCAGAATCGACAATTTCGCGGCCAATGGCTCTATAGTCGTTGCGGCTTACGTTATGGGCCATGAAACCGGCAGGCGTCGCGTGGGAGACCTGCACCGATGAGACAACACCCAGAGCGCGGCCGCTATCAACAGTGTATTCGCCAATATGCTTAAGCGGCTCATCATCGTTGGACCAGTTGATGGCGCTGTTATAGGACTTATGGCCTGAAGCCAGCGCCGTTGCCGCTGCCGCGCTGTCGGTGTAATCAGCCCGAGCGTAGTCGTAACCGGCAAAGTAGCCCTTGTAGTTACCCAGGCTACCTTCGTAAACGGTATCTACCGCCTCGTCGTTCCAGAGCTCGGCTGGTTCAAACGTAACCGTACCGTCATCACTCTTGGTGGGCGTGGTAGAGGTGTTTAACGGATGCGTTGCCATGAAAAGCTGTGTGTCAAACTCATCATAAACTTCATGGCCCAGCGCGCCGTGACGGAAGTAACTTGCCGCACGGAACGTCTCGATACCGGTACCGTCGGTGATCATCAAAATAACGTTCTTAGCTGTATTTTCCTGCGCTAATACCGGCGTAGCCATGACCGATGCCAGTGCCAACGTGAGTGCGTTGCGCGTAAAGTTCTTCATTTTCATCCCTAAAATAAATTTAGCTAATTTGATATCCAACAAATCGTAGCGCCTAAAAATGTCATTTTCATGACTGCTAATGAAGGTAAGTCAATTATTTCTAATAAACATGAATCGCAATCAGTAGCCGATCCGTAAAACTGTTCATTGCGGGTTTCTCCTGAGTAACGCTTGCACGCTTGGTCACAACGCATATACTGTATATATATACACAAATATAGAAAGAGGCAGGTGTATGGCGTCTCTCGGCAAATCACCAATACGGCCTCCCGTGCACAAAGGCCGCGGGGCAACCTATGACCCGCACAACCGCTTTGCCCCAACCCATAGCGTGGCAGAAGACGACGGATGGTGGCGCGAAGAGACTTCCCCCACACGGGCAACTGAAGTACGCGAAGAAACCAGTAAGAGTGCGCTTTCCTGGAACCGGTCGCCAGACTTGCCTTTTGATCGCTCATTGAACCCTTACCGAGGTTGCGAACATGGCTGTGTTTACTGCTATGCCCGCCCTTCTCATGCCTATTGGGATCTGTCCCCGGGGCTTGATTTTGAAACCAGGCTGATTGCCAAAAATGGCCTGGTGGAGCAATTAAGTGAGGAGTTTTGCAAGCCTGGATACGTCTGCCGACCAATCAATCTCTCTGGTAATACCGATTGTTACCAGCCACTAGAAGCCAAGCGCCACTTAACGCGCCAGTTGCTTGAGCTATTATTGGCTTGCCGCCATCCAGTCACTATTGTGACCAAAAGCACGTTAGTGTTACGGGATATGGATCTGCTGGCTGAGATGGCCGAACACCGCCTGGTGCGCGTATTTATTAGCCTGACCAGCCTAGACGCCAATATGAAACGCACGCTGGAACCTCGTGCGGCCTCTCCTCAAGCGCGTTTAAAAGTTATCCGTGAGCTGAATACTGCTGGCATTCCCGTCGGAACGCTTGTTTCTCCGGTCATCCCCGGATTAACGGATCATGAAATAGAGCGGATTCTTGAGGCCGCCAGCCGTGCTGGCGCACGAACGGCGTCCTGGATGCTGCTGCGCTTACCCCATGAAGTCGCTCCTCTTTTTGAAGCCTGGCTGGATGCCCATTACCCCGAGCGTGCGGCCAAGGTAATGAGCCTGATTCGCCAATGCCGGGGCGGCAAGGCCTACGACGCTCAGTTCGGTAAGCGCTTTCGCGGCGAAGGTATTTTTGCCGATATGATTGCACAACGCTTTAATCGCGCCAGCCGCCAGTGGAACTTTCAATCTCGTACCGAGCAAGGGCTGAATACCCGAGACTTTCGCCCGCCCAACGCTCAGGGCGAGCTTTTTTATTAAAGCCCATGAAAAAGGCATTTGCCTGACATACTCTCAGCTTACTGAAAGTGCCAAGCAAATGCCTAAGTGATTAATACTACTGTTTTTCGCTATTCGTCATAGCTCTGCTTAAAATCTAATGACGACCTTTCTAAACATCCTCCCATGGTTCATCAATGCAGCTTTTCTCCATCAACAGTGATGTGATGCGTACTGCGGGCTTTGGGATGAATAAAGTAGTGACCTTCGGGCGCGGTATGGGGCTTGATATGGTGTAGTTTAAGGTTTTTTGGCGCAGCGCTTTTATTATGCACTCCATAAATAATAAACGGAATCGATAGCACTACAAGGAAACAGCCGATCAGCAAACCGGTATACACTTCGTTAGACTCTTTTCCTGGCAACCCCGTGGGAGGGAAGAAGGAGACGACAAAAGCAACTAAAGAAGTAAGTAACCCCACTACTGCAACGGTAATTTTTATTTTGTTACCGCCAGGGATATTGAAGGTACGTTGATTTTCAGGCTGTTTTCGAACAAGGGTAATGTAAGCCAGGAATAGCATAAAGTAGCTGCACAGATAGATAACGACGGTTAGCGCTAGTGCAATCAGGAAGGACATATTATTTCCTCCCCCCGTATTCGTCAGAATAATCAATGCGATCGTTGTAATGATTAGCTGAGAAATAACCAACGCCACCGGCACGCCGTTCTTGTTTACTTTAGCAAAACGCGCCGGCAGGATACCCTGCTGCGCGGTTACCAACATGCCGCGTGATGGTCCAACAATCCATGCGGCTATTTCAGCCAGCACGCCCAGCAATAGCAGCGCAGCAATAATCCGAATAGCCCATTCAAAATGGCTGCCAAAGTGGTTAATCAACACACTGAACGTTTGCATCACGCCCGCAGATAAGTTGATTTGCTCGTGAGGAATAACAGATGCAATCGTCAACCCACCGAGAGAACTTAAGAGAATGGCAGAAACCATAAGAAATAACATGGCGAGAGGATAGTCACGACCAGGGTTTTTCATCTCATTGACATGAGTCGCCGACGCTTCAACCCCCATATAACTCAGTATAAAAGCGACAAACACTACCAAGGTACTCATACTACCAAAGGTGGGGAAAAACGTCTGTGCACTCATTTCAATAGCGACCGGCGCACCTGAGCGAAGATACAAAACTGCAAGCCCAATTAAGATAAAAGCGGGCAGTAGAATACCTGCAAAAAAGCCTAGCTTTGCAATCCGCGCCGTATTCTTGGTACCGCCAAACTGAGTTAACGCTAATCCCCACAATATAATCAACGCCGCAATCGTTTTGACTATCGGGTCGCTATTCAGTGCAGGCCAATTAAGAATATAAGAGAGTGCGCCTAGCACGAAGTAAAGCATAGGAATAAAGCCGACAGCAATTTGCAAATAGCCAAAGGAGATTGCCGCAAATCCCCATCGTTCACCTAGCGTTTTGGATACCCATGTAAAAACCCCACCCTCTTCCCAGCCTTTAACCGTCGCCATTTCTGCCGCGCAAAGCCCTACCGGAATAAACCACAGAACCCCACCAAGAATAAGAAAGAAGACCAACGAGAAACCCGATGTTGCAAAGGTAGGATATTCATATACCGCCATTACCATTGAAGCCGTTATCGCGAAGAAACCCAATAACGAAAGCTGCTTTGGCGCGGCTATCGATTGTGTATTATCCATATTTATTCCCCGAAGAAACGAATTATTAATCCGTCATTCTTTTATTCGCTAATTAGAGCGGCGATGTCTAGCCGCCCTAACAACCAAAGAGTCTCAAATCAGGAATGATTAAAGCCGCTGGCTTCATCTTCTGATAGTGGATTAACCACGGGATGATCTTCAAAATGCTGAAGTGCTCGCTTCATATCTTCAATTAACAAGCAGCCTAGATCGTAGCTCACCCCATGACGAACAAGGATACGCTGGATAACCAAGTCTTCACGGTGAGCTGGCATAGAATAAGCAGGGACTTGCCAGCCGCGCGAGCGTAATTTGTCGGCCAGGTCATAGAGCGTATAACCGCCAATATTTGCTCCCTCTTTCAGCTTCCATGCCAACGCAGGAATACCTTCATTGCTGTTCCCATCAAAGAGGATTTCGAAGGGGCCTAGTTTACTAATCTCATCTGCAATATGCTGCGCGGTAGCGTAACAGGCATTATGGATTTTGGCGTAACCTTCACGGCCAAGTCGCAGGAAGTTGTAGTACTGCGCAATGATTTGCCCGCCGGGGCGCGAAAAATTGAGCGCGAATGTCGGCATATCACCGCCGAGATAGTTAACGTTAAAAATGAGCTCTTCGGGCAAGTCTATTGCTTCACGCCAGACCACCCAGCCAGCTCCCAAAGGTGCAAGCCCAAATTTGTGGCCAGACGTGTTAATGGACTTTACTCTCGGGAGTTGGAAGTCCCACACTAGATCTGGCGCGCAGAACGGAGCCAAGAAGCCCCCACTGGCACCGTCAACGTGCATAGGAATATCCAGGCCGGTTTCTTGTTGCAATTGATCCAGCGCTTCGCTGACAGCTTTTACTGGCTCGTATTGGCAAGTAAAGGTAACGCCCAGCGTTGGTATGACGCCAATCGTATTTTCATCAACGCGTTTGATAACTTCCTCTGGGCTCATAATCAAGCGATCGCCTTCCAGCGGAATTTCACGCAGTTCAACATCAAAATAACGGGCAAATTTGTGCCAGCAAATTTGTACTGGCCCACAAATCATATTTGGTTTATCAGTGGGCAACCCTTCTGCCGCACGTTTTTTCCGCCATTGCCACTTAAGCGCTAGCCCGCCAAGCATTGCGGCTTCTGAAGAGCCAATCGTCGAGCATCCCATGGTTGTTTCTGGCGAGGGTGAGTTCCAGAGATCTGCTAACATCCTAACACAGCGTGCTTCGATCTCCGCAGTTTGTGGATATTCATCTTTATCGATCATGTTTTTATCGATTGAAAGATCCATCAAATTACGAATTTCATCATCAACCCACGTTTGGCAAAATGTTGCCAGGTTCTGGCGGGAATTTCCATCAAGCATTAATTCGTCACGAATGGCGCTAAATACATTGTGAGGATTCCGTTCCTCATCGGGAAACCCGGATTTCGGCAACGATGTCGCCAAGTCAATTGATGCATATACATCGTCATTATCATTACGTGCATTTAACCCTTTGACATCCATCGTACTACCCCCAGTTTTTTATATGGATCACGTTTACTGCTCAAAGATCAGCTAAAACCACCCTACCAAACCATCAACATTTACTATACCTACATAGATGGTGCTTTTAGTCTATGACAAAATCTTAAAAATGAAAAATCGTAAGTATGATTTAAAAAATTATTTCGCCAGCAAACGTCTATCCATCTGAAAATGCTAAAAATATTACCAACCAAGGCGTGACATCTCTTTCTCATAGCACCCAACGGGTAGAAAAGTGGTTTAATAACGAGTATAAGAAAATATACCAACTCATCAATAGATTAAAAACCTTGACGCTACAAACATCCAAACAATGGCTCCCATATTAATCTACACAACGGTATAGGATTATCTTCAAGGCCATAGCACGATATGACCACTCAATAAAAACAACTTAAGCCACTGTTTTACAATAAGGCATCATGAGTGAAAAAGGTATTTTATCCAGCCATCATTTAATGAATACTGGGCAACTCGACCAAGAATTAGAAAGATAAATATTCAACAAGCAACCATTTGTGCTGACGAATAAACAACAGTGCTATAATGGAATAAGTCAAGACATGAACATACAGTATGGCATGACCTAACAGGTCCCATAAAAAGGCATTTTCCTGACATACTCTCAGCTTACTGAAAGTGTCAAACAAATACCTAAAGGAGTAGCCTTGTTGCTTTCGCTATTCGTAACGCTTATTTAGGCCGGTGGCGTAGCTCATTAAGCACTAACGTAAAGAAACTACGAATTTCGTTCATTTTGGGTCGTGCTTCTTTAATCAGCGTATCGAAAGGTTCTAGTTCGCGCTCTTGCGCTTCTCTTTGTGCAATTTCTTCTCTTATTTCTTCAATGAGCTCGGAAGAGTCATCCAGCATGGCCTTGAGTTCAGCGGTCGATGTTGACACTAGCTCGTGTTGATGGGTCATGGGTGTTTCCTCAAAACAGCGTGGTGAGCGCAATCAGGATAGCTGGCACGGCAATAAATACGCCTAATACCCAAGCAGCGGCGAGTGCTTTTCTTTCTGAGGCGGCACGGCCTAGCCACTCGGCACCTTTAACAGGCAGTGGTCTTAAAAACGGTAGGCCAAAAATCACCACGACGGCAAATAAATTAAAGAAGAGGTGAACCAGTGCGATTTCCAGCGCCAGTATGGCAGTTGCCCCAGTGATTGCGGTGGCCGCAAGTAGCGCGGTAAACGTCGTGCCAATATTGGTGCCCAATGTAAAAGGGTAAATCTGCCGTAAAGAGAATGCGCCTGACCCAGCTAACGGCACCATTAAGCTTGTGGTGGTAGAGGAAGACTGGACTAAAAACGTCACCACAGCACCAGAAGCAATACCGGCGACGGGGCCACGTCCAATGGCGTTATGCATAATGTTTTTTGCCTGCCCTACCATCAATACTCTCAGCAGTGCGCCGATATAACGAATCGCTAAAAAAATCACGGCAATACCAAAAATAATCATGGCAACGCCACCGGCAATCGTGGGCAGGTTCATGGCGACACTTTCAACCGAAGAGGTAATCGGCTTTGTTGCCATCCCGACAATATTAATACTGCCCATGGAAAGGTCAGCATCACCGTAAAACAGAAACGCCGTAGCGTTCGACAGCTTTTCAAGCGGATGAAAAATAAGCTCAATGGGCAGAAAAATCGCCACGGCCAGCAAGTTAAAAAAGTCATGCACCGTTGCGGCAGAGAACGCCCGCCTAAACTCGGCTTTATCACGTACGTGGCCAAGGCTTACCAATGTATTGGTGACAGTAGTACCAATATTGGCCCCCATGATCATGGGTACCGCCATAGCGACAGGCAGGCCGCCCGCCACAAACGCCACGATAACGGAAGTAACGGTTGAAGATGACTGTATCAGGGCCGTCGCGACAATCCCAATCATCAAACCAACAAAGGGGTTGGTGGCAAATTCAAACAACTGAGCGGCATGGCCGCCCGCGGCAATCTTAAAGCCATTACCTATGATGGATACGGCACAGATCAGGAAATACACCAGCAATGCAAGCGTGAGCCACTGCCTTAGCGTGCCCTTGCGCCGGACTTTTATTCTGCGACCCTGGCTTGGTAAGACCTCTTGCACAGCACTATTGATATTTTCGGCCATTGCCACATCCTCTTGGAAGGAAGAACGCACGTATAACCCACCCACTCCTGCAAAGAGTGGCGTCTATAAGTGACATAGGCGTGACAACGGCGTGGCACTATCGTGTTAGAGCGAACGGTGTTGGATCGAAGAGAGGTTGTTCACAATGGGCAACATCCAGCGAATGCTGCTACTTCCTGGAAGCGGCATCCCATGTAAGTTACCCACGCTTGAACAATCGAAAGTGCTTTTTCCCTTTTTGTACGATCCAGTATTGGTCAAAAAGCGCGAATGCTTGACTTAGCTGCCCTTGCTCGGCGCGCTCGCCGTTGATACGTACAGCGTTCTGGTCAATCAATTCACGGGCTTGCCGCCTGGATGAGGCGAGTTCGCTTGCCACCATAGCTTCTTCCAGCGTCTGTCCAAACGCTACGTCTTGGCAGCGTAGCCCATCAAGCTCAAGTTGCTGTAGCTCACTACATGAGAGCGCAGCTACTTCACCACTGAACAGTGCTTGGGAAATACGCTGAGCAGCAGCCAGCCCCTCCTCGCCATGCACAAAGCGGGTAATGGTTTCAGCAAGTACACGCTGCGCTTGGGGCTTGCCAGCGGCCTGCTTGTCTTCTGCTTCGATTGCGTCGATGTGATCGCAATCCATGAACGTGTAATAGCGTAAAAAACGGTAAACGTCAGCATCATCCGTATTCAACCAGAACTGGTAAAACTGGTAAGGCGAGGTCTGTTCCGGGTCGAGCCATACCGTGCCGCTTTCCGTTTTACCGAATTTGGTACCGTCGGATTTGGTGATCAACGGCAGCGTCATACCGAACACCTGCTCGCCGTTCAGGCGACGTGTTAGGTCGATACCACTGACGATATTGCCCCACTGGTCGTTGCCACCCACTTGTAACCGGCAGCCCAACGTCTTATTGAGGTGGGCAAAGTCATAGGATTGCAGCAGCGCATAGCTGAATTCAGTAAACGACATGCCCTGGTCAGGCCGCTCAAGACGCTGACGAACGGATTCACGGTTAATCATCGCATTCATCGAGAAGTGTTTGCCCACATCGCGAAAGAAGTCGATCACGTTAATCTGGCCAATCCACTCTGCGTTATTAACCGTTTTCAGGGGCGCTTCGAGGTGTGGGGCCATCAACCAATAAATCTGTTCGCTTAAGGCGTTAACCCAGCCCTCAACCGTTTCGGGAGAGTTAAGCGAACGCTCCGCCGCCTTGAAGCTGGGGTCACCAATCAAGCCGGTGGCACCCCCGACCAACGCCACACCTTGGTGGCCGGCATCCTGAAAGCGTTTGAGCATCAATAAGGGCACCAAGTGCCCGATATGCAGGCTGCCCGCCGTGGGGTCAAAACCGCAGTAAACGGTCTGCGGTGATTCGAGCAGAGCCTGAAGCTCATCCAGGTGAGTTGTCTGCGCAATCAAACCACGCCGTTCAAGGTCGTGAAGCAATGCCTGTACAGTCATCATGCTCGCCTTTTTAGCCATTAGAGAAGATGGTCATAGGCTAAAAGTTGGCGGCGCAATCCGCGATATCCCTAAAGGGATAGAAATCAGGATTGGGTGACGGGCGGTGCGGTAATGGCATGATTGATAAACAGGCCAAAGAGCTCGCTTAACGACGCCACACCCAGCTGGGCGTAAATACGTTTGCGGTGATTCTTGACCGTACCTTGGGTGATCTGCAGGCGCTCGGCAATCTCTTCGGAATCCAGGCCCTGCACCATCAAGGCAGCCACCTGCTGTTCACGGTGGGTTAAATGCGCCTGCCCAAAGCTGCCAATGGCCTGGTGAATGTGCTGGCTAATCGGCTGATCGGGCTGCAAAGGCTCAGAAAGATACAACGGATTATTGCCCCACTGTTTGCGGCACAGCGCGGCCAGCAGCTCAATATACAGCTCAAGGTAGTGGGCATCGGAGGAAGAAAACCCGCCACTCTCCGCCAACAATCCTAGGTAGATAACTATCCAGCGGGCATCATCCAGACGAATGGCGAGGCAAAGTTCATCCTGCCAGCCGGTTCGCTGATAGAAGTTGCTGGCATACTCGTTATACCCGGCAGGCGGTACCACAGCGGCCATACGCAGCACACCTTGGCGTGGTGCTTGGTCGAGCGCTACCAGAAAAGGGTCCTGCTGGTAATCCTGTAGCAAGTAGCGCTGAAAAAGCAGCTCACGGCGCTCGGGAATGGAATCGAACAGGTAGATAGGGTGTTTATCAGGCCGGTACCCAATGATCACCGCACAGTCAAAGTGGATAATGGTTTTGAGAAGCGCCGTCAGCTGTGAGGTGAAGCTCACCGTGTGCAGCGCATCAATCGTCTGCGTTAACGCATGCGACATGGCGTCTTTAAAGAGAGTAGGCATACGTATTAAACGGTGGCTGTGGCAGAGGACGTTCAGTATGCTTTAGTCCGCGCTCATTTATAAGACATTCACACAGTAGATTTTATGACCGACTCTCTCAGCAAGACAAAATCCAGCTTTTATCGACGTCTTTACGTGGCTTACCTGATCGACCAGGGCGTCGCTAGCGTACCTGCGCTCGTGAGCGCCTGTGGCATGCCGCGTCGTACGGCTCAGGATACGATTGCGTCACTTGCCGAACTGGACATTGAATGCCAGTTTCAACCAACCCAAGGCGAGCGCCATAACAGTGGTGAATACCGGATTATCAGTTGGGGGCCAATTGACCCTTCCTGGGTCAGAAATCAGGCAAAACGGCTGGCCGAGGCACTGGATTATCCCTCGCTCTCGTTTTGATTGCCTGCTGGTTCAGATGCTCAATCACGCCAGGCAAGCCGGGCTGCATTCAGCGTAACGCTTAATGAACTGGCGACCATGGCCAGTACCGCCACCAGCGGGGGGATGGCCATCACGATCACCAAGCCCAGTGCTAGCGAATTATAGACGGCCGACAGGGTTAAATTCTGCAACATGACACGCCGAGTTGCCTGAGCAGTGGCAAGCCCCTCAACCAGGCTAGAAATACCCGGTTTCAGTAAATGCGCAGCTGCACCTTCACGGGCGGCATCACTGGCGTTGAAAGGGGCTGCCCCAATATCGGCAGCCGCCAGGCTTAAGGTGTCATTAACCCCATCGCCCACAAACAGCGTAGGCCCTGGCAGCCCCTGAACCAAGCGGGCTTTCGCCTCCGGCGAACGCTCTGCAAAACATGCATTCGGCGCCAGCCCAAGGCGCTCAGCCACCGCCTCAACGGCGCCAGGCCTATCTCCACTCAGCATGACCACCCAGTAATCGGCTTGCAGTGATTGAATACTCGGCGCGGCATCCTCATACGGCGTATCTTCAAGATAGAAACTCCCTAACCAGCCTTGAGCATCCGCCAGTATCACTTCAGAGGCGGCAAGTAAGGTATCTACTTCTGGTAGCTCAATACCTTGGCGAGTTAAAAAACGTTGGCTGCCCAGCCAAATATCGCCATGTTCAGGCAAGTGAAGGTGCACCCCTTGCCCAGGCACCTCTTCTATCACCTGGGCTTGCCGCGACACGTATGTCGGGTCAGAACCCGCCCAACGCTTGAGCGCTTGGGCCAAGGGATGCTGGCTGTTGGCTGCCACTTGATACAACGTGGCTTTAAGCGCTGGCTCGGTCACCCCTTCACGGCCTACCCAATTTACTAGCACCGGCTCGCCCTGCGTTAACGTGCCGGTTTTATCCAGCGCAATGGTTTTTACTCTCGCCAGCGTTTCAAGCGCTGCCGGGTCGCGCAAGGCGATCCCCTGGTTTAACAGTCGGCCGCTCCCCGCCAGGCTTGCCAATGGCACGGCCAAACCTACGGCACAGGGACATGCAACTACCAGTACTGAAAGCGCTCGAACGGCGGCATCTTCAAGGCCAAGCCCCAACAATAGCCCCACCGGCAGAGTAGCTATTCCCAGTATTAACGCCACGGGGCTTAACCAGGCAGCAAAGCGGTCGGCGAGTTTTTGCAGTTCGCCCTTTTGCGTCTGGTAATGGCGCATTTGGTCGCGAAGACGGTCCAGACGCCGATCGCCCAAGGCATGAGTGACCGTCATACTGACATTAGTGCTGCCTAGTAACCGACAGCCAGCATAAACCGGCTCACCTTTAGGAAAGTGGCGAGGCATGCTCTCCCCCGTCAGCGATGCGGTATCCACCCACGCGGCCTCTTCTAAAATGCCGTCCAGCGCAATAAGCTCACCTGGCGTGAGCATTACTCTGGCACTCGGTAGCACCTCAGCCAAGGGTTTTACCTGCCACTTGGCGCCCTCCCACACCAGCGCCTCACCCTTTGGTTGGGGCAGAACATCAAGGGCTTTTAACCCGCGATGACGGCACAGCGTTTCCACTAGCCGCCCGCCTAGCAAAAGCACAATGAGCATGACGGCTGTATCGAAATACACCTCGGCAGAGCCGCGCCACAAAAGTCCGAACGACACCACGACCGCAGACCAAACGCCGAGGGTCACCAGTACGTCCATGCCCGGACGTTTGGCACGTAGCGTGCGCAGGCCCGCCCGATAAAACGGCCACCCGGCAAAGGTCACAACGGGGATCGAAAACGCCCCCGAGACCCAAGCGACGACCCACTCAATCGTTGGGTTGGGCAACGCCCCTGCGTAAATCAACAGGGATGCCAGCATGGTCCACATGCCAAACACGGACCCCACCAGCAGGCGTAAACTCAAATAGCGGCTTTCCTGCTCAAGGCGCGCATGCGCGTCCGCACCAACTTCCAGCTCGGTTAATCGGTAGCCCAGTCGTTTTACTCCAGGGGCCAACGTGTCGAGCGAGATAGCCTCAGCAGCTCCTTTTACCCATAGCGTGGCGGTTGGGTAGTGAACGCTGATGCTCTCAATCCCCTTTCGGTGGCTAAGCACGCCCTCCACGGCGAGCGCACAACTGGTGCACCACATGCCGTTTAGCGTGTACAGCGCTTCTTTGGCGATTGGCTCCCCCTGCGCCTGCATCGGTGGCTCTTTACCGCTTACAGACAAGGCGGTAAGCCAACCATCGGCCCGGCGACAAACACCACGCCCAAGGCAGAAAACACGTATAGCCATGCGGACACAAAGGCATTAAAGTGCTGCCGCCCTTTATGCTGTTTAGCTTCCTGAAAACACCCCCAGGCAAGCCCGGCCAATAGCACGGCGGTTACCAAGCTCAGCAACAGCAGAGTGATATTGATATGGTTAAATGCACCTTGGTCAGGCTCAGGAGGCACCACAGCGCAGGCAACCGATAGCCCGCCGTAAATGGCGACAAACCAGATGCTCCAAAGCGTCAACCCACCTACAAAATGGCCCGGATGAGTAAGATTTAATCGCTGCACGATTGCTTTCATCGCTTAGCCTCCAATCACGCGCGGTAGCACGGCCAGCGCAACAACCAATATCCAGAACACCACCACGTTATAGCGCCAGAAATAAGCGACGACTACCGGTTCAAACGGCGCATGCAATCCCACATAGCGGTAACCAACACGTAAGCCCTGGAGCAGAGAAAGTACTGCCCCCAAGGCGCTATGCAACAGCGCGTAGTAGAGGCCTACCATCAGAATTGCATCATGCGACGTTTCAGTAACCGCCAGATTAGCGCGCACCATTACCCATAAAATCAGCGCAAACTGAATACCGCCCAATAGCGCGGCGCCGTAAAAGTTAAACGCCAAGCCACGCTCTTGTTGTTTACGCAGTCCCTGTACGCTCTTCTCCATTAACGCCGCACCGCCCAGTAATGCGCCACCCGCGATGACAAGCGCTATTAAGGAAAGCGGCGATGTCTCGGGCATCCGCCATTCAGGCGATATCGTCCATAGATAGAACCAGCCAAATAGATAAGATAGGAAAAAAGATCCATTGGCGATCATTGCGGTTGTCATGGCCCAAACGCCGGGGCCATCCATGGTTCGGGAGTGCAGCGGTGGGTCGCCAGGCGTAACATTAGCGTTAGGCGCCGCTTTAGGATGGGCCCCGTTCTCCCACGACCAGCGCAGCAGGAAAACGACCGCCACCGCTGCCCCCAAACCGGCCAACGGGTACCAGCGCAATAACAGGCTGATACACACTATCGCAAGCGCCATAGCAGCAAAAAGCGGCCACCAGGAGTTACTGGGCACATGAACAACTTCACGCACTTTGCCGGTTAGCGGGTCGGTGCCCCACATCTCGCGGCGGCCGTGGTCTGCTGAGGCCAGGCCGTGTTTGCCTTCTTCCATCTCCTGCGGCAACTCAGGATGCTCCCAAAGCGGGTGGCGTGTTTCAACAGGAGGCAAGCTGACAAAGTTATAGGGAGTCGGTGGCAGTTTATTGGCCCACTCCAGTGTATCCGCATTCCATGGATTGGTTTTGGCGGGTTTGCCGTAGCGAAAGTGCAGCGCGATATCAATCAGCACCATGGCGAACCCTGCCGACATCACAAACCCGCCGATGGAAGACAACAAGTTAAAAATATCCCAGCCCAATCCCGTGTCATAGGTATAAACCCGCCGGGGCATTCCCAAAAGACCTGTCCAGTGCATAATCAAAAAGGTGGCATTGAAGCCAATAAACACCAGCCAGAAGCCCCATTTGCCAATCGTTTCAGAGGGCATCCGCCCTGAAAAGAGCGGCAACCAGTAGTAAAGCCCGGCCATTAACGGGAAAAGCATGCCGCCTACCAGTACATAGTGCATATGCGCCACGACAAAGTGCGTGTCATGTACCTGCCAGTTAAAGGGCACTAGCGCCAACATAACGCCGGTTAAACCACCGCACACAAAAATGACCAAAAATCCGACGATCCATAGCATCGGGAGTTTCATTTTGGGTTTACCAAGCCACAGTGTGGCCAACCAGGCAAAGATTTGAATACCGGTAGGTATCGCCACCAGCATACTGGCAGCTGAGAAAAATGCCTGAGCCAGTTGGGGGATCCCCACCGTAAACATGTGGTGGACCCATAGCCCAAAGCTAATAAATCCCATCACGGTAATGGCGAATACAACCCAGCCGTAGCCTACGATAGGTCGACCGGCGAAGACGGGGATCAGCGTCGAGACAATACCAGCAGCCGGCAGAAAGATGATGTAAACCTCTGGATGGCCAAATAGCCAGAACAGGTGCTGCCAGAGTACCGGGTCGCCGCCGCCTGCGATGTCGAAAAATGGCATGCCTACTGCACGCTCAAGCTCCAATAAGATACTGCCCAGAATAAGGGGGGGAAAACCCACCACAATCATCAGCGCCATGGCCAAAATGTACCACGCAAACAGCGGCATCTTGTGCAGCGCCATCCCTTGGGTACGGGTTCGTAGAATGGAAACCACCAACTCTACCCCGGCTGAAAGCGCCGAAATCTCAACGAAGGTGATCCCCAACAGCCAGAAATCGGAGCCGAGGCCTGGCGAATACTCGCTACTGCTAAGCGGCGTGTACATAAACCAGCCGCTGTCCGGCGCCATTTCCAGCACCATGCTGAAAGAAAGAATGATGCCGCCAAACAGATAACACCAGTAGCCCAGCGCGGTTAACCGCGGGCACACGAGGTCACGCGCGCCAATCATCTTGGGGATCATATAGATCGCCAAGCCTTCCAAAATGGGGATGGCGAACAAAAACATCATCACCGTGCCGTGCATGGTGGTGACTTGACTATAGATTTCGGGCGTTAAAAAGCCTTGATCGGGTGTCGCAATCTGCGTGCGAATCAGCATCGCCAAAATGCCGCCAAACAGAAAGAAGGCCATCCCGGTGACCATAAATCGAAGGCCAAGCGTGGTGTGGTTAACTATGGTTAACGCTTTTAAGCCAGGAGGATTTGCCCATACCTCTGCAAGGTCATTGTGTAACTTTTGAAGGTCTTCAGGGCCAGTTGCGTCGCGATCAATCGTTGTCATGGGGTCAAGGTCTCCAGCCAAGCACCCAGGGACTCCAAGGTGGCAGTATCCATATAGTTATGAGATGGCATTTTGTTACTCGGCTTAAGCGTTTGGTGATTTTCCAACCAGTAGTGAATAGCGCCCTCCTCCATGGGGAGCGTGCCCGCGCCCAGGGTATAGCGCGCACCAATATCAGAAAGATCAGGCCCAATAGTGGAGGCAGAGAGTCCAGCAACGCTATGGCAGCTGGCACAGGTAGATGCAAACTCATCCCGCGCTTGGGCAAAGTCATCATTTGCAAGTGCCAGTTCGGCCAAGCGCTCTTCCTGCCGTTCAGCGAGCCACGCGTCATACGCTTCACGTTCTACGGCTTCAACGTAAAACTCCATATTCGCATGCTGAGCACCGCAAAACTCCGCGCACTGACCACCAAAGACGCCCGGCGCATCGGCCTCAAGACGAACAACATTGGTGCGCCCGGGTAACATATCGATCTTGCCACCTAGCCTGGGCACCCAAAAGGAGTGAATAACATCAGCGGAGGTAACGTGAAAATCTACAGGTTCCCCCGCAGGCATGATGAGCTGGTTCGCGGTGACGACTTCTCCGCCTTCTGCTCCCGGGTAGCGAACTTCCCACCACCATTGATGGCCGATCACCTCAATCACTTCAGGGGGCTGGCCCAACGGTAGCGGCAACATTCGCTTGCCAGTCGGCACCCCAAAAATAAGTAACGCTGTAACGCTCAAAACAGGCAGTAAGATGCCCCCGCCAATAATCCAGCGGCGAGCAATTTTGCGCTCCTCTTGAGGCGTACGTTCCTGGTATTTACGTTTGAAGGTATAAAGCCATAACGCCACCACGCCAATCAGCACCACTGTGGCAAATGTCAGCATTATCCACCAGATTAGGACCACATCGCGTGCAGCTTGCCCAGCGGGGTCTAGAATAGACATATCACCCGCGCAGCCTGTAAGACCTAACGTCAGAGAGCCCAGCAGGGTGAGCATGCACCGGTTGACCCGCTGCGGCACAGCACGTTGAATACACAGCAAGGCGACGTGATACAAGTAGCGTTCCCTCATTGTTTATTCCTTTTTTCTGCCCACAGGAAGTGATAATGGCAAACTCCAATAGGCGTAATATCAAAAGTCGCGCTTCTATTTCTGGCCACCCGCTGCATCCGCTGATGGTTCACTTTCCCGTGGCTGCACTGATGGCCCTGGTAGCCTGCGATTTGGGATACTGGTATACCGACGATCCTTTCTGGCTGCGCGTAGGTTTGTGGCTGGCGGGTATAGGGGCACTTGGGGGCTGGCTGGCGAGTATCGCAGGCACCATTGACCTGGTGAGCGTAGGCCAAATTCGCCGTCTCATTACCGGCTGGAGCCACGCTATTGTCGCTGTTGTCATGCTCTCGCTTGCTTCGCTTAACTGGCTGATCCGGTTTAGCGAACCAGAGTTGGTGCTGCCCTGGGGCATTGCAGTTTCTGTGGTAACCGCCGGACTGGTAGCGCTGGCTGGCTGGCTGGGCGGCCAACTCGTGTATGAACACGCCGTCGGTGTCGAAGTTGAAGAGTGATGCGATAGTAGTCATGGCGGGCTAGCTCCAATCCAGCGGCTTGGCTAATACCAGCCCAAGCACGCAAAGAATGCCCGCCAGGGCCACCAAAAACGCGAGTATTAAAGCCGTTTTTACGCCTTTATAAACCCCCATTTCCAGACGTAAAATTAGCCAACCATAGGCGCCGTGGGCAGCCACCATGGCAACAACAGCACCCAACTTGAGCACCAGCCAGCCGCCCACCAAACCATGCAAGATAAAGAGAAGCGTGCCGGAAAATATGGCAATTAGCGCTGCCGGTGTTGCCACAGAAATATAAAAAAACCGGGGCATGGGAGGAGAGCCCTGCGCAAAGCCTGCGTCTTTACGGAGTTGCAGCGTATAGCTGAGTAACGCAGGCAGATACAGCAGCGAGCCGCACCAGACAACAAGCGAGGCTATATGAAGAAGTTTTAGCCAAGGCATTGAGGCTTCCTTGCATTGCGTTAGGCTTAGTGAAAGAACACTCCACTAACCTTAGTCAACGCTCGCCACTCTGGCTAGCCGATTTACCTTAGGGTGATTTCGTAACCCGTGAATTTACGAAGATTAATCACTCCACTATCAAGGATGAGATACTGTCCTTTAATGCCTTGTAACACGCCTTCGACCAAGGGTTGTTTGTCAAAATTATGGGAAGTCACTTTGCGTGGAAACGTCTCCACCGGGTAATCAAACGTGTAGGGCGTTTCATCCAGCTCACGAATTGCGTCATTGCCATGCTGGTCGCGCAGCTGATTCAAACCGCCATCAAGCGTTTCCAACAGGCGATCACGTTCGGCAATTAAATCAAGCGTCTCCACCTCCCCTTTCAGCATAGCCCGCCAATTGGTTCGGTCGCTTACCTGCTCTTTGAAAAGCATCTCGACGAAACCTGACTGCTGACGCGTGTCGACCTCAAGTATGGGAAGCGCCTGGATAGCGCCCTGGTCCATCCAACGAGTCGGCATCTGTGTTTTACGGGTGATGCCAACTTTTAAGCCCGATGAGTTCGCCAAATACACGATATGCGGTTGGAAACAATGCGTTTCGCCCCACTCAGGCTCGCGGCATGTGCCTTGAAAAAAATGGCACGTCTCAGGCTTCATGATGCAGGTATCACACTGCGCCAAGCGCTTGAAGCACGGATAACAATGCCCTTGAGCAAAGCTTTTTTTAGTCGCTCGACCGCAGTGAGTGCAAGCAATAGCGCCGCTCCAATGAAGCGATATCGGCTTGCCTACGCGCGAATTGAGGGGGATGTGCTGATCCCCAGCACGCAAATGGTAACTCACCTGGTCGCCCGGCCGGTCAGGCAATACGACCGACATCTTGCGTAAACACCCTTGCACTGCCTGTTCAACCACGCGTTGCATCCCGTCCCAAACCTGCCATTTCTGGCGTAACACCTGCGCCAGAAGACGCCGCTCCACACGTACGCTGCTCCAGATAACCCACGCGTTTCTCTTCAGGCACGTTATTTTCAGCCTCAAAGCGCATCACCGCTTCCAGACACAGCTCTGTTTGCTCAGCGGTAAGAAAGCGACCGTCGGGCCACTTACGCAGCGACACCGCTTGCTTAAGGCTTTCATAAATCGCAGGTGTCATTTGGTTGATCATTTTATCGAACGTCATATCGCTCATTACGGATCTCTTAATCTGTTTTCAAACGGCGAGACGAATAATACACGCCAGTAATAAGCCCGACGAGGAGCCCACCTAAATGTGCTTCGTTAGCGACATTGCCAAAACCTACCCAACTGGCCATATCGGTCATGGTGAACACCATCCACCCCAACATAAACACAACCAGCATTTGAGGAACGAAAAAACCACGTTGTGGCGCACGTCGCGACATCACCCAAACATGCCCTAGCAGGGCATAAACCACGCCCGACATACCGCCAAACAGCACGGTTCCGGTAAAATATTGCGCAAGATTAGCGCCGATACCCGCAACTAAAAGCAGAAGCAGCATGGTACGGCTGCCTTGTAGCACCTCCACTTGGCGCCCAAAGTACCATAACCACATAAGGTTGAAGATCAAGTGCATCCAGCCAAAGTGCAGGAATGCCGGTGAAAGCAGCCGCCATACCTGCCCGTTTATTAGCCCATCGGTTAAGCTGCGATATACAAACTGATTGCCCGAAATTTCTATCGGTACGATGGTTAACGCCATCACGACGCTATCACCCAACACCCCCGTTAACGCAAATATCACAAGACTAATAGCCATCGCGATAGCGGTAACAGGAACATGGCGCAAGGTGGTTAGTATATTGCCGGATGCGTAGCGGCGATTGGCGGGCTGATCAACAATAAGTGCTTCGCCACGCTCCCAGCGCGCTACCAGGCTTTTAAGCTCTGCGTGCTGACGTGGGTCGGCTATCCAAAGCAGAGGGCCCTCGGCTTCTTCTGTAATGCGATGCCCAATTCGATAGTGCCAAAGTGCTTTACGCAGTTCCTGCGTATCAGCATCACTTGGTAAGTGCATTACGGGGTGCATAAACTCTCCCTATTGAGGCCCTCGCCTTTGAAAACCAACCCCTTCATCGACTATTGCTGCATGAAGACAAATACCATGAGAAAAAAATCATGGCCAAAAAAAACCGGCGGAGGGGGCCGCCGGATAAAGCAAGGGATCATTCAAGGGAACACCTACTCTGATGGCCGACCGCACAGTTAGTTCAGCAGTTTTATAAAAAAAATGTAAAGCCTTGTATATTAAGACAATATAGGTTAATAAAAATCGTTTCCATATAAATTGGCATGGGAACGTTCTTCTTTAATCACTTCTACCCAAACGAAATTATCTGCATTCAGCGGTGTTTCGCCGTCCCATCGATAGGCGACCAAACGGCCATACTTGACAGCACTATAATCCAAACACGCAATATTGGGAGCAGGTAACGCAGGAATACCTTCACACCAGTAATGGCCGATAAACAGGGGCGGCTGCTCCGGCCCATAGTAACTCAAACGCTGGCGCTCGTTTTCGGTTAATAGACGTGTTTCCAGGTCGCCAGGCAAGTGATCGGGTTGAAAAACCACATCACCCCAACGGGTTGGATTAGCGGCCCAAAAATGCGCCCGAAAGCTTTGCCGTGTATAGCCATCGCCTGAATGAATCGCGATACCGCCAGGCAAGGGAATGTTGGCCCCACGGGTTAATCGGTCAATGATGCGATAGGCTTGCGTGCCAGGATCAGTAGATTCGATCAAAAATCGCGTATCCATACGGCCATCAGACAGGCGCTGTTTTAACTGCTCGATCAACCTATCGTCCCAACAGGCATGTACCACGCGAATACCGTCGATTTCTAAAAAAAGCGGCAGCGTTTTAAACCAGGCGAGCGTGTCATCCCACTCATTGGTGTAGTCCTGATACTGCGCCAACGTATCTTCCATGATGCGATTATGGCGCGGCGTATGCTCACGCAGCCAACGCTTATGGCTACCGGGTGGCGCCGGGTGCATATAGGCGAGTGCATTATGCTCGTGATTGCCCATCACAATATAGGCTTCGCCCTCCTCGACCATGCGGCGCGCAACGGTGACGGCGAGGCGAATACGTGGGCCACGGTCAATCAGGTCACCCAAAAAGATAACTTTACGCTGCGGATGGCGATAAACGCCACGCTGTTCGCGGTAACCCAGCATTTCTAACAAGGTGACTAGCGTGGCACCGCAGCCGTGAACATCACCAATCAGGTCGTAGCCTGTCATGCTTAATCCCCTAACCGGTGGCTCCAACCCAATTTACTGCGCAGCACATCATAGAAGTTATGTCCGATAGGGTGCACAAGCTGCACACGTTCGGCTTTGCGCTTTATCACCAGTACATCATCCGGCTTAGCAACCGCCCGGGTTTGCCCATCGCAGCTAATGTGCGGGTAGGTCTGGTTGGTTTCACCAATATGAATTCGAATCTCACTGGCGGCATCAATCACAATCGGTCGGCTGGAAAGCGTATGCGGGAACATCGGCACCAGCGTCACGACATCAAGCTTGGGATGCATGATGGGGCCTCCGCCGGAAAGTGCATACGCGGTAGAGCCGGTAGGCGTTGCGATAATCAAGCCATCGCTGCGCTGGCTGTAAACAAACTGACCATCAATAAACAGTTCAAATTCAATCATGCGGACGGCTTTACCCGGATGCACGACGACCTCATTTAATGCACCACCATTGCCGACCGCAACGCCATTACGATAAAGCACCGCTTCCAGCAAAAAACGCTGCTCAATTTCAAATTCGCCCGCCAATACTTCGCCCACTCGGCTTTCCAGCTCGTCAGGCGAGATATCGGTAAGAAATCCTAAGCGGCCACGGTTAACGCCTAACATCAGTGTCCCGCTGCGGCACAATGTGCGGGCGGCGCCTAACAGGCTACCGTCCCCGCCGATCACAATAACAAGGTCGCAAAGCTCGCCCAGCATCCGGCGACTGGCTTCCGGCTGCCCGTGTTGGGGAAGCGCCGTTGCCGTACGGTCTTCAATCAAAACGCTGTAATCATGCTCGACCAGATAGCTAATGAGCCGCTGCAACGAGTCGATGACTTTCTCGCTGCCCAAGCGCCCAATTAAGCCAATCGTTTTAAAGGGCCGTGAGTTTCCTTGGCCGGTTAGCGGCGCTGAAGTGGGTGGTGACGTGTTAGGCATGGGCGGCTCTCGCTAGCATCAGCCTGACATTATGGGGATACCGGGAGTATCGGGCAAATACGCCTAACCAAATCAAGAGAAACTCTTAGGCTGCCGCTACCTTACGTCGCTGGAGTAACCAGTGATTCAACCAGAGCGAGGCCGCCATGATCAGTGCGCCCAGCAGTAGTCGAACGATATCGGCCTCACGGCTCCAGATGACAAGATTAACCAATAACCCGGCCGGGATGAGTGCATTATTCATGATCGCCAAAGTACCGGCATCGACGCGGGTAGCGCCTTGGTTCCAGGCAAAGTACCCCACACCAGAGGCGGCCAGACCAAGCCAGGCAAGCACTCCCCACTGCAGCGGTGTGCTGGGTAACGCCGCACTATCGCCGAGCAATAAATAAGCCGGTAGTGCAACGACCATGGCGCCAATGAAAAACCATCCAAAAACGTTATGCCACGCAAGGTCAGCCGGCAAGTCTGCGGCCAAGCGGCGATACCCGACTTGGCCTAGCGCAAAGCAGAGATTGGCCCCCTGGACCACAAAAAAACCGAGCCAGAAGCCGCTGTCGATCCCGTCATAGCGAATGACAGCAGCCCCCACAACGGCCAATAGCGCGGTAAGTAAGTAGATAGGCGTGAAACGGCCAAACAACAGGTCATCCAGTAAAGCGATATACACCGGCGTAAAGATGGTGAAGAGCAGCACTTCTGGCACTGAAAGCAGCAAAAACGACTGATAAAGAAAGGTGTACATCACCCCAAGTTGAATGGCGCCAAGCGCCATCAGCGTAATACGCTGTTTGCCGCGTAGCAGGCTGGGGCGCAAAAAGGGTAAAAAAACCAGCATCGCCAGGGTTACCCGCACAAGCACCGCGAAATAACTATCGACCTGCCCCGCTAGATAAACCCCGATTAAAGAAAAGGAAAACGCCCAAAGCGCTGTCACGCTAATTAGATAGCCCACCGTAAACCTCGTTTCTTAGAAAGAGTTTACGCAAATTATACGGATTTCTTAGGGCCTGCCAACAGGTAAACCAACAACCAAGCAATAAGTTAACGACGCTGGAGCCACACAAGTGTATAGATAACCCCAGGCAGCCAACCCAGCAGCGTTAACACAATGCCAATAAGCAGGCGCGTGCCTCCCGCGCCGGTGAGCCCCAGCGCTAGCGGAGGGAGCAAAACAGCCAAGGCGAGATAGGCTGCCTTGAGTGCGCCTGGCTCGCTATCCGCACGCCTGGCCGAAGGCTGATCAGCACTTGAGTGAGGCTCGTCAAGCGTGATGTCAGGCCTTACAACTTGCGCATCGGGGTTGGCGACATGCGGATGGGGCGCTGACGATGGTTTAGGAGGCGTAAAGTGCTCTACCGCCACGTGCGCCTGCTCGGCAGGCGTTGCCTCAAGTGTCTCTTTTCGATGTGCCTGCTTATCAATTTTTTGCTCTAGTTCGCTGGCATCTTTCGCTAGCTCGTCGTGATAGCGCTCCCAATCCTCCCAATCATGAGGGGTACCCGACTTGGGCCGTTGCTCCCCTGCCCCGCGGGCTCGCTCCCAGGATTTTTCCTCAAGGGTATTGGGGCGGTCAGATTCCCGCTCGACACCGACGCCTTTGCGGTTCAGGTATTCGCGTGCATCCATGTAAAGCTCCTTTGAGTCACGTTCAGCAAAGCGTTGAATAGGCGTGGCGTCCACCTACTTCAACTACGCCTAAATCATCTACAGTGAGTAAATACGTTTAAGACGTTACTCACCCTATTATCGAATAACATCATAAACGTTGCACTTAGCCACGATGCCTTCGCCAAATGCTGCACACACAAGTAAGGTAAATGAAAGTGTGCGTAAGGAGTGCCAAGATGAAACATCCAAGCCCGCATATTGTCCGCGATATCATGTCCAAGGATTGTTACCGCGTCACGCCATCTACCTCAATTACCACGCTGTCACAGGGGCTGGCACTTCATCGCCTGCCTGGTGTGCCGGTAGTCGATATGGCAGATCGATTAATCGGCTATATTTCTGAGAAAGATGTACTAGGCCGTGTGCTTGACTGCTTATACCATGACCATGAGTCGCCACTGGTGGGTGAGCTAATGCGCGAAGAGGTGCTTACCACCACACCTAACAAAAGCATCACAGACCTTGCCCAGGAAATGCTCGGAGACAAACCCAAGGTTTACCCGGTGGTTGAACAACAGCGACTCGTCGGCATCGTGACCCGGCGCGATATTCTTATGGCCTTGCTAACCATTCGCCGCCATTGATAGCGATGTACGTATGAAAACCATGACGCATAAAAAAACCGCTGCCCAAAAAGGCAGCGGAAGCAAGGGATCGAGAAACAATAGCTAGGACAACACTATTAGCGACTGCTATCGCTACGTTGTCGTACTACTTCAGACACCTTGCGCCGGAAAAGTTCGCCATCGTTTAAAATTTTTGTCTTTATGAGGTCGCGCGTATACTTAAGCATTCAATTCATGAAAGAGCACAGGAGTGGATGCATGGCACTGTACCTACTGGTACTCGGCGTCTGCCTGCTGGTGATAGGTGCTGTTTTATTAGCCCTGATGACGGTAGGTACGCCGCGCTACCGTACCGAACCAAAGGATTTGCTGGCGCTGTTTGACAAGGCCCTGAATAGCCAAGTGAGCGAAGCCGAGTGGGATACGATTATCGGCTATCCAATACGCCATAATGACTATCTGGACGGCATTCGACGCAGAGCGTCGCGCTTAATGGAGTTGCATGGGCGACGCTGGCAAATCGCCCAAGGCAAACCGCTACTAAATCAGGAAGGGCAAGCGGAGCTACAAGTATTACGAGATCATCTGGCGGCCCATACCGCCTTGCGTCAAACGTAGATGCGGTTGAAAGCGCCGAGGAGACAACCTGATGCCCAGTACTATTCGCAAAATACCGCTGGCGAGCGCAACCCATCATCACGCACATGACTTTCACCAAATTGTGATTACGTTGTGTGGCTCCTCGGAGTTTGAAATCGAGGGGCTCGGCGGGCGTGTAAATGCGTTCTCAGGCTGTATCGTGCCTGCCAATCACGAGCACTACTACTCAGGCCATGGGCATAACCGGCAGTTGATTATTGATCTGCCAGAAAATGCGCCCGCCCTGACAGGTGAACACCGCGAGTTGGTCGCACTGTTTGATGTGCCGCGCTTTTTTGCGTTAGATAACCCTTTACGCCACTACCTGGCGTTTATGGAAAGCGAGCTTGCCCAAGGGTTTGATACCTCTCCCGTCTCGTTTCAGCAAGACCGCTTGGCCGCCACACTACTGGGCTCGCTCAAAGCGCGCCTTGGGCACACCCCATCGGCTTCTCTGCGCAGAATTGATGTCTCACTTATCGACCGCTTTATTAACCGCCACTTGGCCGATGAGCTGCGGGTTGCTGACTTGGCCAGGCTTGCCTGCCTAAGTGAAGCCCACTTTTCAGAGTGCTTCCGTAATCAGACAGGACTTTCGCCTTGGCAATACGTTAAGCGCCGACGACTTCACGCGGCTCGTCAGCTGATTTTGCAAAGTCGGTTGCCGTTAACCGACATTGCCATTCAAACAGGATTTGCCAACCAAAGCGCACTCTCTCATGCGTTTCGGCGCAGCTACGGCATATCGCCCCGTGCTCTACGCCAAGAGGCGCCAGTTTCGCTAGCGACAGCATCCTCCACTATGCTCAAAAAACCACTAGCAGCATCAAGCACATACTACTAAGGTCTCAAAGCAGCCTTGCTTGCCGCGAAATTGACACGTTTTACCGAGAAAACGACATACACCAAATCACAGACCACTCTACATTCGAGCGCAGCTTGGGCGAAATGCCCTACCACCTACTCGTTTTTATGTAAATTTACGGGGGCCTCAATGCTCAACGCTAAAAACATGCGTGACTCTGCCACCTGGCAAACGGACCTTGATGTGCTGATGGCTCAGGTGAGCGACCACTATCTTGTGGACGAAGAAACCTACGTCGGCGAATTAATCAAGTTGCTGGATACGGATCACGAAGGCTTCTCCCGCATTGAGGCCAATACGGCAGCGCTCATCCACGATGTCCGTGAAATGGACACGGCGGTAGATACCATTGATGAGCTCCTACAGCAGTACAGTCTGGATACCCACGAAGGGCTGATGCTGATGTGCCTGGCTGAAGCGATGCTGCGTATTCCCGACAAAGCCACTGCCGATGCGCTGATTGAAGATAAGCTTGGCCCCGCTGACTGGCAGTCTTATACGGGCAAAAGTGAGTCATGGATGGTGAACGCTTCCACATGGGGTCTGTTAATGACCGGCCGTGTCCTGAAGCTTGACCACCCTAAAGATGGCCAGCCTGCGACGTTTATTAACCGCATGGTTAATCGTATGGGTGAGCCTGTGATTCGTCGCGCGATGGTTGAAGCGATGAAAATCATGGGCAAACAGTTCGTATTGGGCCGTGATATTAACGAAGCGTTAAAACGTTCCAAGCCGCTATTCAATAAAGGTTACACCTACTCCTACGACATGCTGGGTGAAGCCGCACGCACCCACGATGATGCCAAACGCTACTTTGACGACTACGCCCGCGCCATAGAGCAGGTGGGTAAAACGTCCCAGCACTTAAGTGATAAAACGCCCAAGCCTTCGGTATCGATCAAACTCTCAGCGCTGCATCCCCGCTATGAGTTTGGTCGCCGCGAACAGGTGCTGGCAGAGCTGGTTGATACAGTTATCAAGCTGGTATCCAAAGCTCGCGAGCTGGATGTGGCGGTCACCATTGATGCCGAAGAAGTTGACCGTCTGGAGCTTTCGTTGGAAGTTTTCCGCGACGTTTACTCAAGCAATGCGGTTAAAGGCTGGGGACACTTTGGACTGGTCGTGCAGGCGTACTCCAAGCGCGCCCTGCCGGTACTGCACTACATTAACCGCTTAGCGGATGAGCAAGGTGATGAAATTCCGCTGCGTTTAGTGAAAGGCGCTTACTGGGATAGCGAAATCAAGGAGTCTCAACAGCTGGGTGTCGACGGCTATCCCGTCTATACCCGCAAGGCGTGCACGGATGTTGCCTATCTGGCCTGTGCTCAGTTCCTGCTGTCAAACGATACCCTCGGGCGCATTTTCCCCCAGTTTGCGACCCATAACGCGCATACGGTTACGACTATTCTTGAATTAGCCAATCACGATAGTCGTCCGTTTGAGTTCCAGCGTTTGCACGGCATGGGCGAAGCCCTTTATGAAGCTGCCTTGAAGCGCGCTCCCCAAGGTACGTACTGCCGCATTTACGCGCCAGTCGGCGCGCACAAAGACCTGCTACCCTATCTGGTTCGCCGCTTGCTGGAAAACGGCGCGAATTCGTCGTTTGTTCACCAATTGGTCGACCCCGAAGTACCGGTGGAATGGCTTTGCCAGCACCCCATAGAGGCTCTGCGTAAGCAGACATCCTTAGCCAATACGCAGATTCCGCTACCCAAGGATATTTACGGGTCCAAGCGGCGCAACTCGCGAGGCGTCAACCTGAATATCCGCAGCCACTTCTATCCGTTAATGGATAAGATGGCCGTCTTTATGGATAAGCAGTACCCGGTCAAACCGCTGCTGGCGTTCGATGTGGCGGACGATGCTGCCAATACCCACAACGTGACCTGCCCCTTTGATCGCCGTCAAAGCGTAGGCAGCGTTCAGTGGACAACCAAAGAACAGGCCACCAAGGCGCTTGACGCTGCCTGGAATGCCTTCCCGCGCTGGGAAACCACGCCGGTTACCGAACGTGCTGCCGTGCTGCGCCGTTTGGCTGACCTAATGGAAGAGCACATGCCGGAGCTTATGACCCTTTGCTCACGCGAAGGCGGCAAGCTCTTAACGGACGGTGTGGACGAGATCAAAGAAGCCGTCGATTTCTGCCGCTATTACGCCATGCGCGCGGAAGACTCCTTCGGCGAGCCGATTGAGCTGCCAGGCCCGACCGGTGAATCCAACCAGCTAATCATGGGCGGTAAAGGCGTGTTTGCCGCGATCAGTCCGTGGAACTTCCCGGTGGCGATTTTCTGCGGGCAGATTGTTGCGGCGGCGGTTGCGGGCAATACCGTGCTGGCCAAGCCTGCCGAGCAAACGTCAATTGTCGCCCACCGGGTGATCGAGCTGCTTTATGAAGCGGGCTTGCCACGCGATGTGGTTCAGTTGCTGCCAGGCGATGGCCCAACCGTGGGTAGCGTGCTGACCTCTGACCCGCGCATTACTGGCGTGGTATTTACCGGCGGCACCGACACGGCGCAGATCATCAACCGTGCCTTGGCTGCGCGTGAAAATGCGCCGCTGCCCACGCTGATTGCTGAAACCGGCGGCATGAACGCCATGATTGTCGACTCTACCGCGCTTCCCGAGCAGGTCGTGGTGGATGTTATCCAGTCTGCGTTCCAAAGCGCTGGTCAACGCTGCTCGGCATTGCGAGTTCTTTACCTGCAAGACGACGTTGCCGACCGCGTCATCACGATTTTAAAAGGCGCAATGAACGAGCTGCGTATCGGTGATCCGCGCGATTTGGGTACTGACGTTGGCCCGGTGATCGACGAGGAGGCGCGCAAGGGCCTGCTTGAGCATATCGAAAAGCTTAAAGGGGAAGATCGCCTGGTCGCCGAAACGCCCATGTCAGCCGAGCACACCGAAAACGGTACCTTCGTGGCCCCTGTGGCCTTTACTATCGACAGTATCAATGCGTTAACCCGCGAACAATTCGGTCCTGTACTGCACATTGTGCGCTATAAGGCCAGCGAGCTTGACCAGGTGATCAGCGATATCAATAGCCGGGGTTACGGGCTAACGTTTGGTGTCCATAGCCGTAATGAATCCTTTGCTGCGGGCATTGCACAGAAAATTCGTGCGGGCAATGTGTACATTAATCGTAATATCATTGGGGCCGTAGTAGGCGTTCAACCCTTTGGTGGACAAGGGCTTTCAGGTACAGGCCCTAAAGCAGGCGGGCCGAATTACCTGCAGCGTTTTATCACTGAAAAGACGATTACTAACAATACGGCCGCTTTAGGCGGGAATGCGTCCTTGCTGGCGCTAGGCGATGAGTAAATAGCTCATCTAAATGGAAAACCTGAACTCCTCAAAAAGGATCTCTCATGGTTGAAAATAAAAGCGTAACGGCCTTTACATGCCCCCTCCACAGAAGGGGGGCATTAGGCACAGGGAATATGGCAAATAAACGCTTGAAACCTCTTTTTGACGGTACCTTCGCCAAATGTTTGCAGGTTACAGCGTGAACAAAAGGCTGGGTTAACAAGAAATAGGGTTAACAACAATAAGTCTGTGCTATTACCAAGCATGGCTCGGTAAGCGCACTCACCGGTCGGTGCTATCCGACTTGATAAACGGGAGAATTTCATGGCTATTGGCGTTTGGATCAGCCTTTTTGCTTACTTTGCGCTGATGATCGGCATCGGGCTTTATGCGATGCGCACATCGACATCCACCTCTGAAGATTACGTGCTAGGCGGCCGTACCTTAAGTCCTAAAGTAGCCGCTCTTTCAGCGGGTGCCTCAGACATGAGTGGCTGGCTGCTGCTGGGTTTACCTGGCGCGATGTTTGTATCGGGCCTGGGCTCTGCCTGGATCGGCATCGGTCTGTTCGTCGGGGCCTTCTTCAACTGGCTTCTGGTTGCACCCCGCCTGCGTGAACAGACCGTTCACTATGGCAATGCAATCACCATCCCCGCCTTTTTGGCTAACCGATTCCCGACCCGGGCAATGTCACTGAAAACGGTCTCGGCGATTGTCATCGTCATCTTCTTCGCGGTCTACACCGCGTCAGGCTTGGTGGCTGGCGGTAAGCTATTCGAAAGTGCGTTTTCTGGCTTGGTGAATGTTGGTGGCCTAAGCGATTATGCAACCGGCATCATCATCACGCTGGGCGTGGTACTTGTCTACACCGTAGTGGGCGGCTTTTTGGCCGTAAGCCTGACGGACTTTGTACAAGGCTGCATTATGATGCTGGCGCTAATTATCATGCCCGCAGTGGTGCTGTTCGGCGAAGGCGGTGGAGGCTTCAGCCAAGCAACCCAGACCCTTAATGAAGTCGATCCAACGCTACTGTCGTGGACAGAGGGCTTGACCTTTATTGGCTGGCTCTCGGCGGTGACCTGGGGGCTGGGTTATTTCGGTCAGCCGCATATTATCGTGCGCTTTATGGCTATCCGGCATCTGAAAGATGTGCCTACCGCCCGTAATATTGGTATGGGTTGGATGGCTATTTCCCTGATTGGCGCCATCTCGCTCGGTATTTTTGGCCGGGCTTACGCTATTCGTAATGGCCTGGAAATTCAGGATCCCGAAACTATCTTTATTATCCTGGCAGAGCTTTTATTCCATCCGCTGGTGACCGGCTTCCTTTTTGCGGCCCTTCTGGCGGCAGTGATGAGTACTATTTCCAGCCAGCTTCTGGTGGCGTCTTCATCACTGACAGAGGATATCTACCGCCTGTTCCTGAACAAACAAGCATCGGAAAAGCAGACCGTTACCGTTGGCCGGATTTGTGTCGTGCTGGTAGGCCTGATAGCCGCCATTATCGCCTCTGATCCAGAGTCACAGGTACTCGGCCTGGTGAGTAACGCTTGGGCAGGTTTTGGTGCCGCTTTCGGTCCCTTAATCATTCTGTCACTAATGTGGCCACGCACCAACGGAGCGGGCGCCATTGCAGGCATGGTAGTAGGTGCTCTCACCGTTATTATCTGGATCGCACTGGGTTGGAACGGCGAGTTTATGGGTGGCCCCGGCATCTATGAAATCATCCCCGGCTTCATCGCTTCTTTCATCGCCATTATGGTGGTAAGTAGCATGACCGCTGATGCCGGTGAATATCAGCGTATTGAGTCCTAACGCAGTAGATAAATAGAGCGTTACCAGGGCCACCGCGAGGTGGCCTTTTCGTATTGCACAACGGTACTAACAAACGCGCAACTGATCGGTCACCCGTCGGTCATCGCTTTTGGATGCGTCACCAACGAATTCTGACGCAACGCATACAAGGCGACGTACTACCGATTAATTCTCGGTAACCAGCTGGTCGACTTTCTCAAAAGCACGCACGACCAGCCATTGGTCGCTGGGGCGTACTTTTTCCTGAATAAGATAGGCGGCCATTGCCGGGGCTACCTCGCATTTCGCAGGCATTGGCGCTTTCGCTTCGGCGAGCGCATTCAGCCGTGCCACGAATACAAAACGCACCCATTGGGGCAGCGACATCGTATCAATACAGAAGGGTTCCTGGCTTGCGAACGCCGTTACATCCGGCGTGGGGACGCGCCATAAATTGGCGGCCTTCATGGCGGCTTCAAGCTCAAGAAGCGCGGTTTGAAGCTGTTGATGGACGCTCATATACACCTTGTATCAAATCAGTTTGGTTAATGCCCATTATCCCAACTCTGTCCACGAGTTACCACTTTATCCCCCGCCAACTCAGGTTATTCACCGATTCACAGAAAACCTGCAAGAGGCTGTGGATAAACTATGGAAAGGTCTCGCTAACGCTACTCTCAAGAGGCTTGCAGGAAGTTGTTCATTTTTTGATCATCCGTATAAAAAAGTACCAATTTATCGACCGTTACGGCTGACACTGTGCAGCGGTCAAGGTAGAGTGCAGACTTGCAAAGCGGAAGGACATCATGCAACCGATTCAGACCATTGATGATTTTTTTACACGTAGTGGCGCCGAGGTTTCGCTCTATTATATGGGCCGACGCGTGAGTGCCTGCTCGCGTGAGACACTGAGTCGCTTTGAGCGTGGCCAATGTGCCTGGCCCGAGCCTTGGCAAGGTCAGGCACGCTTCGCGGCCATATTTCGGCTAGGCGACATGCCCGAACCGGCGATATGGTTTTTAGCGCTTCCTCTTGACGAGCAGGGGCTGCTCTCCCCCGCTCAGCGCGATGGATTTTTAAATCGCCTGATGGAAACCCTGGGGAAAAATGTTGCATACGTAGGCCAGAACGCTAAAGACGTGGAGCATTTAATGACGGATAATCCGCTCGCCTTTACGCCTAACGTAACCTTCCAGGCAGTGCTCAACGCCTTCGCAACGCAAGAGCGTGAACTGCCCGCCAGCCAACATCTCGAGCCTGTTGAAGCCTATCTGACCGGCCAGCAAACCATTGACTGGCAAGCACTAGGGCTTCAAGGAATCGCCGATTTCACGGCACGCATGGATGATTCCCAGGCCAACACCCTGGCCCCCCGGCTCGCCACCCTACCCACTAGCGTTGTGCACTCACTCTGCTACTGTTTAGAGCATCAGCCTCTAGCAGTGGCGTCGATAGTGTTGGCGCTGCGTGAGATAGGTGAAAAAGCGGCGAGTGAAGGCGATGTTGAAACGCTCTGCGCCTGTATTCGTGCGGTGGGTAGCACGTGCCAACCAAGCGTAGGCGACTGGTATACAAGCTTGCTGGAAGACGCTCATGCGTGTGGACCCGATGTACTGGCTGCGATGGCTGGTCGCGGTTGGCTCTTACTGGAAGACGCGCATCGTTTACCGCTTTTCCTGAGCCGCTTGGCGGAGGATGAACGGACCAACTTTTCTGCGGTCGTGCGCGACCTTGCTTTAATACCGCGTTTACGGCTACCAATAATGGTAGCGTTACGAGATGCCCCTAACGGTTCGGCCATACAGCGACGTATGGCGGCCATGACATCAGCGGCTAGCCGTTAAATGGGCAGCGCTATTAACGAATTTCAAGGAGTCAGCCGTGAAGGAACTACCCTACCAGGCTAAAGCGGTTATTGGCCGTCGCGAGATGGTGACGTTGCCTGAGCTGGGGCTTCACCTATGCTGTAAGGCAGATACCGGGGCACGTACATCAGCACTACATGCCGAGGAAATTGAAACACATGAAGATGAGCATGGGCAGCTATGGATTAGCTTTATCACCCATAGCGGTGGGCCAGAAACGCCCGCTCATCGCCTAAAAATGCATCTGCATGATAGACGCCGGGTGATCAGCTCAAATGGGCATAGCGAATGGCGATATGTTGTTCGTACGATGATGGAAATGGGCCAGATGAGCTTTCCTGTTGAATTGACATTGACAGATCGCAGCAATATGCGTCACGCCATGCTATTAGGGCGCCGCGCCATGCGCCGCCTGCTAGTGGCCCCGGGCGCTGCATTTTTACATGGCGAGCCTTAAATTAATGACGATTAGCCCTTTATTTGGCCCGGAGTCCTGAATGCATATCGCACTACTGTCACGTAATCGCAATTTGTACTCGACACGTCGCCTCATCGAGGCTGCTGAGCAGCGTGGGCACTCGGCCCGTGTTGTTGATACGTTGCGCTGCTACATGAGTATTGCATCTCACCACCCTTCTATTCACTACAAGGGGCAGGAAATTGAGCCGTTCGATGCTGTCATTCCGCGCATTGGCGCCTCAGTAACGTTCTATGGCTGTGCGGTACTGCGTCAGTTTGAAATGATGGGCACCTACGTTATTAATGACTCCGTTGCCATTACTCGTTCCCGTGACAAGCTGCGCTCGCTCCAGTTGCTTTCGCGCAAGGGACTTGGGCTGCCGATTACCGGCTTTGCCCATTCGCCGGATGATATTCCGGACCTGATTACCATGGTTAAAGGCGCCCCACTGGTCATCAAACTGCTGGAAGGCACGCAAGGCATCGGCGTTGTATTGGCGGAAACCAACCAGGCCGCTGAATCGGTGATTCAAGCGTTCATGGGCATGAAGGCCAACATCATGGTTCAGGAGTACATCAAGGAAGCTCGCGGCGCGGATATACGCTGCTTTGTTATTGGTGATAAAGTCGTCGCTTCCATGAAGCGCCAGGCAGCAGAAGGCGAGTTCCGTTCTAATTTACACCGGGGCGGCACGGCCAGTGTTATTCGGATTACGCCGGAAGAGCGCTCAACGGCCATTCGGGCAGCCAAAGCCATGGGCCTACGCGTTGCGGGGGTCGATCTTTTACGCTCTAACCACGGGCCAGTCATTATGGAAGTCAATTCCTCACCAGGCCTTCAGGGTATCGAGAACTCAACCGGTAAGGATATTGCAGGCTTGATCATTGAACATATTGAAAAAAATGCCTCTCCAAATCGTAAAGCGCCGCCCAAGCCTAAAGGTTAAGGGAAAAAACCAAAAATAATCCGTATGAGGGGTGGCAAATATTTGCTGCCCCCCCCACAATCTGCGTCACCGAAGGAGGTAGACGCTCATGTTTCTCGACAATCGCCAAGTGGCGATGGACAGTGTGTTAGAAGCGCTGGCCGACAGCATTGATTATTTCCAGGACAATATCGAACGCCTGCGCCCCTCGCTGCGTGATGCGCTGAAGCCGCACTATACAGCGCGCTTAAAGCAGATGCGCTCTCTCCAGGAACTTGCACGAGCACATTTAAAGATGCTGCCGCGAGATGCTGACGTTGAACGCGATGATTTTTTATGGCTATGGAGCCGTCTAAAAAGCTTTGTGGGCAACGATAGCCAGGTATTAATCAACGAGCTGTTAGAGCAAGAGCGAGTTTTGATGCAGGCACTATCTACCCTGTTTACCCACCCGCTACCCGACCCTATTGAGCCGGTGGTGGATGAGTGCATGCAGGGGTGCCGTAAGCTTATTCGCGAGCTTTATACGCTGCAAAAACGTAAAGCAAAGCGCTAAGCTCTATAAAACTTGTTCTGGTTCCAGCCTATCAAGCGTCGGCGCAGTGAATGGCACGACGTTTTGAAGCTCAATGGGTTCGGGTGGGCCCAGAAAGTAAGGCTGCCGATTCCATATATAGATATCGCCCAGCGTCGCAACTCGCGCCAACCATTCGCGCGCTCTCAAACGCCACTCATCGGCTGCAGGGTTCTCTTCTGCAACGCATCCCGTTACATCCAACCCAAGTGCGCGACCAATAAATATCGCGCGCGGCAAATGCCAGCTTTGGGTCACCAAAAGCGCCTGCTCAAGCTGAAAAACGTCGCGGGCTCGCGCCAGCGTATCGTAGGTACTAAACCCCGCAAAATCCATGGTGAGCTGCTCGGCAGGTACGCCTCGTCGATGCAAATCACGCCACATGGCACGCGGCTCGTTATACGCTTGGGTACGATTATCCCCCGACAGCAACAAATGAGACACGCGCTGCTCATTGGCAAGCAGGGCTGACGTACGCATGCGGGCATGAAAATGCGGGTTACGTAGACCACTGCGAGTCCAGTGGGAGGTGCCAAATACAATCCCTACATCCGCAGGGCGACACTCAAGCACTTGGCTTTCGATGTAGCGTGCCGTGCTACCTACTACCCATAAATTACCGCCTACAAATAGCAATGCCGCCAGCAGCAATAACGCTCCTAGCGACATTAGCAGGCGTTTGATCCACCTTAGCAAGACGCTGTGCATCCGGCTATCCTGAGGCGCTTAGAACATGCCAAGCTCAAGTTTCGCCTCGTCGCTCATCATGTCACGGTTCCAGGAGGGGCTGAACACAATCTCGGTATGGACCTTGCTAATCTGGGGCGCTCCGAGAATTTTATTACGTGCATCTGCCGCAATGACATCCCCCATCCCACAGCCAGGAGCGGTCAGCGTCATACGGATCGTCACGACCTGCTCGCCCGTAATCAGCCGCTCAATACGGCACCCATACACCAGCCCGAGATCCACGATATTAACCGGGATTTCCGGATCAAAGCAGGTCCGTAGTTGGTCCCATACAAACTGCTCTATTTCTTCCTCGCTGGCATTTTCGTGCAGGGTCGGGCGCGGTAACGCCTCAAGCCCCAAGGCATCTAAATTGCGCCCCTCTATGAGATAGAGGCGCCCTTCAAAGCCAACACTGACCGAGCTGCCCTTGGCTTGCATCACGCTAACAACGCTATCTTCCGCCAGGATATCCGTTTTCCCAAAGGGAATCGCAATAGCTTCCACGTCACGCTGAAGTGGCAATTTCTGGCCCCGCTCAAGGCTCGCGATTTGCTCGATGTCCATAGCTTTCTCGTTACTCATAGATTGCCTTAACGCACCATGCCAATAACGCGATTGAGAGCGGCAATAAACACCTCCACTTCTTCGAGGGTATTATACGCCGCAAACGATGCTCGGCACGTAGCATCCACGCCAAAGTGTTGAAGCAGCGGCTGCGCACAGTGATTACCGGTACGAATGGCGACGCCTAACTGATCGATCAACAGACCAATATCCTGGGAGTGTGCACCGTCAACAACAAACGATAGCACCCCGGCTTTGTGCGGCGCGGTTCCCACAATCCGCAATCCATCAATGCGCTTTACGCCTTGAGTAGCATGTTCAAGCAACACCCCTTCCCACTCTCCAATCGCCGCGACGCCAACACCTTCGATCCACTCAAGTGCGCGGCCCAAGGCAATGACTTCAGCAATGGCGGGGGTGCCTGCCTCAAACTTATGCGGAATATCCGCAAAGGTAGTGCCAACGTCAAAGGAGACCGTCTTGATCATCTCACCACCGCCTTGCCAGGGCGGCATGGATTCAAGCAGTGCCTGCTTACCGTAAAGTACGCCGACGCCTGTTGGCCCGTAAACCTTGTGGCCAGAGAAGGCGTAAAAATCGGCATCAATCGCTTGTACATCCACTTCCTGATGAGGTGCCGCCTGCGCGCCGTCAATTAGAATGACCGCACCATGCTGGTGGGCAAGTGCCGCCATCTCTTTTACCGGATTAATGGTTCCCAGTGCGTTAGACACATGGTTCACGGCGACCAATTTAGTGCGCTCGCTTAACAGCGCACGGTAAGCCGCCATATCCAGCGCCCCCGTTTCATCCACCGGAATCACTTTAATGGTAAAACCACGCTCAGCCGCCAATAGCTGCCACGGTACAATATTGGAGTGATGCTCAAGCAGTGAGATCAATACTTCATCACCTGCTGCCAGGTGGGTACGACCCCATGATTGAGCCACCAGATTAATGGCTTCCGACGTGCCACGCGTGAAGATAATCTGGCGCGCCTCTTCAGCATTGAGAAACGCTTTAACACGCTGGCGTGTGTTTTCATACGCCACCGTCGCCTCATCGGCCAGCGTATGCAGGCCACGGTGAATATTCGCGTTATAGCGCGAGTAGTAATCGCTAAACACGTCTATTACCTGCTGAGGCGTCTGGCTGGTGGCAGCGTTATCCAAATAGACCAGCGGCTTACCATGCACTTCCCGACGAAGGATCGGGAAGTCATTGCGTAGTGCCAGAACGTCAAAAGGTGCCTGGCCATTCGCTGTCGCTTTCTCAAGTACCGTAGACGACATTCATCACTCCTTAGTAGGCCGTAGAACTTAGTCGTTGAGCGCGACGGCCGTTTCTACCAGGCCAGCCAGGTTAAAGCGTTCCGGCAATTTACCGGCAACCGCAAGCTCTACGCGCTCAGCGACTTCATCCAGCGTCACTTTATCCAGCACTTCACCGGCAAAGGCCAGGGTCAACAGCCCCCGCGCCGTCGCCTCATCGATACCACGCGTACGCAGCGCGTAAATAGCCTCTTCATCCAGCTGACCGGTCGTGGTGCCGTGAGAGCACTTCACATCGTCGGCATAAATTTCCAGCTCAGGCTTGGCATCAATCTGGGCGCGGTCAGACAGCAGCAGGTTCTGGTTGCTCTGAAAGCCTTCAATCTTCTGGCTATCGCGCTTAACGTACACCTTGCCATTAAACACGCCATGCGCACGGTCATCCAGGATGCCTTTGTAGTTCTCATTGGAGAACGTCAAGGGCGCGTTATGATTGACCTTGGTGTGGTTGTCCACATGTTGACGACCCTGACCGAAGAACAGGCCAAAGAAGTTGGTTTCGGCCCCCTGACCATTAAGGTCACTGATCAGGTCGTTACGCACCAGCGCACCACCCAGATTCAGGTTATACGAGGTGTAACGGCTATCGCGCCCCTGCTCAACATGCATGCTGGCAATATGCATGTCGTTAAGCGGTGCTTCCTGAAGCTTGTAGTGGTTCAGGATAGCGCCGCGGTCCAACATAAATTCGCCCACAATGTTGGTGAAGTTGGCTGCGTCCTGATCGCCACAATAGTGCTCAATCAACGTGGCTTCACTGCGACCACCCGCCTCAACCAGAATACGTGGATGGCTCATCACCGGCGCACTGCTCGCCTTGGAGAGAAACTGCAGCACGATAGGCTTATCGACCACCGTACCCGGCGCGATACGCACCACAGCGCCTTCTTCCATAAACGCGGTATTCAAGGCTGCGAAGGGAGAGAAATCCACGCCTGTTAAGCGGCCAAGTGGGCCACCCACCGCTTCGTGATTTTCAGCAAGCGCTTTTGACAGTGGCATAACATGAACGCTCTGGGGCAGTGCGTCGATATCCGACAGCGCCGGGGCGTAAACACCATCAACAAACGTTAACCGATAAGCCGCGACAGGTAGCGTTAACGCTGCTGCCTGAGCGGGTGAGTAGTCGCCATTATCGGCCAGTGTAAAGTTACCCTGAGCGATGGTGCGAACATCGGTATATTTCCACTCTTCGTCACGGCGCGTGGGAAAGCCCAGCGCTTCAAAGCGAGCAGCGCCCGCTTGGCGACGCGCGGCAATCCACGACGGCTCCGTTTCGCGCTGCTGGCTACGCGCTTTTAGCGTGTCCAGAAAGGTTTGCGTATCGCTCATGCCACAGACTCCTCAATACCTTCGTATCCGTTAGCCTCTAGCTCTTTGGCAAGCTCGGCATCACCGGTTTTAACAATACGGCCGTCAACCAGGACGTGGACTTTATCAGGAACGATATAGTCAAGCAGGCGCTGATAGTGGGTTACCAACAGAATCGCGCGCTCTTCGGCACGCAGGCTGTTAACACCGTCGGCGACCACTTTCATGGCGTCGATATCAAGGCCGGAGTCGATCTCATCCAGCATGGCGAGTTTAGGCTGAAGCACCAGCATTTGGAGAATTTCGTTGCGCTTTTTCTCGCCGCCAGAGAAGCCTTCGTTAACCGCGCGCTGCAGAAAGCTGGCATCCATTTTCATAGAGCCAAGCTTCTCTTTTACCAGCTTCATAAACTCAGGCGCTGGCATATCTTCTTCACCGCGCGCCTTGCGCTGGGCGTTCAGCGCTGACTTCAACAGGTAAATATTCTTTACCCCCGGAATCTCAACCGGGTACTGGAAACCCAACAGCAGGCCTGCCTGGGCGCGCTCTTCAAATTCCATCTCAAGTACGTCTTTACCTTCAAAGGTGATGCTGCCCTGGGTGACTTCATAGCCATCTTTACCAGCAATCACCGCTGACAGGGTTGATTTACCCGCGCCGTTAGGCCCCATGATGGCGTGTACTTCACCGGCGTTGATGGTCAAGGTAAGCCCTTTAAGGATCTGCTTGTCTTCAACGGTGACGTGTAAATCAGTTACTTGCAACATAGTCATAAACCTTCTAATTCTGGCGAGTCGCTGGCGCGACGCGTATCAAAGTAATGTGTACGGCAATCCGGCTAAACGATTAGCCTACCGCGCCTTCCAATGTCACGTTCAAGAGCGCTTCAGCCTCTACCGCGAACTCCATCGGTAGCTCCTGGAAAACATCTTTACAGAAACCGTTAACAATCATACTGACCGCATCTTCCTCGGAAATACCCCGGCTCCGGCAGTAGAACAGCTGATCTTCACCAATTTTTGAGGTGGTGGCTTCATGCTCAATCGTTGCCGTGCTGTTACCGATTTCCTGATACGGGAAGGTGTGAGCGCCACACTTGTCGCCAATCAGCAGCGAATCACACTGCGTGAAGTTACGCGCGCCTTTGGCACGCGGGCCAATTTTCACCAGGCCGCGATAGGACTGGTCGCTCTTACCTGCCGAAATACCTTTGGCCACGATATAGGAACGCGTGCCTTCACCAATGTGAATCATCTTGGTACCGGTATCGGCCTGCTGGCGCCCGTTAGTAACGGCAACGGAGTAGAACTCACCAATGCTGTCTTTACCGCGCAGCACGCAGGAAGGATATTTCCAGGTAATGGCCGAGCCGGTTTCAACTTGGGTCCAGCTAATGCGTGAACGCGCGCCACGGCAGTCGCCACGTTTGGTCACGAAGTTATAGATGCCGCCCTTGCCGTTCTCATCACCGGGGTACCAGTTCTGGACGGTAGAGTATTTGATGTAGGCATCATCTAATGCGACAAGCTCAACAACGGCCGCGTGCAGCTGGTTCTCATCGCGCATCGGCGCGGTGCAACCTTCCAGATAAGAAACCTGAGCACGGTTTTCGCAAATGATCAGCGTACGCTCAAACTGGCCGGTATTGGCCGCATTGATACGGAAGTACGTCGATAGCTCCATCGGGCAGGTAACGCCTTCAGGAACAAATACGAACGAGCCGTCGGTAAACACGGCTGAGTTAAGCGCGGCAAAGTAGTTATCGGCCACCGGCACGACGGTACCCAAATACTGCTTGATCAGCTCGGGATAATCGCGGATTGCCTCAGAAATGGAGCAGAAGATAACACCGGCTTCAGCCAGTTCCTTTTTAAAGGTCGTCGTTACGGATACTGAATCGAATACCGCATCAACTGCAACGCCGGCAAGCGCCGCCCGCTCGTGTAGTGGAATACCCAGTTTTTCGTAGGTTTCCAGCAGCTTGGGATCTACTTCGTCGAGGCTTTGCGGGCCATCTTCGGGGCGCTTGGGCGCACTGAAGTAGGAAATCGCTTGGTAGTCGATAGGCGGATAATCAAGATGCGCCCAGGAAGGCTCTTTCATGGCCAACCACTGGCGGTAAGCGTCAAGACGCCACTCAAGCATCCACTCCGGCTCACCCTTCTTCTTGGAGATAAACGCGATGGTATTTTCGTCTAGACCAGGTGGAAGCGTGTCGCTTTCAATATCGGTTACAAAGCCATCTTTGTATTCGCGACGAACCAACTGTTCCATTTCTTCGGTTGCCATGGTGTTACCCTCCGGGCAGTTGGTGGCGAGCACCGCTCGCCGTCAATTATAAATAAATGCGTATCAACGCTGATCGGGATTTGCGTATGTTCAGAACCCTGTATATCCAGAGCTATGCAGATACCGCCGATAGATTGATACTTTGAATTGGTAATTGTACGGGTAGCTTGAGAGGCGATGATGCCGCCAAATGGGCTAACGTTACGCTTTCAAGCAGGGTACTAATCGCGAGCGATACACGCTGCCAATTGTCGGCCACACCACACGTTGCGACCAACTCGCACTCTCCTTGGGCATGGCTACACTCGGTCATCGCGACAGGGCCTTCAATCGCCGCAATAATATCCGCTGCGGTAATTTGTGACGCGGGCCTGGCAAGCCGGTAACCGCCTTGCGCCCCTCGCTGTGACGCTAAAAGCCCCGCTCGGACCAACATCTTAAGCGTTTTGCTTACCGTTGGGTGCGGTAGCTGTACGTCTTCCGCCAAGTCTGCAGCCGTATGCGATGCCTCTGGGTGACGCGCAATTTGTGCCATCACAACAGCGGCGTAATCTGTCAGCCGAGAAAGCTTGAGCATAGCGACTCCCGTTAGCCAGCAAATCATCAGGCTGGCTTGCGTGTTAATTGGGTACCATTTTAGTCCTGTATAAAATCGATGTGAAGCCCTATTGCCCAATTCTTGGCAAATTGCGTCAAGTTCTGGCACGTTCGCCGCCGTTACCATCAAAAACAACAATCATTATCATTTAAGAATTTTATTGGCTATCCCACAAAAAAGCCTATCCACCAGGGATAGGCTTGTTATGGCTCAGCACCTGATTAACTGAGCATCAGGCTTTTTTAACGAATTCAGATTTAAGCTTCATGGGGCCAATGCCATCAACTTTACAGTCGATATCATGATCACCTTCAACAATACGAATACTCTTAACCTTCGTGCCGACCTTAACAACCAACGAGCTGCCTTTGACCTTTAAATCTTTAATGACGGTCACACTATCGCCGTCAAAAAGGGGGTTGCCGTTCGCATCGCGTACGCTGGGAATATCGTCAGGGGCATCGGCATCCGCCGTTTTCGACCACTCATTACCACATTCCGGGCAGACGTACTGCAAGCCGTCATCGTAAGTGAACGTTGAGGCGCAGGCAGGACAATTAGGTAATTCGTTCATCAATGGCTCCATCACAAAAACCAGCAAAGCGATGGAGCCTACACCGGTTAGGCAAAATGCTCCAGTCCAAGGGGGCATTAGCCCCGCTGGTAGGTGCCTACAAGCCGGTCAATTCCCAATACGTGCGGCTCTACCTTCTCAAATAGCGCCGCGACACTTAGACCTTTTGGCAGATCCATTGACTGATCCAAAGCAAGCACTAAAAAGTAGTAAAGGTGCTTACCATGCCCTTCTGGGGGCATAGGACCGCCGTAGCCCTGCTTGTCGAAGTCGTTATTGCCACAAGTGCCCAGCTGAGTGTTTTCATCCAGCCCGGCAATATCGCCGGGCAGGTTATAAAGGGTCCAGTGAACAAACCCGTAGCGGCCATCTTTTACCAGCGGCGCATCGGGGTCGTGGCAAATAACCGCAAACCCTTTTGTACCTTCAGGTACGTTATGCCACTCAAGAGGAGGCGATAGATCATCGCCCTCCCCGGTATAGCGGGCAGGAATCGCCTGATGCTGCTCAAAAGCGGTGCTGGTGACTTCCATTGATGACAGAGCAAATGCCATAAGTTTCTCCCTGGTTAGCCAATCACTATGTCTACAGAGTGGTAGTAAATATCCAAGGCATCAACGTTAATTCAGATAACCCGCGTTGCGTTGCCACCACTGCTGCGCAATTACCACATTTTCTGCGTTGCTCTCGGGGCTTAGCACGGAGGGTAGCTGCACATAATTCCCACCGGTTTTAGACGTTAGCAGCGGATCTTGTGTTGCCAGTTGAAGCGCGTAAAGCACCAGCATTTGTTCGTACTCATCCTGGGTATTCAAGCGCGCATACAAAAGTGGCACTGCGGGTAAGCCAATATCACCTAACCGCTCGGCGGCAATATAAAAGGTGCGGCGGTTATCCTGGTCTCCGTAATAGGAAACGAAGCGGCGATCGGACAATCGGCTCACATAGTAAGAAGCCTCTTCTTCAGGGCTTATGTACAGCGGCGGCACCCAGTCAGTCGCCGATACACTGCTGGTACTTGCAACGGGTGCTGCCTGAACAGGCTCATCATTCGCTTGAGGTGCGGTCGATGTCGCCCTGTGTTGCTTGCCTGCACACCCTGCCAATAGCACACTCCCAAGTAGCAGGACACATAACATGTTTTGCTTTATTTTCATGTTTCCTATGGGCTCCCCATGCAAATTACCACCATCATTTTTAAGACCAGCGACCCTGCTGCTTTAAGCGTCGTTTTACCCAGCCATCATAGAGCTTCCTTAACCCTGGTTTAATCACCGGCAGGCCGATCAACCACGCAACCGGGCGTAAAAAGACAACCCGAGCCATTAACAGGCGATAGGCATCAATGCCTTCTACTATATCCCCATCAGCCTGCTCAACATGCAGCGACTTTAACGCAGTGTCAGGTTCTATACCCTTCTCTTGCAGTGTATGCCGGTGCTCACTGACATCACACCAACGAATATCGCTTGCCCCCTCGCCTGCCCAATGCTCATAACGCTGCCTGTCTTTGCGGCAGCGGGGACAAACCGCATCGTAATAGACCTTAATTGTGTTGTCAGTGGGCATATAATACTCAGAGCGGACATTGAGGGGGTAAGTGTGGCACGTCGGTGGCACGACGCAATGCTAGTGATCCATCAGAGTAAGCGCGGCGTCTTTATGCATCGCAACATGATCGGTTTTGTCGCTTTTGATTTCATACTGCGGCTCCTCCTCACTGGCATAACGGTGATGACCTTTGTAGGTCGTATCCTGCGTATGTACGCGAGAGATATGCCCGCTTACATAGCCAGCCTCTGAGTTCCATTTTATGTGATCGCCAACCTTGAAGCGCTTAGCCATTCTTCACTCCTATTGTTCTCCACCTCTATCGTTCTCCCCCCTATCATTCCCCATCCCTATCAGAATTTGGTTCACTGAACCTTAAGTGTAGATGTACTCACTCATAGCGCTAAGTATTCACCTGAGACGACACACGGGAGACAGGTTGCTACCCTACCATCAGGTAGACGCGCCGCTCTAAAGAATGGCTGCTTGCCTTTGCGTGTCCTTACTTCATCAGATAAGAGGCAGCCATGGCGGAATGCAAAAAACTGCTGATCATTGCGCACGCACCTTCCGAGAACACACAAAAGATGCTGAAGGCTGTGGTACACGGCGCGTCCCATCCTGACGTGGAAAAGGTGGTGGTAACATCGCTCACCCCGCTTGAAACACAACCGGACGATATTCTTTCAGCCGATGCGATTATTCTCGGCACCACTGAAAATCTGGGCTATATGGCAGGGCTAGTGAAGGACGTATTTGATCGATGCTACTACGCCTGCCTTGATAAAACCGAAGGTTTACCGTTCGCGTTTTATATTCGGGCAGGCCACGATGGCACCGGCACTCAGCGTGGCATTGAGAGCATTACTACTGGGCTGCGCTGGAGACTCATACAAGAGCCACTTATTTGCCGAGGCGACTTTCAGGCAGGTTTTATCGAGCAATGCGAAGAGCTGGGGCTATCCGTGGCTGCCAGCCTGGAGGCTGGGATTATTTAAGGCGTAAAAAACGGCACCCTGATAGGTGCCGTTTATCAGTGCATAGAGCTGGTTACTTCAAGCGCTCAAATACCGTCGCAACCCCTTGTCCCATACCAATGCACATGGTCGCCAGGCCTAACGTGGTGTCGCGCTGCTGCATAACGTTAAGCAGCGTGGTGCTGATGCGTGAGCCGGAACAACCTAGTGGGTGGCCCAAGGCAATCGCGCCACCGTTTAAGTTAACCTTTTCGTCCATGGCATCCAAAAAGCCCAGGTCTTTTAATACCGGCAGACTTTGCGCTGCAAAGGCTTCGTTAAGCTCGACAGTCTGGATATCATCCGACGAAAGGCCTGCGGCTTTCAGCGCCTTTTTAGAAGCCGGCACCGGGCCATAGCCCATAATCGATGCATCACAACCTGCCACACCGGTGGAAAGCACTTTAGCGATAGGCTCAAGCCCCAATGCTTGGGCACGCTCGTAGCTCATGATCGCCATGGCGGAAGCGCCCACGGAAAGCGCTGACGACGTGCCTGCCGACACGGTGCCGCTACGCGGATCAAACACCGGCTTAAGTTGGGCCATGGACTCAAGGCTTGCATCAGAGCGGATCACTTCATCGCTCTTGAACAGCACTTTAAAGCCGCGCTGGTCATGGCCTTCAACACCGACAATCTCATTCTCGAAGTAGCCTTTTTCCATTGCTGCCTGAGCACGCTGGTGCGAACGCACGCCAAACCGGTCCTGATCTTCCCGCGTAATACCGTACATCTTACCTAGTAGCTCGGCGGTCAGCCCCATCATCATGGAGGCTTTAGCGGCGTATTTGCTAATCGCAGGATTTACATCAACCCCATGCGCCATGGGCACATGTTCCATGTGCTCTACACCACCAATGATGTAGAAATCGCCCATGCCCGCTTTGATATTCGCCGCCGCAATATGCAGCGCCGTCATGGAGGAGCCACATAGACGGTTAACGGTTTGAGCCGGTACCGAGCGTGGAATGCCGGTCATGATCGCCGCGTTGCGAGCAATGTTCATGGCTTGTTCAAGGGTCTGGTTAACGCAGCCCCAAATCACATCATCTACTTCTGAAGGGTCTAGATTGGGATTACGGGAAAACAACGCCTGCATGACAGCAGCGGACAGGTTTTCCGCACGAACGTTACGAAATGCGCCATGCTTGGCTTTTGCCATGGCGGTACGTACACCGTCGACCACCACGATATCTCTGGGATTCAAACTCATCTTATTTCTCCTGTTCGCGGTGACTTAAGCCTGACCGGGGGCGGGATAAAACTGCTCATTGTTCGTCGCCATCTGGCGCAACTTCTCAGTCGGCGCATATAGCGGGCCGAGCTCTTCAGCCAGCTCTTCCGCCAGTTTGACGAACTCCGCCACGCCCATGGCGTCGATATAGCGCAGCGCGCCACCGCGGAAAGGCGGGAAACCAATACCGTAAATCAACGCCATATCCGCTTCGGCAGGCGTATCAACGATATTGTCTTCCAGACAACGAACCGTCTCCATGCAGAGCGGCACCATCATGCGAGCAATAATATCCTCGTCGGAGAACTCTTTTTGGTCGCTAACCACTTCCTTGATTAACGCGTAGGCCTGCTCATCCGTTACTTTTTTGGGCTTGCCTTTTTTATCCTCTTCATAGGCATAAAAGCCCTTGGCGTTTTTCTGGCCCAGGCGCTCGTTTTCGTACATCACCTGGATTGCCGTTTTGCCTTCACGCGCCATGCGGTCCGGGAAGCCTTCCGCCATTACTTCATTGGCGTGAACCGCCGTATCCATACCTACTACATCCAGCAGGTAAGCAGGCCCCATCGGCCAGCCAAATTTCTCCATGACCTTATCAACACGCTGGAAGTCGGCACCCTGCTCGACCAGGAGGCTGAAGCCGCCGAAATAGGGGAACAGCACACGGTTTACTAAAAAGCCGGGGCAGTCATTCACCACAATGGGCGTTTTCCCCATGGCGCGAGCGTAAGCCACCGTCGCCGCAACGGCTGCATCAGAGGTTTTTTCACCGCGAATAACTTCAACCAGCGGCATGCGATGCACAGGGTTAAAAAAGTGCATGCCACAGAAATTTTCAGGGCGCTTCAGATTCTGAGCCAAGCGGTTAATCGAAATGGTCGATGTGTTGGAGGTCAGGATCGTATTCTCTCCTACCATCTCTTCGACTTCGCTGAGCACCGCACCTTTTACTTTGGGATTTTCAACAACCGCTTCAACCACCAAATCAACATTGCCGAAGTCGCCGTAGGAGAGCGTGGGGCGAATATTGGTCAGCTTTTCCGCCATTTGCTCACTGGTGAGTTTTTTACGCTCAACCTGCTTGGCGAATAGTTTACGGGACTCTTTCAGGCCCAGTTCAATGGCTTCATCTTTGATGTCTTTCATCAAGATAGGCGTGCCTTTAGAGGCGCTTTGGTAAGCGATACCACCGCCCATTATACCGGCGCCCAACACGGCCGTTTGCTTAACAGGCTGCGCCTGCTTTTCATACTTGCTGGCTTTCTTTTTGACGACCTGATCGTTCATAAACAGACCGACCAGGTTAAACGCCACGCTGCTTAGCGCAAGCTTGGCAAAGGCTTTCGCCTCAATGGCCTGGGCGCGACTGCGCTCTTCACCCGCACCTTTTTGAATAACCTTAATAGCTTCAATAGGGGCTGGATAGTGCGGCCCCGCTTTACCGGCGACATACCCTTTGGCCGTTTCAAACGCCATCATTTGTTCGATAGCATTGAGCGTTAAGGGGCCTTTTTTCTCTGCGCGGCGCGCCTGGTAATCAAGCTCGCCGGCGTTAGCGCGGTCGAGGATGTCTAACGCTGCCTCCTCAAGCTGCTCGGGCGTGACCACTGCATCGACAGCACCTACTTTCAGTGACGCATCGGCACGGTTTTCAGTGCCACCGGCAATCCATTCAATCGCGTTGTCAGCGCCAATCAAGCGTGGCAAGCGTACACAACCACCCCAGCCCGGCAAAATGCCCAGTTTGGTTTCCGGCAGGCCAATTTTAGCTTTTTCGCTCATCACGCGAAAATCAGTGGTGAGCAGCACTTCGCACCCGCCACCCAAGGCAAGTCCATTAATAGCGGCAACGGTTGGAAAAGGGAGATCTTCAATCGCATTGAATATCTCGTGCACCTTGAGGTTCATCTCTTCAAGGTACGCTTCACCCTTGGTAAACAGGCTGTGAAACTCGGTGATATCCGCCCCGACGATGAATGCATCTTTGCCGCTGCCAATCATCAGGCCCTGCAAGTCGCTTTCCGCCTGAAGAGCGCGAACGGCTTCTCCCAGTTCGGTAACAACAGCGCTGGAAAGCTTGTTTACGGACTCATCTTTTAAATCAAAAATGAGCCGTGCGATATGATGGCCACCCAGGGTGTCACGACGCTCCACCGTGATGGCATTGCCTTGATAGATCATCCGTGCTCTCTCCACAAGTTTGAACTGGCGCCCCTGTCAGCAGTTTCTCAGCAGGCTCGCCGATATTTCATACGGTCGTTTGATAGCGTTAGCTTGGTTGAGTAATCGAACAACGTCAAGCCCTGACTTTTGGCTAATCCCTGCCAGGAAGTACACTTTCTCATCGACAAAATATTCCGTTATTAAGGACACATTAAGACGATTACCTACTGGGCATCGACTTTTTTCAGAAACCCATGGATCATGATTTTTTTCACTATGGGTCATATATTCATGGGCGCCCTGTTAACACCGACGCGCATAAAAGCCATTCAGCACTTTACCGAGCGCCTGGTTGAGCGCATTAAACCCTGGAGCTGGCTATGGCCGCCCATGGCATTTTCGGCGGGAGTAGGCAGTTTTTTTCTGGTCGACCGTCAGCAGTGGCTAGGCGCGGCGCTAGCGCTGGGGCTGCTATTTACCTGGGCGCTTCTGCTTTCTGAAAGTTTAATTGGCCGCTGGCTGGCCAAGCGCGGCCACCCTACCCTGCACCGTGGCGCCACTACGTTTATTGCCCAAATGATTCACCAGGAGACGCTGTTTTTTACCCTTCCGTTCATTTTAATTACTACGGTATGGAATAGCGGACAAACGCTGTTTGCTCTACTGGTCATTGGCATGTCGCTGTTATCAATTATCGACCCGCTTTATTACAAGGTAGCTGGCCGCTGGCGCAGTCTCTATTTTATTTTCCATGCGCTGTGCGTTTTTTTGGTGATGCTGGTAACGCTACCGATCATGCTCCATCTCACGACCGGACAAAGCCTTTTTTTAGCGATGTCCTTGATGGTACTGGTAGCGCTTCCCAGCTTTTGGCATTTACTCAAGCAGCGCTCGTTAAAACGCTGGTGCCTGTTTCTAGGGCTAGCACTTGCGCTTGCATATGCTGCCTGGATAGGCCGTATTTGGGTGCCGCCCGCAAGCCTTTGGTTGACCAGTAGTGCGCTTTCCCCTTCGCTTGATATTCAGCAGCGAGAACCGCAGGGTTCCATTGCGCTGACGCCGGACGCCATCCGTGAAAACGGCCTTTACGTGTATACCGCGATTCGCGCCCCACGAGGATTAAGCGAAACTATTTATCACGCTTGGCGTCACAACGGTGAACCGTTAGACACCGTCCGGCTGGACATTAGTGGTGGGCGTGAACAGGGTTATCGGGCATGGAGTCATAAGCTTAACTTTCCTGCTGACCCATCAGGTGACTGGCGAGTAGATATCATGACCGATAGTGGTCAACGCTTGGGGCTGATTCGTTTTACGGTATCGGAAGACTTACAAAAGGCCTCTAAAGCCGATAGCGCTATTCGCGCCAGCGGTTTAAGCAGACTTAATTTACGTCGTTTTGTGCCAGGAAGTCGTGAACGTTCTGACACGCCGACAAGCGACTAAGTCCGCCTATGGCTTGCAATCCAAGCCATAGCTAATGACAATCTATCCTCCCACTTTTTGGTAGCGAGTTGCCCATGGCTTCATCGATTGGTTTTCGTCTTGCACGCTTGCCGCATTTGTGGCGCTCAATTTTGGATCGTAGGCTCGCTCCTTTGGGGCTTACCCAAACGCGCTGGGTCACGCTTTATCATATCTGGCGCTTGGGTGAGGGACATCCCCAGTGCGACCTGGCGCGAGTGATTGGTGTTGAGGCCCCTTCACTTGTTCGTACACTGGGTCAACTTGAGGAGCAGGGTCTGGTTGAGCGACGCGCTTGTGATAGTGACCGGCGCAGCAAGCGTATTTACCTTACGCCAGCAGCAATGCCGCTTTTAGAAAAAATTGATGCGGTGGCCACCCAAGTCCGTGAAGAGTTCTTTGTCGGGCTTGGTGAGCGTGAGCTTGAACAGCTCAATGAATGGCTGTCAACAATTGAAGCAAACGGGTTAGCCATTCAAGCGCGCGAGCAAGAGCCCCCTACTGCTTAAATGCTCAACTTAGCGGTGATGCACACCGTTTTGACTATCCAACGGCTTGCCTACCGGCTGGTCCGACAAACCGCTTAGCGCGGCCTTTAATTGCTTAACGTCTGCAAGATAAGTGGAAAAGCGCTCGGCGGTTTGCGACTCCCACCACCAAAGCGTTAGCGCATAAGGCGTCGATTCAATCACTAGTGCATCCTGAGGCAGCCGCTCCAGGAGTGCTTTTAACGGCGCACTGGCACTTTCAGGCAAATCGCGCAGTGGTGCAATACGCCAACGCCAGCCAGCATAATAGGGTTCAAGTGCGGCACTGGCATTGCTGTCCCGTAGCAGCACAAAATCCGGGCCCGGCGCATCCTGAGGATAGTGCCAACGATAAGCGGGCATGGTGCCCCTAAAATGATGCAGCGGGGGGTTCTCCATTTTAACGGTGACCCCTTGTTGCTTAGCACCGTTACGCAGCGCCATTTGCCTTACCTGGCGCGGACTTGGCTTGAGCCACATGACCGGCGCCATCACAAATAACAATACAAAAACGATAATTAACCATACCATCACTGCTTCCACCCTATTTCAGTCTTACGCTGTTAACACGTTAAAAAAACCATGACGCAGATCGTTGTTAAGATTGTCCATGCAGCTTAAAGTAAAGGTTATCTAACAAAGTTTGCTTCTTTGTTAATTATCGCCAAGGAGATAAGCCATGAGCTATCACCATATTCTGGTTGCCGTTGACCTAACAAAAGATTCTCACAAGGTACTAGAGCGCGCGATCGTCATCGCTGAGCGCAACAATGGTGCCAAAATCTCCATTATGCATACCCTTGAGCCTTTGGGTTTCGCCTATGGAGGTGATATTCCGATGGACCTCACCAGCATTCAAGACCAACTGGATGAGCATGCAAAGCAGCGCTTGGCTGAAATTGCGACCCCCCATATCGACAAGGCCGACCAGCACGTGGTGGTGGGTATGCCCGACACGGAAATTCATCGCTTCGCGGATGAACATAACGTTGATTTGATTGTGGTTGGCTCCCACGGAAGACACGGCTTTGCCCTGCTACTGGGTTCAACGTCAACAGGCGTGCTGCACGGCGCGCAGTGCGATGTGCTCGCCGTACGGGTTGGCAAAAAGGGCGAGAGCAGCGACGAATAAGTATACGCGCTCACTCTCCTGCGCCTTACTTGCATATCGAACGCTTCTGTTCAAAAAGTTACTATCCCCAAAGGCACCGACCAGGCGCCTTTGGGATCATGCACTTGAGTTTTCGCTATTCGCCGTTGGCCATGGCTTCAAGCTCCATCCAGCGTTCCATGGCGGCTTCAAGCGCCTGCTGAGCATGCTCTAGCGCTTGCAGCTTCGCCGTCACCGCACTGGCTTCCTGCTGATAAAACGCGGGATCGCCTACCACTTGCTCCAACGCTTCGACACTGGCTTCAAGCCGCTCGATGTCGGCAGGCAATGCATCCAGCTCGCGCTGAAACTTATAGGAGAGCTTGACGGTTTTTTTAGTGGGCTCTTCAGGTGCCTTCTCGAGCGCTTTTTCTACCGCCGCGCTGGTGGGCTCGGTTTGTTGACGCGCCGCGCCCTCCCAAGGGGCAGGTGGTAGTTTGCCGCCCTGGCGTATCCAGTCGGTGTAGCCGCCTACGTATTCACGAACAACCCCTTCGCCTTCAAAGGCCAGCATGCTGGTTACTACGTTGTCCATAAAGGTTCGGTCGTGGGAAACCAGTAACAGCGTACCGTCAAAGTCCAGCAACAGCTCTTCAAGCAGCTCCAGGGTTTCCATATCCAGGTCGTTGGTCGGCTCATCAAGCACCAACACATTGGCAGGCTGGGTAAACAGCTTGGCCAAGAGCAGACGATTAGACTCCCCGCCCGACAGTGCTTTTACAGGCTGACGCACGCGGTCAGGCGTAAACAGGAAATCCTGCAGGTAGCTCATGACATGGCGATCCTTGCCACCGACGCTGACTCGGTCACTGCCTTGAGCCACGTTGTCATAAACCGTTTTTTCCAGTTCAAGTCCTGCTCGCAGTTGGTCAAAGTAGGCCACTTTAAGGTTCGTGCCTAGCTGTACACTGCCTTCGGTCGGTGCTAGCTCACCCAACAGAATTTTGAGTAGTGTTGTTTTGCCAGCGCCATTGCGCCCGAGAAAACCGATACGGTCGCCACGCACGACTTCCAGATTCACATTACGCAGAACAACGTCGTCACCAAAGCGCTGAGTCACCCCTTTAAGCTCAACTACCCGCTTACCGGTACGCTCACCACTATCAACGGTCAGGTTAGCAGTGCCTTGGCGCTCACGGCGCTGACTGCGCTCGTCGCGCATAGCTTCAAGAGCACGTACCCGCCCCTCATTACGGGTACGGCGCGCTTTAACCCCTTGGCGTATCCAAGTCTCTTCCTGCGCCAGCTTTTTGTCGAACTCGGCATTTTCCCGCGCTTCAACTTCAAGCTCGTGCTGCTTGCGCGCCTGAAACTCTTCGTATTTGCCCGGGTAGCGGCCCAGTTTGCCACGATCAAGCTCAAGAATATTAGTCGCCAGCCTGGAAAGAAACGCCCGGTCGTGGGTAATCAACAGCACCGCACCATTAAAAGCCAGAAGCTGCTCTTCAAGCCATGCAATGGTGTCCAGGTCCAAATGGTTGGTCGGTTCATCAAGCAGAAGTAAATCAGGCTCAGACACCAGCGCTCGCGCTAACGCGACCCGGCGACGCCAGCCGCCTGAAAGAGAACTCATCTCAGTTTCAGGAGGAAGCCCCAGCCGCGTTAGCACAACATCAATACGCTGATGGAACGACCAGCCATCAATCGCTTCGATGCGGGTTTGCAACGTCGCCATGCGATTCATGTCCGGGTCGGGATCGTTGATCAAGTGCTGATATTCAGACAGCAGCTCGCCCGCTTCAGGCAGACCCTGTGCGACCATGTCGAAAATAGTCATGCCCGATGACTCAGGTAACTCCTGAGCCAACACCCCAATTTTCAAGCCAGGCGCTCGCCAAACCGAGCCGTCATCTGCCTGAATATCACCCGCCACTAATTTTAAAAGCGTAGATTTACCGGTGCCGTTGCGCCCGACCAGCGCCAGCCGCTCGCCTTTTTCGACCGTAAGGTCAGCGCGGTTCAACAGTACTTGGGTGCCGTAGGCAAGTTGCAGCTGTTCGAGTCGTAACAAGGTCACGCAGTATCCTCCATCGTCGTGAGGCGCACAGTGTAACGCATGGACAGCAGTAGAGGGGAAGCTTCGCGCATTAGTCGATACGTGCGCTTAGCGTTACAATACTGGTTTGCTATTTTCGACGAAGGAGTAACGCTTGGCTTCATCGGCAGTCGATAACGTTTTACCTGAAGCGCTTCAATTTCGTCCTACGTCTCCGTTGGTCGATATTGGCGCTAATTTGACGCACGAAAGCTTTGATCGTGATCTTGATGACGTCATCGCGCGGGCCCATGCTGCTCATGTTAATACAATGATTGTCACGGGCACGGACCTGGCGCACGCCGAGCAGGCGATAGCCCTTTCCGGACAATATCCCGGCCTTTTCGCAACGGCGGGCATTCACCCACATGATGCCAGTTGCTGGAATGCAGAACTGGCAAACAAGATGAAAGCCTTGCACGCACATCCGAAGGTAGTCGCCGTTGGCGAATGCGGGCTGGATTTCAATCGCAATTTTTCGACGCCTGCCGAGCAAGAGCATGCGTTTGAAGCGCAGTTGGCACTAGCTGTTGAAAGCGGCCTACCGCTTTTTCTACATGAGCGCGATGCAGGCGTACGAATGCGCGAAATACTGGCCGCTTGGCGCGGTGATATCAGCGACGCGGTTGTGCACTGCTTTACCGCTGACCGCGATACGCTGCACGGCTATCTGGACCTGGATATACATATTGGCCTGACCGGCTGGATTTGCGATGAGCGTCGCGGCCATCACTTGCGTCCGCTGGTTAACGATATTCCGCTGGAGCGCTTGATGGTGGAGACCGACTGCCCTTACCTGCTGCCCCGCAATCTACCCGCTAAACTCAAAGGGCGCCGCCATGAGCCAGCGCTTCTGCCGTGGATCGTAAAAGAAATTGCCCAGTGGCGCGGCATCAGCGAAGCTGAACTAGGTAGCGCCACGACGCAAACTGCACAGCGCTTTTTCCGCCTGCCTACAGAATCTTGAAAGGAGTACGAGCGTGGCCGATTACCCAGGATTTATTGCCATTGAAACGGGCGAAGAAGATGGCCTCCCCCTTGCCATTGCCTGGTCCTTGCCCGATGGGCGCGTTAAGGAAACCTTGATCCAGCCTGACGATAGCTGGATCAAGGAAGATACCAATGCCATGGGCGCTTACAGCATTGAGGAGCTTGAGAGCTTGGGCGTTAGCCCACTTGAGGTGATTCGCGAGCTGGAAAACGATCACTTCTCCGCCACCCTATACACCAGCGACAATGGTGAGGACGAGGCGGCGCTGGCGCGCCTATTTGATACGTATGGGTTGGACCCCTTCGTAGAGCTGGCGCCGGCATCGGTGCTCTACCCTTCTATCACGCCGGGTGAATGGCACCGCCAGCGACGTGAGACATTCAGCGAGCTGGGTCTGGAGCCCATGCGCCCCGAACATGAGCTTGAGGTCATGCTGTCCTTGCACCAGCGCTTAACCGATACGGATTAAGCATTAGCAGCCACAAGCGCTTGATCCAAGACTGCCTGGCCTTGGGTAATCGCAACGGCTAGTGGCTCTTTGCGCTGATAAAACGACGTCAACGCTACGTAAAGGGCGTTGGCGCGCGTGGGCAGGCCTTCTTGTAAATAGCGCTGCTTTCGGGCGTTTACCTTCTCCGCAAATGCGTCACGATCGACGTCAACATCGCCCCCCAGATTGTCCACGCTGATATGAAAGATGCGTCCACACGCGTCGGCAAACAGTGATTCCAACGCCTGAGGGGAAATTTCGGCTTGCTCAAAAGCGCTCTGCTCTTGGGCATTGCGCCCATCGGGCAAATACCAGTAGCCATAGTCTTCCAACTGACGGCGCTTGGCACCGGCAATACACCAGTGGCTCATTTCATGCAGGGCGCTGGCATAAAACCCACGGGCAAAGATAATCTGATGATAAGGCGCTTCCTTGCTTGCCGGTCGATAAAGCGGCTCATCTTCACCCCGCACTAATCGGGTTTGATAGCGCGGCATAAAAATGCCGTCAAAGAGTGCCGTAATATCCTCAAGTAACCATTTGTTATCTGTGTGAACCACAATATCCTCGTTATTTAAGGCCTTTTTGCCTAGTATAACGGCCCTCGTTAGGTAGGCTGAAGTCTAAACGGCAAAAACCAGCGACTCCTGCTAATCTAGCGGCGTTTTATAGATTACTTTACTAACGGAGAGCCTTTCCTTGGCCCGCTTTGCTGACGATATCAAAACCACCTATTGGCCAGAAACCCGTGCCTTAATTTTATTGGCGCTGCCTATTTGTGGCGCGCAGCTTGCCCAGGCAGGCATGGGGGTAGTCGATGTCATGATGACGGGACGCTTTAACGCTACGTCGCTGGCAGCGGTCTCAGTAGGTACCAGTTTATGGGCGCCCTTGATGCTCTTTATGACGGGCACGCTCATGGGGCTTACCCCTATTGTCGCTTATCACCTCGGCGGACAGCGAAGCAATGCCATTCGCCCTGCGGTTCATCAAGGATTATGGGTGGCCTTGGTTCTAGGCATTATCGCCGCGATTCTGCTTAGAACCAGCGTCATGCCCATTTTCGAATTAATGGATGTACCGGCTCAAGTCGCTCAAGAATCAGCTGCTTATCTTTCAGCGGTGGCGTTCGGTATGCCCGGTATTGCCCTCTTTCAAGCATTACGCGCGTTTTCGGATGGCATGAACCATACGCGGCCATCATTGTGGATCAGTGTCATCGGTTTGCTCGTGAATATTCCGGCCAACTACCTGCTGATCTACGGCGGCGACGGGCTGGTCAGTTTGTTGGGTAGCGGCGTTCCCGATATTCTGCAACAAATTCCGGCCATGGGTGCCTTTGGCTGTGGGATCGCGACGGCTATCTCCATGTGGACCATGATGTTAATCATGCTGCTGTATACTCGCCGAGGGCGTGCTTACCAAAACGTGTCGCTATGGCACCGTTTTACGCCTCCACAGCTGGCAGGCATTAAAGAGCTGATTTTTGTAGGCATGCCGATTGGCGTGGCCATTTTTGTTGAGGTGACCCTGTTCACCTTGATCGCCCTGTTTGTTGCCAGCCTGGGTGAGATAACCGTAGGTGCTCACCAAATCGCGCTCAGCTTTACCTCTATTCTGTTTATGCTGCCGCTTTCATTGAGCATGGCATTAACGGTACGCGTGGGTAATACCCTCGGCCAGCATCGCCTGACACTGGCTCGCCAGGTCGCATGGAATGGTGTGGTGGTGAGCATACTGATTGCGGCGTTTAACAGCCTCTTTTTGTGGCTAACTGCCAAGCCGGTGATTGCCTTGTATACCTCGAACCCTGAGATACAGGCGCTGACCCTTACCCTCATTGCCCTTGCGGTCATCTTCCAGCTCTCTGATTCGCTTCAGGTGAACCTGGCAGGCGCGCTACGAGGGTATAAGGACACCCGCATCGTCATGGTCATTACAGTGCTTTCCTACTGGCTTGTAGGCCTTGGAGGCGGTTACTGGTTAGGTGTGCATGGTGCAAGCGGTCTAACCGAGCCTTTAGGTGTTCATGGGTACTGGATAGGCTTGATTGCAGGGCTAAGCACCGCCGCACTGTTGTTGGCCTGGCGTTTAAAATGGATTAGCCGACAGGGGTGAGAAGTGACAAATCAGTGGCTTCTCTTCGTTATGTTCACGGCAATGTCGATTTTGGCAGGCTGCAGCGATCATGAGGCGGAGCAGCCATGGGTCGCCTATCATCATCAGTTGACCGAAGACCTGTCCTCGCCTCCGCTCGAGCGCACAGAAGTATCCAACATAGGGGCATTTCCAGAACGCCAAGAAAGGCTGATTGAGGTAGCTGAAACCCGCGATGGCATACTCAATATTTACGCGTTGCGCGAGTGTCACATCACGTCGCTGATTGCAGCCCGCAACAATCAGCTTGGCCGGGTTGCACCGCCCAGCCAGCACTGGCTTTACGAGCGTGAGTTATGGCAACGCTTGGCGGCATGCCAGGAAAGCGATGTCCCTGACCGGTTAAGCGAGCGCGATAAAGAGCGCCTTGAGCAGCTTACTGCTCTGAAAACAGCCCAACTACCCGCTGTTAGCTGGAATGCTATTTTCGATTCTGATGAGTGGGTAAAAAGCTTCTCTCGGGCAAGCCAACCGCTAGCGATGAGTGATTTTCCAGCGATTGCGCAGCAGCTTGCCGCTGTCGATTATTTGCAGCAGATGGTAGATAGCCAGTTTAGCCAAGCATGGCAGCAAGACGCCAGCGAGCACTTAACCCAGCATGATCCACACCATGAAGCGTGTTTAACAGCGTGGGACACTGAAGCCCTGAACCTCCTTGAAGCTAACGCGCAACAGTGGCTACTCGCTATCAACAGGCTGATAAACAGCCAAAGCGTTGCCTTTCCAGAAGCGGTACGTGTTTACCAAACGCAATGGCTCTCGCTTGATAACGCACAAGCGCCTTGGCAGCAGTATCAGCAGGCCAAAACGCACCACTTATCGCTTAGAGAAATGCACTCAGCCTGTTTAAGCGATTAAATATTCGCCTCCCTCTTAACCTTATGGGCAACCTGTGCTATTGGTGAAGGATGCGGTAAACATTTCTTGCTTACCAATGTCGTGGCCACGCAGCATTAGGAGGGACATCATGGGCGTATCCCAGTCACCCCGCTCTGCCCAGGTCATCGACCTGGATACCGTGCGCCTGCGTCAGCAGGCGCAAAAAAGTTTGGTTCGTTTAGCGCCCGAGTTAGACGGGTTGGAAATGGTATACCAGCTCGCTGCGAGCCCCGATTCCTATTTTGGCATGCCCATTCTGGCCTGGGGCTTAAGAGCCGATGGCCATGTTGTTGGGTTAGTGCCCTGGATGGAAACACTAACCGCCTGCCAAGAGGTGGATAGCCAAGAAAACAGCTATTTTGTTGGCTATCGCGATCCAGAAACAGAAGAGATCTTTGAGTCACCGCCCGATCACAAATATTACGAGCTAACGGCTGCCGCTGACTATTTTGAGTATGAAGCGTCGGGAGACGTTACGCTCATCCAGCAAATTCCCGATACCCTGGGCACTCATGCGTTGTGCATGAATCACCCCAATGCACCGTGGCATATGAAACCCGTTTACGGATGGCGCTTGTACAGCGATGGCTCTATTGATGCCTTACTTGCTGATGAAGAAAAGGCCACAATGACACCCATTCTGTTGGGTGATAAGTGCCTCTACAGTGCACGCTCCTGTCACCCGAGCGTTTATTACTTTCAGCGCCATATCGCTAACCGTATCCTTGAGGAAGATCCCGCTACTCTTGAGACATTAGCCATGATGGTCGTGCCAGGCGATTAACGTACGAGGCGGCACACCTGTTTAATTATGCGCACCGTGCGAGGCTATTCACCATTGGTCGATTTTTGCCGCGCACGACTGCACATCTTTACGCTAAGCGTATAAAGTAAACGTAGCTTTCTGCTGATTCACTGCGGTCGACAAGCTCATGACCCAAAAATTGACAAAATTTAGGTACATCACGCGTGGTAGCAGGGTCTGTTGCCACAACTTTAAGCACTTGACCTGAACTCATATCACGCACTTTGTTGTGCATCAGCATGATAGGTTCAGGACAATAAAGCCCTGTGGTGTCCAGAACGGTGTCGTAGTGGGGTGAGGCATCAGTCGTGTCAGCCATTCATATCCTCGGTTTAGGAACTAGATAGCATGATTAAAGTTATCATCGAACGGCGTATTATGCCTGGCCTTGAAGATGAGTATGAACAGGCCGCACGCGAAGTCATGCGTGTTTCGCTCGGTGTCAGAGGCTTTGTCAGCGGTGAAACGCTGGCACAACAAGGCCATACGGATCGACGCTTGATGATTACCAAATGGCGCGATTTACGCGCCTGGAAAGAGTGGCACGCCAGCGATGCGCGTGCCACTGCGATGCAACGTATTTTACCGCTATTAACAGAAGACGAGACGATCCGCATCTATGAAGCGGGCTATTAACACCTTAGTGGGTTAGCCTTACGTGCACAGTCACTTCTTCCCGGTCGTGATAAAGGTGCCTGCAGTTTATGTGGGCACCAACACCCGCGTTTTTAAGCGCTTCTTCCAATGTTTCCAAACAGCGCGTTACTTCATCCCAACGTTTCTTCATGGGTAGTTTGAGGTTAAAAATAGCCTCTCTACACCATTTACGCGTTAGCCAACGCTCGACCATCGCCAGCACCCGTACGGGCTTATCCACGATGTCACATACCAGCCAATCCAAACGCTGAGGCGGCTCCCAGGTAAAGCCATCTTCTTTAAGGTGATCAATTTGCCCAGTGGCCATTAGCTGCTTATCCATTGGCCCATTATCAATGGCATAAACGTACATGCCCCGCTGCACCAACTGCCATGTCCATCCACCGGGCGCGGCTCCTAGATCTGCTGCCTGCATATGCGCACTCAAGCGCTCCTCCCACTCTTCGCGTGGGATAAACTCATGCCATGCTTCTTCCAGTTTAAGCGTAGAGCGGCTTGGTGCACGCGAAGGGAAGCGCAACCGACGAATACCGTTAAGCAGCTCGCTACGATTACCGGGAAAACTTATTCCTAGCTGGGCGCGATCACCATTGGTCCAAAAAATATGTAACCGACGCCCACCTGCCTTGCCGCGTAGCGCACCGCGTTTTTTCAACATGCTTTGCAACGGCTTGGTAAGGGCTTTGATCAGGCCAACCAGCGCCTTGCCATCATTAGTATCGGGCGTTTCATGCCAGATTTCTTCAAAACTCCAGCCGCTAGCTTTAACCTGCTCTAAAATAGCGGTTAATCGATCATCTCGTGACAAGGTGAGTGCTGGTAAGGCCGCCAGGCTTTGACGAGCGAAAATAAGTCTTTTAAAAGCCGCCCGCCGGTGCAAGTCATTAACGGGTTCATCGTCTGTTCGCGTTAGGCTGACCCACCCTTCCCCATAAGCAGGTTCACAGGGTACCCCTTGGTGCTTTGCATGGTGCTGCATTTCTGACAACGCATCATGTTCAAAACCAGGGCGGCAGTAAACTAACCACGATGTCGGTACCGTTTCACTCACCACTTCACCTCAAATTGCGTCTATCACCTAAAGTGACAGCCGGTTGATATAGTCGCTGGGGACGCATCATACCATTAACACGTGTGCTTTATTTTCTTCCACG